>NZ_JBICKH010000045.1:0-94941 GCF_043103905.1 Pseudomonas sp. yb_2 | reverse complement strand
GCGGCTTGCAGAAGCGGGTTCATCGAGCGTCGGCGTGCGGCGAAGATATCGGCACCGGCAACACATCCAAATGCAAAACAAAACCTCCATTTGGGCCTGTGGCGCGATCAGATATGCCATTCGCGACATCTGGCGTTGATGGAAATGCCCTGTCGTGATCGAACAGTTCCGTGGCGTTCTCGTGTAATTCCCCACAGCCATGCGGGGATTAAATGAACCCCGAACCGCACTGACACCTTGCTCTGTGACGCGTGCCAAATATCAACAACAGCGCGCGAACAACGTGTCGACTTATTGATTTCAAAGGAGATATTTTTCGCCTACGCCTGCCCGTCCTTCCTTGTGTCAGCAAAAAGAGAACAACATCAATGAACACCGTGGGATCTGATGGCAACCTTGCACAAGGTTTCAAGCCACGTCACGTAACGATGCTGTCCATCGCCGGCATCATCGGCGCCGGACTTTTCGTCGGCTCTGGCCATGCCATCGCGGCAGCCGGCCCAGCAACCATAATTTCCTATTTCGTGGCCGGGACCTTGGTGGTACTGGTCATGCGCATGCTCGGCGAAATGGCCGTGGCACACCCCGACACCGGATCGTTTTCCACCTATGCCGACCAGGCCATTGGCCGCTGGGCCGGCTATACCATCGGCTGGTTGTACTGGTGGTTCTGGGTACTGGTGATTCCTATCGAAGCATTGGCCGCCGGGCATGTGCTGAACGCCTGGTTCCCGCAGGTGGACAGCTGGATCTTCGCCCTGGCTTCGGTGTTGCTGCTGGCCGGTACCAACCTGTTCAGCGTGGCCAAGTACGGCGAGTTCGAGTTCTGGTTCGCCATCCTCAAGGTCACCGCCATCCTGGGCTTCATCGGCCTGGGCTTCGCCGCGCTGATGGGCTGGCTGCCCAACCGCGAGGTCAGTGGGCTGAGCGGGCTTATGGCCGAGTACGGCGGCTTTGCGCCGAAAGGCTGGTCGGCAGTGGTGGGTGCGTTCATCACTGTGATGTTCAGCTTCATCGGCACCGAGGCAGTGACCATCGCCGCGTCCGAGTCCAGCGACCCGTCGCGCAACATCGCCAAGGCCACCCGCTCGGTGATCTGGCGTATCAGCACCTTCTACATCCTGTCGATCTTCGTGATCATTTCGGTGGTGCCGTGGAACGACCCGCAGCTGGCGGTGGTGGGTTCGTACCAGCGTGCGCTGGAAATCATGAACATCCCCAACGCCGCGTTCATGGTCGACCTGGTGGTGCTGGTAGCCGTTACCAGCTGCATGAACTCGTCCATCTACATCGCTTCGCGGATGATGTTTTCGCTGGCCAAGCGCGGTGACGCCCCGGCCTTCCTCAACAAGACCTCCAAGGTCGGTGTACCGCGTGCTGCAGTGTTCGGCAGCACCCTGATCGGTGCGGCCATCGCGGTCCTCAACTACTTCGCGCCGAAGGGCGTGTTCGAGTTCCTGCTGGCCAGCTCTGGTGCCATCGCCCTGTTGGTGTACATGGTTATCGCCATCTCGCAGCTGCGCATGCGCCGCCGACTGGAGCGCGAGAACACCGAACTGAAGTTCCGCATGTGGCTGTTCCCGTACCTGACCTGGGCGGTGATCATTTTCATCGCAGGGGCGCTGGCGGTGATGATGTACACGCCTGAGCATCGGGCGGAAGTGAGCTCGACATTGGGCCTGGCGATCGTGATTTCCTTCCTGGGGATCGTGACGTCGAGGGGCCATGCGCAACCGGTGGGCGCGCGATCGATGGGGTGATTCAGTTCACCTGGCTGTAAGGCAAAGGGCACCCGAGGATGGGTGCCCTTTGTTTTTTGGTTTGAGAGAGCGTTTGGATTAACAGGTGCTCGCAGGTACCCGCCCCGCTAGCGCAATTCATTGAAAATAAATGAGGTGTTTTCTCATTCTCGTTCGGCATGTAGAGAAGGCCGGATTACAGGCCAGCCCGCCGACCCCCGACACGGAGCGAGAGAATGAGTTTTACCCCGGTTCCACAGCGCCACCCCTTGAGTCGTGCCCTGCATGCTGCACTATTGGGCCTGGCAGTCAGCACCTACGCACTGCCGTCGCTTGCACAGCCTTTGAGCGCTGATCACAACAGCCCGCTCAAGCAATGGAGCATTCCCGCGGGCCCGCTGGCGCCGGCACTGGACCGCTTTGCGCGCGAGGCGGGCATCAGCCTTTCGTTCGATGCGCAGAACGTGGCCAACCGCAATACCAACGGGGTGCAGGGCGCGCTGGATACGCGGTCGGCGCTGTCGTCGCTGCTGCGCGGAACCGAGTTGCAGTTTGAGCCGCAGGGCCCCAATGCGTACCTGGTAATACCGCAGCCTAAGCCTGCCGGCCCGCTGGAACTGGGCGCGACCGAGGACTACCGTCTGGCGCCTGTCATCATCAATGCCAAGGTCAAGGCCAGCGCTGACGATGACGCCAACTCGGTGGTTGCCAAGGAGCTGTGGGTTGGGGGCAAGGTGGCGACCAGCATCCTCAACACGCCCGCGTCCGTGTCTGTGGTGACCAACAAGGAAATGCAGCAGCGCAGCGTCAGCACCACCGAAGAGGCGCTGCAATACACCCCCGGCGTGGTCAGCGACTACTACGGTTCGGACGACCGCAACGACTACTTCCTGATCCGCGGCTTCCAGGCCACCACCTACCGAGACGGCCTGACCCTCAGCTCGATGCGCGGTGTGCGCGAAGACCCTTACGCCTACGAGCGTATCGAAATTCTGCGGGGTGCCAACTCCACCCTGTTCGGCCCGGCAGACCCGGGTGGCTCGGTGAACTTCGTGACCAAGCAACCGCGCTTCGAGAAGTTTGGCCAAGGCTACGTGACCTACGGCTCCTATGACCATGCCGAAACCGGGATTGATGTAGGCGATGCGCTGAACGACGAACAAACCCTGGCCGGCCGCTTCACGGCCAAGATGCAGAACAGCGACCGCGAGTACGACCATTCGCAGGACGATAACCGCTTCGTGATGGGCGGCCTGACCTGGGCGCCGACCGACTTCACCTCGGGCACGGTGGTGCTGGATTACCTGAAGACCAACAGCTCGCCGAACAGCGGTGGCTACCCGCTGGACAAGGAGTACGACCGCAGCGACTTCTACGGCGAGCCCGGCTACAACTTCCACGATGTCGAGCGCACCAGCCTGAGCGGCAACATTACCCACGACTTCGACAACGGCTTCACCCTGCGCAGCAACCTGCGCTACAGCGAGCTGACCGATGACTTCGGCTATGTCTACCTGAGCGACAACGCCTCGCGTGTTGGCACCACCATTCCACGTTACGTCTTCGGCACCGACAGCGATGCCGATCAGCTCAACGGCAACCTGATGCTGCAGTACGATGCCCAGTTCGAGCACATCGACAGCAGCACGCTGGTGGGCGTCGAGTACCTCGACTCGACGACCAAACAGAGCTCGGTCTACGGCCTGGCGCCCTCCATCGACATCGCCAACCCGGTATTCACCGGCGTGCCCGGCGGCATCACGCCCTATACCCGCAAAAAGAATGACGCCACCACCAAGGCGGTTTTCCTGCAGCAGAACCTGTCGTTCTTTGACCGCGTCATCGCGACCGCAGGCGTGCGTAATGACTCGATGGACCTGTCGAGCAAGGAATACATCGGTGGCGAGCAGACGGAAAAGGACAACTTCTCCGAAACCTCCTACCGCGCGGCACTGACCTATATCGTCAACGATGAAGTGTCGACCTACGTGAGCATGGTGGAGTCCGTCTCGCCCCCGCAAGTGGGCGTTACCCCGCAGACCGGCAAGCAATACGAAGTGGGCATCAAGTATTCGCCCATGGGCATGGACGCACTCTTCTCCGCCGCTGTTTATGACCTGACCCAAGAGAACGTCACCATTGCCGTGGTGTTGCCAAGCGGCATCATCGAGCAGCAGACGGTGGGCGAGTCACGCGTGCGTGGCCTTGACCTGGAAGCCAAGGCACAAGTCACGCAAGACATCAGCGTGATTGGTGCTTACTCCTACATGGAGTCCGAAGTGCTGCGCGGGTCGCTGTATGACGGCTCTTCCTTGAAGGGCAATGAGTTCACCACGGCGCCCAAACACACCGCATCGCTGTGGAGCTACTACGACATACCTGGCACTGATGTGAGTGTCGGCCTGGGCGCGCGGTATGTGGGGGCGTACTACATGGATGCTGCCAATACCAAGAAGAGCGATGGGACCACGTTGTTTGATGCGGCGCTGAACTACAAGATCGCCAAAGGGACCGACCTGGCGCTGAATGTGAGCAACCTGTTTGACGAGCAGCATGTGGTGGGGTCGGGGACGGCGAATTACTACAACCCGGGGCGGGAGGTTACGGCGAAGGTGAGTTATAGCTGGTAGGGGAAATGTGTACCGGGTGGACGCTGGGCATTCGGCCAGCCTCCACCGTATTCTGATCAGCTAAATAAGGTAGGATAAAGGCTATTTGCCATTATCCGCCTGGCGTGTCCTGGGCATTGATAACGCGGCGCAAGCCATCAACAACTCCCAGGAAGGAATAAATGCGCACACAGGTAATTATTGAGGATCATGTCCTGCCGCAGTTGCTTACTTCGGCGATCGAGGCGTACGAGGTGTCGCACAGGGCGCACGCGCGGGGACGAAGCAACAAGAAGCTCGAAACATTCGGCTTGCTGTGGGGGTATGCCTTACCCGTGCGCAACAACCTTCCTGCCCGCCTGGTTGCGGTGGTCGCCACGGTCGAAACCTCGGCGCTCAGGCACTCGGAATGGGTAAAGCCCGATTTCGAATCCATCGCGATGAAGCGCGACTTCTTCGCAGAGTACTGGCCGCAGTTGGAGCTCATCGGCACGTTCCATTCGCACCCCTACGAAGACCTGAGCGAGGTCAACGATGCGAAAGGTTGGCGCGCTTCTGACGCCGATATGGAGTTTTGGCCAGCGTTTCATGAGTTCGTCTGCCCAGACATGGATGAACTGGCGCATCTGGTCATTGCCATTACCGCCCTTGGCCGTAAAGGCTCTGCGGAGCCCCAGCGCCTGCTGGGTAGTGAGTACTCTTCCGGCTATGTGGTCAGTGCAGAAAAGCGCAAGCTTTGGATCAAGGGTTACACCTCGTCGCTCTACGAGGAAATCGATGATGATGCCCCTTTCGATGAAGATTTCATGGCCGGAAACATTGAGATGGAACGCTCCTACGATGTGTGGGAAGACGAAGATGTGTTGCTTGAAATCCCCTCGCTGGAAGCACGTTTCAGGCACGAATTGCTGCGCAAATGAGCCCTGATAACCCCAGCAAGCGCTGGAGCAGGTGGTCGTAGCTGAGCGCGTGTGCCGGGCTGAGACTTGCGGCAGCAACTCTCGGCCCCGGCATTCAGCTATTAGTCATTCATCAACCACTGTTTCAATTCCTTGAGGTTGCTCACCACCAGTTGCTGGGCCTCGGGCAGTATCGCCATGTTGCGGTGGTCGATCTGATACCGCTGCAACACATACTTCACCAACGCCCTGCGGCTCGGTACCACCAATTGCCCATCCGTCATGCCGAAGTCGGTTTCGATGATTGCCTTCTGCGCCGCGTTCAACCGCCCATCAGGTTCGAAGATGACGGGCACTTCCACATTCCAGTCTTCATCCTGCTCACGCGTGTTCGGCGATGCGTCGAGCAAGTCCGGTTGCCCGCGTAAGCGGCTCAGCACGAAGTCGCGGTACTGGCCGTTCTTTTCGCAATAAGCCCGCACGTGCCAGCGCATGCCGGTGTACACCAGCGTGTGCGGGGCGATTAGGCGTACCTCGACGTTGGGGGTGTTGAAGGACACGTATTCGGTTTCCAGGCGCAGGCCTTCACGGCAGGCTTTGAGCAATGGGCGCAGCACCTCTGGCCGAATTGGGCGATCGGGTACTTCCAGCACCCGGGTGTGCGCATAGGCCAGTGCCAGCCCGTCGATGTGCGGGGCGCGCTCATTGTTCTGGTACAGCAGGTGCAAATAGGCGCTGGCGCTGTTGTCGATGAACCGCGGCTCGAACTGCTCGCTCGGTACATAGCCCTTGATCTGCTTGTCATACGTCAAGTTTTCGGGCGCATGCTCGGTGATGTAGGTATTGATGTCCTTCGACGCCTGCTGGCGGCTGATGCCAAAGCTCTGCATCAGATGCCCCGTGGTCAGCCGGCCTTCCCACCAGGCAACGGTCTCGATCAAACGATAGCGAAGTGCCAGGTCCCAGCGTACCTGCTCGATGGATTGCTTGCGTTTCATACCCTCTCCATGTGCGCGATTACTTTACCTGTATAAGTCTACATTCTAGACGTGTAGTTTTTCATTACATACCTTTGACTCGCCTTCGGAATGCATCGGAGGCATCAAAGGACATGAACATGACGATGCCGGAAGTGGTTGCGACGGGGGCCTTGGTGGCAATGGGAATCATCCTGCTGGTGCTGATCCAGCAAGGGTTGAAGCTGGGGGAGCTTGGCAAGAAGGTGGAGCACTGCCAGCGGGATTTGCGTTGGCTGCAAATTTGGGAGATGGAGAACCGCGAGCTACGGTCAGCGTTGCGGGCGGAGCGAGAGCATGTTGCGCAGTTGCAGCGCAAGGTGGTCATTTTGCAGGACATGGCTGTGACACAAGGCCGTTAAGGGAGGCTTTTGAATAGGCCGCTGCTTGGGCAGGTGCAGTGCTGAATGCCTACGGAACGGTTCAAAGCCGATTTCACCTGGCCCGGTGGAGACTTACAATCAAATGATGGCATTATGCCTCATCAGCCATGCGGCTTCTTGAGCGCTAAGGGCTGCTGCAACCCTGCGCGGGGCACGGACCTTTAGCGACGCAGCCAGTATCGGATCGTGTGAGACCCTGCGCCAGACGCCATGTTGACCGCCTTGATACCCATGCTTCGCTTTTGCGGGCAGTTGGCAAACCATGTTACGAACGGAATCCGGCATGACCACTGAAGTAGTAGAAAGCAGCTCGTCGTTGATGAAGATGGTGGAAGCCATTGCCATTAGTCCCCAAGATGCGCGGGAGCTGGTCGCCCAGTACCAGGCGCAGGCGCGCAAGGCCTCGCCGTCTGCCTCGGAGCAGAAAATCGAGGACACGGTGGTCGACAAGATTATCAGCCGCTACTCAAAATTGGCCGCCACCTCTGGTGCTGCCACTGCGCTGCCGGGTGTTATCCCGGGTATCGGAACTGCGGTGAGTGCTGTGGGCGGCGGGCTGGCGGACATTTCGGTGTGCATGAAGCTTCAGATTGATATGACGATGTGCCTGGCGGTGGCGATCAACGGGAAGATGTCCAATGAGGACGCCAAGCACATGTCGTACATCATCGCCCTCTATGGTTCGCTGGAGCAGATGGGGACTACGGGAACGACCCGAATCGCCAGCAAAGCCGGGGTGCGGATGGTCAAGAAGTACCTCACGGGTCCGGTTTTGCAAGTGATCAAGGATTTGTTCAAGAAGATCGGGATTACGTTCACCCAGAAGGCTGCCGCTAAAGTGATTCCTTTTGGGATTGGGGTTGTAGTGGGTGGCACGGCGAATTATGCGTTGACGAAGTATGTGGGGAAGACTGCTCGGGATACGTTTCGGCTGAGCCTTAAAGAAGAGGGCGTTATGGAGTGAGGGTTAGGGTTTGGGTGAACGGTTAGAGGCGGGGTTGTCGGAGGGGGCTGGTTAAAGGCCGGGGTGTCGGCTTGTGTTGTATTTTTTTGGTGTCTAGTGCCGGGGTAATTTGAAACCAGTAAATATCTAATTGTTTTGGCTGATAAATATTTTTTTGGTCAACTTGCTTGGAATGCCAGTTGGAACGCTGTGTGGCCTGGATTCCGATGGACGGTGCTTTTTGAGAACCGCGCCCAAAAACGAATCGGGGCCGAATCTATAAAGCAGATGGTCGCACGGTTGATCGTTGCCCCTGCGCTCGCCGGCACAGGGGCTCCTAGCAAACGATACCGTCAATGATTGCTGTATTGGCTAAGCCGACTCTCGAAGTATTTCGCCGTCTCTTTGTCGGTGCAGTACAGGTAGCAACCCTTCATCCCGCGCGTCATCAATGTTCGGTATGTATTCTTGATGATCAGGTCTGTTTCATTTTTCGCGAGGATAGGTTGCTCTTTCATCATTTTTTTCCAGCCGCGAATCGATTTATCATGCTTGTCGCGCTTATCTGGGGATGTCACTACCTCGCCGTCACGTACGACTAGGTCTGGCCCGATGATCACCCCGACGTAGTCGACTTCCAAACCTTGGCAGGTATGAATGCAACCAACCTGCTCAATGGAGTTCTCAGCGATGATCCACAGGCTGCCATCCTGATCCAGGTTCCATTGGCGTTTGTAGTCACCAATCACGATATCAGCAGCGGTGGGGTCTTTTTTACTCAACCAAGGCCAGCAATAGCCCGCGACCACACGAGCTTTGTTTCCGTGGTTTTTCTCGTTGATTGCGTCATGCATCGCCTGAGGTGAGTCGAACACCTTAAACTCGTACTCTTGGGTCTCAAGCGTCGGATTTGCCGTCGAGCGAATGCCCAGCGTGTCATCCAGCCATGCCAGGTAACCGTCAGAACCACTGCAGCGAAACTGCGAAGACAGCACGTGTTCTTCAACCACAGCACCCTTGGCTTTTGCAAAGGTGCGTATCGCCTGCTTGCTGCCGATATCGCTCAAGGTTACACGCTGGTCCTCATCAATAAAGAAAATGGAGCATTTCGCTGAGTCAATCAGCTCCTTGATCTGGTTTTCCCCAAGGTTTCCATAAAGCCCGCTTTTCTCATTCAGCCGGTGAGCTTCGTCCACGATAAGCGCATCGAATGTGTTGGGCTCAGTGTCGATGAATGCCCCAGAGCCTGAAAAGAAATTCGAGAAATGGCTGCGCTTGATGGTGCCAACCAGTTTGCTTTCGTAGACCTTGCGAGGGGCAGCATTCTTGGAGACGTATTTGCTCATCAGCTTCAATTCGGTGAGCTTCACCAGCAGATTGATAGCCAGGACAGTCTTCCCGGTGCCCGGCCCACCTTCGATGATCATCACCTTTGGTGCTTGGTCCGAGGCCTCGCTTGCCGCCGCCAGCGCCGACTCAAAAATTGCTTTCTGATCATCAATCAACACGAACTCGGGTTTGCCTTTCATCAACCCCCCGAGGGCTTCGGCTAGCGCCTTGGATGGGCGAATTTTTCCTTCGGACAGCTCGTAAAGAACCTCTTTGTTGTCGCCATGACGTATATGCTTCTTCAGAAAGGTTCTGAGTTTACTGAGCTCTTCCGGGCCTTTCAGAAACAGCGGAGCCTTGCTGATGTGGGGCTCATAGTGGGCTGAATCTATGACCCCGTCGCTGACGTAGTTATGGAGGTAGGCGCACGGACGGATTTCGATGCTTTTGTCATACACCGCCTCGTTGAAGCCTTCCAGCAGCGCTGCATAGGACCATACCTGATAGGACGGGTGAATGGTCTCAATAAGGCCGCCACCCAACGCCGTTTTGACGATGGCGTCTTTGGTCGTGGCGTTGGCCTTGCTCCATTGCTTCAGCTCGATCAGTACGGCCTTTTTTGCCTGTTTTTCGTCGCGACCGGTGAGTAGAAAGTCGATTCGCTTCGACGACTGCGGAATGTGCAATTCAATGGCCAGGCCCGCATCGCTCGGCAGGCCATCATCTCTAAGGACCTTGGCCATGTACGTTAGGGACCCTTGCCACGACCTGATTTCCGAGGTGCCAACGTTCTTGCCGGTTGCTTCCTTATAATGCCTGAGGATCACCTCCTCAATGTCATCGTTATCGTTGTCTTTGAGAAATTGCTGTTTGGTCGCAGCGTAAACGATCACGGGTTGTCCTTAGGTGCGTGTTGGTCAGAGTCGGTCGTACTTTTTGCTGTTGCTTCTGGCTTTCTCTACGGGGTACTTCTGGCCATTCGAGGCGAGTTTCTGTGTCACGGCCTCGTTGAGGTCAATGCCGAGTACGCTGCTCAGGCGAACCAGGTACATCAGTACGTCTGCCAGTTCGTCCTTCACGGCTTGGCCGATTTCGGGATCTGTTGCGGCGGAGATCGAGTCGGCGTCGCTCATCCATTGGAAAATCTCGCACAGCTCGCCTACCTCGCCAGTGAGAGCCAGGATGAGATTTTTGGGGGAGTGGAACTGCTGCCAGTCGCGATTTTCTGCAAACTGTTGAAGGGATGCGGCAAGCTTCACTACATCAACCAATGGCGTGGATGAGATGTCTGAGTCACTCACGGGGGCTATCTCTTGGGTATCGGTGGGGAAATGTGTAGGAAACTCGGCCTTGGATTGTAAGACTTTTTGATGCTTTCGCAGGTTTTTTGTGCTTTTCACCTGCTGCCGGCCTGATTGCTTGGCAGTGTTCGCTATCTGCGCTGAACGGGGCAGCTGTTCGTGCTTGCACGATAGGTGAGCGGTCCTATTTGGACTGATCGATGACAGGCCACCAAAAGCGCACGTCCACCTGGCTCACCGGTTTTGGAGGAAACCTCGTTCTCAGCGTAAGCCGACTTTGAAGTGGGATTAACTGAAGTACTTCATTCCCTTGCCCAACCTAATCTGGCTGGTAGACTTTTAAAGAATTGAAACCCTTATGCGACTCTCTGGTGTACTCTGTCAGTCGCCTTGTCCCCATGGGGTAAGTAATACGGCTAGGGCTTTAATGTGTGAGGGGAAACTTAATGGATGAGTACTCAAGGGGGAGTTATGAGCGTTAGGCGTCGACGAAATGCTGGTATTACCGAAGATTTTTGGAGTGGGCTTAGCGAAGATAAAAAATTTCAGTGGAAGGTAATTAGTAAACTTGTCACTCTCGTTGGGGCGTGGTTGATTACAAAAACAGGGGTTGCATACCTCGATGGCGCAATTGCTGTAGGTACTTCACTGTTTTCATTTATGTTAATTGAAAATCAGCGGTCGCATACCCGTTACAGTTTAAAAATGCGACGTTGGATAGCGAGGGCTTCAATTTTTCTAGGGGTGTGGGGAGTGTTTTTGGTTGGGTTATTGTACTTTGTCGAAGTGGCGATATTCTCCTTGTTTAGTAGTCTAGCCACAAGTCGAATGCCTAATCTTGAAGGTCGGTATGGCGATGTGGTTGGGCTTTGTGTTATCGCGATTGTAATCGTTGCTTCGTGTTATGCGGTGGTCAAGGTTTTTCGTGATTTGGATTTGGTGGGAGTTTTTTATCATTTGCCCAAGAAGCACTTGATGAGGCTAGTAGTTAAGAAAAGGTTCGAGTTACAAGGTGGTGTTGGATTTATGTATTTTGAGCTTGGCGTGATAGTTGCAGCTATTTGTTATTCGGGAGTTGCTTCGGTTTTGGTGAGTGTGGCTCTCGATATTATTGAGGTTTTTAAAGCGGCTTGGGTGCTGTTAGATAATGTTCCGAGATGATGAGGTGTAAGGATATTTGAACTAAGGAGGTGGCGTATTCGGAAAGGTTTTTCGTAAGGTCTGTCGAGATCTATAGGAACCGGCCTTACTCAGAGACTGAAAATCCATGACTTCCCTAAACGCCGAGCAATCAGCCTTATCGTCAGCAAATAGTAATAACGCGTCTCTTCACTTCGCTGACTAATACGATGCTTGAGGAACCACACTAGATGCTTCCTCTGCCAAGCCCAAGGCGTTCTTCGCTGCCAGCGCTCTGCAATTTCAGCCTGGATAATTTTTGACTGTCGCACATGGCGTTGCCGAGTCACGTGTGAGCCAGTCAGTACTCCAGCCAAAAACAGCTCCATGTCAAATGGCTCACTCATGTCCGACCACCAATGTAGGCTGCGGCCACATCGATCCGCCCGTGCCCCAGCTCATAGCTGACCTGTCCCCGGGCCTCACGATCTAAGTTCCTATCTACCTGGCAACATTGGCCGCCATTTATAGGCGCATGGTGTTGTGTGATTTGTTCATAGCGCTCACATGCATACGCCGCTCGTAGCTCATGGAGGCCTTTGAGGTTGTGGGCATGCAGGATGTCCCGCGCGGGACGGATAATTTTTTGCAGAAAAATTAGGTAGCTTTCGTGTGGCGCAATCAGGTTACGGCTACCCACAGGCGACACCTGCCATGCAAACCTCAGAGCCTCGCGAACTTGGTCATTCACTCCAATCCAACGTGGCGCCGATGCCCCGGCGCGGCCACCTTTGGTGCCATCCTGAATGTTAATTCTGCCTAATTCGTTAGCCTCACGGCTTAACCGTGGCAGATCAGCTAAGATGGCTTCACGCAAGCGCATGCCGGCGGCTCGAGCCAACAGAACGATCGCAGCGGCTCGTAGCTGATGACGATTGCAAAGTGCGTCGACGATCTGCTTAACCTGCTCGCGGTCTTGGCCTTCTGGCACCGACTGTCGAACCCCGGTGCGCTTCATACCCAACGCCTTACTCGGACTTGGCAACTTCACGTGCTGATCACCGCGGAGCGCCGCCATGGCCCTGTTAACGCTGGAAAGCCGATTTTGTGCGGTGCTGATGGCGAGGTCACCGCGCCTAACCACGTCGCGCAGATACGCCGCATAGTCCGCCAATACCTTCCGATCAATCTGCCGCGCATCATTCATACCCGGCCCCTGTTCTGAGCGGCACCATTTCACGAATGCCTGCCACCGATCACAGTGCGCCTTGACTGTGCCGTAATGGCCGCCGCCGAACATGTCTTTCAACGCCTGCGGCCCTGCATAGCTCAGTTGCCTGCCGTAGCCGAAATTGCGGCCATCGCGCCTACCCACCAATGCCATATCGGTCACCTCATCGTCCGATCTCCGATCCGCGCCCCACGTCATCCCGCCAAGAATGTTGAGTGTTATCAGGGATCAAGGCCCCTGCGACCTGTGGGGAATGTCCTCTTCGCGGGACTGGCGGCTCCTTACGTCCGGGAGCAAGGGCATCTCATGATCTGGCCTCCTGTACACCGTTGCCGGTGGGCGGGTGGAGGCAGCACTGGTTGACGAGATCAGCGCCTGAAGATCCTGAGCCATGTGCAAGCAGCAATGCGATGACCGGGGCATACCTGACTGTCAGTCAGGTGCAGTCCATTCCTTGGTCTGCGGCACCATCATCTACAGCGCTGATGCTGGTGACATCGGCGTTTGTCACGCCGATTGTCATGAGGGGGAATGCCGCAAAGCCTTGTGCGATAAGGGCTGCAGCAGTGGTAGAAGTGCCCGTCTCTTTCCAGAAGAAAGAGACGGGCACAGGTTGGCGCAATATTCGGCCAAGCGGATAGGTTGCTGCAGGGCAGCGAGGTACGGTGTATCTGGCGCACGAGCGCTATAAGTGTAAGAGCATCCATCACATGGGTAGTGACCGGGCGAGCTGCCGAATGCTAATCGCCCTTGGGGAGAACCACCGCGAGAGCAGCGTGACCTTGAAGGCTCGGGTCACCTGGGGTGCTGTCAACGACAGCCTTTGCACTGTCTTTTCTACGCCCGCAATCAGAGGGGGTCAAGCGACTCGCCCGCTAGATTTTTTGGTTGAAAATGGCATTGGGCGTGTACGGGGCACCGTAGCACTCAGTGGCAGATGTGGTGCTTTTGATCTTTTTAGGTGAGGTCCATCCAAACAGGGCGGCTTTGCAGCCCTGTTTGGATGGACCCGCGGGTAAGCATGAGGCTACGAAAATTCAAATTAGGCCATTCGTAGGGTTTGTGATGCTCTGATTCAATAAAAAATATTGAAGCCGAAATGCTTTGCAGAATCTCGTTGTTGGCCACTGCTTCGAAGTTTAAATTGATTGCACTATACGTCCCAGTCTTTGGCTCTTTTGCTTCGTTGACTTTCCAGGGCGTCCATAAATGAAAGATTGATACGTATTGTGCTTATCAACGCACAGATTTGCAGTCCGGAAATAAATAAAAGCCCAAACTGGCAGGCTTTTAGTATTGCTACTTGGGTTGTGAAGCCAAACTTTTGATGTGTTGACATCACTACCATAATGATAATCGATAATATCATCGTGGTTGCTGATTGCACGATAACGCTTATTATTTCCTTTAGCCGTAACGTCTCCTCCCCGCCAGCAGAGAAGTCTACATTGACTAAATTTTCACCTTTAAGCGTTTTCAAGACATTGGGGTATAAAAAGGCCACCCAGATACTCATGATTGTGAAAATTGCGCCTGCAATTCCTACAAGTAGGCCGAGTATGGTGGGGCTAAGTTCTTTGTCAATATCAATTCCGAAGATAAGCAAAATTATCGGAATTATGAAGCAAGCGACAATGGCTTTCATTCGTTAGTACCGAAAGCTAGCTCTTGAGATTCAACTGCAGTTGCGGGTATGTCTGCTAGAGGTAAATAGGAGGCCCGCGCCTCAGAGACTACTTTATAGAGCTGGTCGCAGCTGTAAGCATCGATGGTCGGTGGTAGGATAACGCGTTCCACGATACGGTGATGTTTAATAGAGGTGCTATTTTCATTTTCGTCAATAAAAATTATGTCAGCCCAGCTTCCTTCGCTGAAGCTTGAAGAATATGTCATTAACTCTTTAATTTGAGATAACGATGGTGTAGCCTCAAGCTTAATTTCCACTTTCCTGACGTTGTCGTCTGATCCCTTTTGGCTAGGGAAAAACTTTTCCATAAATGCCTGGAAAAAGCCAAACATTTCAATGTTAGCTTTGTCAAGTCCGTCTCGTGTGGAAATTGCAGTATTCATTTCTAGATTTTTCGCGCCGTCGCTAACTACTACTTCGTTACGCAGCAGCATGTATCTAGTGGATTCGCATATTTGTTCTAGGTATTCTTCGCTGGTTTTAAATATTTTGATGTTGGTGTTGAATCGGTATAGGAGGTTGTATGTTTCCGGGTTCTGAGGAGTGCTAAAAGTGATTCGGGTTTCTGATTCGCCCGGTTGGCGTGAATTGTACCCAGGGAATTTTAGGCGGTACCTGACGCAGTAATTAACCCATTTTTGCATTAGCTCGGAATCGCATTTAGAATCATCGAACTTGATGGAGACTACTGAGTTCTTACTTGGCACGATCCAGTAATAGCATGGGTGGCCCCATACATAGTTCTCGCCAGTGCTTGATGCGCCATTGGTAATGTAGTTCCCTGTCGGATTACCATCGCTGCCTAATTCTAATCCTCTGAACCCTTTAGTGTCGGTAGGGTCGTGCTTCCAAAGTACTACCATGAAGTCGCCGTTCGGAAACTCTTTGATCTCTCGGCAGTAACACATCACTGGATCGTTTCCAGAGTCACCTTGACTTGGCCAGGGCGCTGTTTCTTTAAATCCTCTTCCTTTGACCCAGGCTGCAAGGGCGCGAAACACCTCGGTGGTTCCTAGTCCAAAATTCTTGGAGATTATCTCCTCACCTGTTGACTTTCTCTGGACTCGATAAAGCCCACTCTTCTCGATCTCGAAAAAATTCAGATAGCCGTAGTTATGTTCGCGTTTGAATTTTGACATCGACAGCCTACTTCCTTGAGCCAGAGTGAGAAATGCGACAGGTGATCAGGCGTTCCGGATGTGGCGGATTGCCATCCTGCCTGGGAAGCGGATTGTAGGCTGAGTCGGCGCAGCTATAAAGCCTAGTTGCTAACCGCCCAGCAGATTCTCCTGATTGCGTTTCAGTGCATTTTCAGGGAGGGCATTACCGCAATTGCATCTCCCTGGTCCTAGCGGACTCGGCCGTAAGCAGACGCGAGAAGGCTACCGGTCGCGGCTTTCTGGATGTACTCACTCCACCAAGCCATCATGGGCCGCCGACGCTCGATGTAGTCGGCTCGGTTGTAGGCGCTGCGCACCTCATCCTTGTCGACATGCGCCAGTGCGACCTCAATGAGTTCCGGGTCCCACCCATGTTCATTCAAGATGGTGCTGGCCATCGAGCGCATGCCGTGGCTGACCAACCGATCTTGGAAGCCCATACGTTTCAACGCCATGTTGGCAGTCTGGCTATTCGCGTGAGTGCGTGGATTTCTGTCTGCCGGGAAGACGTATTCGCGATGGCCGCTGTGAGTCTTCAGTGACTCCAGCAGTGCGACAGCGTGATCACTCAACGGGATGCTGTGTGGGCGGCGCTTCTTCATCCGCTCTGGTGGGATAGTCCAGACACGCCTTTCAAAATCGATGTCTGCCCATCGAGTAGTCGCTGCCTCGGCGGGGCGAGTCATCGTGTGCAACTGCCATTCGATCAGGCAGCGGGTGGTGCGTTTGATGCTGGCGTTCGCGATCTCCAGCATGAGCTCGGGGAGCTCTTCGGGCGGAAGCGCAGCCATGTTCTCTTTCTTGGGCTTCTTGAATACTGCCCTGATACCGCTGAGCGGGTTGGAGAAGATCAAGCCTGAGTTGACGCCGTAGGTCATGATCTCGTTTAGCCGCTGGCTAAGACGCTTGACCGTTTCCAGGCTACCTTTCGCTTCGATTGGACGAAGCAATCCGATCACTATCGGCGCGGTGATTTTCGCGAGTGGTGTCGTCTTCAAATCGGGGAACAAGTGCAGCGTGAGCGACCGCCATATGTCCTCGGCGTAGGCCGGGGTGACCGAGTCTTTCTTGAGCTCGAACCAGGCGGTAGCCACGTTCTCGAAGGTGTGTTCCGTTTCTGCGCGCTTGGCTTCATTCAGCGTATTGCGCTGCACCTTCGGATCGATGCCCTGGGCGAGCAGCTCGCGCGCATCGACTGCCATCTTTCGTGCATTCGCCAGTGACAGTTCGGGGTAGGTCCCGAAGCCGATGTTGATGCGCTTCTTGGTCACCGGTTCGCGGTAGTTGAAATTCCACAGCAACGAACCGTTGCTGCGGACTCGGAGCTGCAAACCGTCACCGTCTGTGAGGACGTAATCCTTGGGCGCCGGTTTGACTCCCTTGAGCTGTCGATCGGAGAGACGGAGGTTTTGAGCAGGCATGAGATTCTCCTCAGGCACTGATTCGGTATTCCAAAGATTAGCACTGAGTGAGCTGGAATACCGTCTGGAATACCCGAAGGGCTGGAACTCAAAAACTCTCAAAAGATCGCAAAAGCGCTGGAAGCCGCGTATTTGATGGGTTTCAGGCACAAAAAAAGACGTCCGTGGACGTCTTTTTTGATCATTTGGTGGAGCCGGGGGGATTTGAACCCCCGTCCGCCAGTACTCCGCTGTCGGTACTACATGCTTAGCCGTGTCTACTGATTTAATCCGCAGCCGCCCGACGGGCAGGGTGCTTTGGATGAGTTGTGTAAGTTTTAGTCACTTCGCCCACAACGTGCTACGCGACGATCCTGTTCTGTATGACAATCATTTCGGGTTTACAGGCATCCCCTAGTGATTGCTGGAGCCGAAGCTACCAGAAGCAACGGGTCAAGAGGACTGCTTACGCAGCCAGCTTGTACTCCGCGCCGTAGTTTTCGTCATTGGCAACTATAAAAGTTGCAACAGTGGATTTACGAGTTCTGTTACCAACTCGGCATGCACCTAGAGTTTCGCTACCGGCGTCGAATCCTAATCGGCCCCACGCTAGCGTTACGCTACCGCACCTTACGGTACGTGAGACGGAGTATACGCCATTGCGCGGGCGACGTCGACAGCCGGTCCAGTCGCCCGCTTTTGGGCTCACGCGCCGCCGCTGCTGCTGCCGCTGCCTTTCTCGGTTTTTTCCAGGCGCTCCAGCACTTTGCTGGTAATGGCGATGCATTCTTTGGTGTCGCCCGAGGCCTGGGCGGCCTTGGCTTTGTCGACGTGCTCGGTGATGGCTTTGTCCAGGCCTTCGGAAGTGGCGCCGGCGGTGGCCATGGTGTCGTCGATCTTTTGCAGGTTGGCGGCGCAGAGGTCATCGGCGGCGAACACCGGCGAAGCCAGCAGGGTGGCGGCCGCGAACAGGGCCGAAAGTGCGGTACCTTTCATGGGTGTCTCCTCTGGGGCCTCTGGAAGGTGGGCCTGTAAGGTGGACTGCGGGGGATTGGCGGGGGTTCCATCGGGATGTGTGGGGGGGCAGGTGCTCGGCGTGGGATGTTCGGGGCCTGGGAGATCGAGCGCCGCCCGCGCGGCGCATCGCGAGCAAGCTCGCTCCTACATCTGTTTCGGGCCAGTTACGCCTGTGACAGGCGCGCGCGACCGCCGTGGTAGCCAACGCGATATCACGCCATGCGCCAAGGCGCTCGCGCGCTAACCCCACAGGAATAATTGGCCCGAAACAGATGTAGGAGCGAGCTTGCTCGCGATGCGCCGCGCGGGCGGCGCTCGCTCTCCCAGGCGCCACACCCCCCACGGCGAACCGCCTCCGCCCTAAATACTGCGCGGCCGGGTGACGCGGTCTACCAGGTAAACTAAACCGTGATAGTCGATACCACTGTGGCTCGACAGGCCAATCTCGCAGGTGCGGCTGGTGGAAATACCTTCGCTGCAATACTGCACGGCGTCCTTCAGGCTGCGCAGCGAGTGGGCGTTCAACTCGGGGGTGGTAAAGCCTTTGTCACCGGCAAACCCGCAGCAATGAATGCCTTCCGGGATCACCACCTGTTTGCTGCAACGCCGCGCCAGGTCGATCAAGGCCTGGCTTTCGCCCAGGTGCTGGGTGCTGCAGGTCACGTGCACGGCTACCGGTTCGTCCTGGGGGGTGAACTCCAGTCGGTCGAGCAGGTGGGTGCGGATGAAGCGCACGGGGTCGTACAGGTCCAGCCGGGTGTCGCCCAGGTCCTGCACCAGGCGCAGGGTGCAGGGGCTGGTGTCGCAATAGATCGGGTCGAGGCCGCCGCGGCTGGCGTGCAGCAGGGCGGTGATCAGTTCCTGGCGCTTGTGTTCGGCCTGCTCGGGGTAGCCCTTGGAGGCGAACGGCTGGCCGCAGCACAGGCTGTCGGCATTGTCGGGGAACACCACCTGGTAACCGGCCTTCTCCAGCAGGGCGCGGGTTTTGTCCAGCAGCGAGCTTTGCTCGCGGTCGGCATAGGCCGGGCCCATTACCCGGGAGACGCAGGCGGCCAGGTACACCACGCGGGGGCGGGCGTCGTTGCTGGTGGCGCCGAAGGCCAGCGGGCGCAGCGGTTGCGGCATGGCCGGGGTCCATTGGGGCAGGCGGCCTTTGCTGGCTTTGCTCAGCGAAGCACTCAGGCGGCCCAGGCGCGGGGCGCCTAGCAGCTTGCGTGCGGTGTTGGCGGCGGTCAGGGTCAGGCGCGCACCGCTTAGGGCAGTGTGGAAATGCTCGGCCAGCCAGTCGGCAGTTTTAGCGTGGTCGGCGGCCTGGCTGCGCAGTTTCTTCACCAGCTCGCCGGTGTTGATGCCGACCGGGCAGCGCTGGGCGCACAGGCCGGTAGCGGCGCAGGTGTCGATGCCCTGGTACTGGTAGCTTTGCATCAGTTCACGGGTATCGATGCCGGCGCGTTGCTTGGCCTGGATGTCACGCCACATGACGATGCGCTGGCGCGGGCTGAGGGTCAGGCCCTTGGACGGGCACACCGGTTCGCAGAAGCCGCACTCGATGCACTTGTCGACGATTTCGTCGGCGGCAGGCAGCGGCTTGAGGTTTTTCAGGTGGATATCCGGGTCTTCGCTCAACACCACGTCGGGGTTGAGGATGCCGTTGGGGTCGAGCAGGCGCTTGAGCTTCCACATCAGCTGGTAGGCGTCGTGCCCCCACTCCAGCTCCACGAAGGGCGCCATGTTGCGCCCGGTACCGTGTTCGGCCTTGAGCGAGCCGCCAAACTCCACCGCCACCAGCTGCGCCACGTCGTCCATGAACGCCTGGTAACGGGCGACTTCTTCGGCGCTGTTGAACCCCTGGGTAAAGACGAAGTGCAGGTTGCCTTCCAGCGCGTGGCCGAAAATGATCGCTTCGTCATAGTGGTGCTTGTCGAACAGCTGGATCAGGCGGTTGACGCCTTCGGCCAGTTGCTCGACGGGGAAGGTCACGTCTTCGATGATGACCGTGGTGCCGGTCTGGCGCACGGCACCGACGGCGGGAAAGGTGTCCTTGCGGATTTTCCACAGCTGGTTGTACACGGCCGGGTCTTCGCTGAAGTCCACCTGCTGTTCCAGCGGGAAGTCGGCGATCGAGGCCATGATCTGCTGCAGTTGCTCGTGCAGCAGGCTCTGGCTGGCGGCGCGGGATTCGATCAGCAGGGCGCAGGCATTGTCCGACAGGCCTTTTACCCACAGCGGCATGCCGGGCATGTTCTGCACCGAGCGCAGGCTGCGGCGGTCGAGCAGTTCCACGGCAGAAACCGGCTGCTGCTTGAGCACGGGCACCGCGCGGCAGCAGCTTTCGACGCTGGGGAAAACCAGCAGGGCGCTGGCCTTGTGCGGGTGGTCGGGCACGGTGTCGTACGTGACGGCGCTGATGAAGCCCAGGGTGCCCTCGGAGCCGACCAGCAGGTGCTGCAAAATGTCCAGCGGCTGGTCGTAGTCCACCAGTGCGTTCAGTGACAGGCCCGTGGTGTTCTTCAGCCGGTATTTGTGCCGGATGCGTTCGGCCAGCGCGGTGTTGGCGCGGGTTTCGCGGCCCAGGCGGGCCAGTGCTTCCAGCAGCTCGGCGTGGCTGCTTTCGAAGGCGGCCACGCTGGCCGGGTCTTCGCTGTCCAGGCGGGTGCCGTCGGCCAGCACCAGGCGCAGGCCCGCCAGGGTGTGGTAGGTGTTCTGCGCGGTGCCGCAGCACATGCCACTGGCGTTGTTGGCGACGATGCCGCCGATCTTGCAGGCGTTGATCGAGGCCGGGTCGGGGCCGATCTTGCGCCCGAAGGGGGCCAGCCAGGCGTTGGCCTGGGCGCCGATCACGCCGGGTTGCAGGCGAATCTGCTCGCCCTGGCGACGGATTTCGCGGCCGTTCCAGTTATCGCCGAGCACGATCAGCACCGAGTCGCTGATGGCCTGGCCAGACAGGCTGGTGCCGGCAGCGCGGAAGGTGACCGGCACCCGCTCGCGCTGGGCCAGTTTGATCAGGCCGACCACTTCGTCCTCGGACTCGACGCGCACCACCAGCTTGGGGATCAAGCGGTAGAAGCTGGCGTCGGTGCCGAAGGCCAGGGTGGAGGTGGGGTCGTCGAAGCGGCGTTCGGCGGGGATCAGGCGCTCGGCATCACGCAGGAACGCGGCGGGCAGGCTCATGCAGTCTCCTCGCGGGGCTGTGGCGTCTGTGCGCTACATGCCCCGGGTCATTCAGGCGGTGGTTCTTGCAGGCGTTCAGGCGCCCAGTTCGCGTACCAGCGAGTCGCGGGTGATCTCGCTGATCGACTTGGCACCGGTCAGCACCATGGCCACGCGCATTTCCTTTTCGAACAGCTCAAGCAGGTTTTTCACGCCGGCCTGGCCATGCACGGCAAGGGCATAGAGGAAGGCGCGGCCGATCAGTACGGTGTCGGCACCCAGGGCAATCATGCGCACCACGTCCAGGCCACTGCGAATGCCCGAGTCGGCCAGAATCTTCAGGTCGCCTTTGACCGCGTCGGCAATCGCCGGCAGGGCGCGGGCACTGGACAGCACGCCGTCGAGCTGGCGGCCGCCGTGGTTGGACACCACGATACCGTCGGCACCGAACTTGACCGCATCGCGGGCGTCATCGGCATCGAGAATGCCCTTGATGATCATCGGGCCGTCCCAGAACTCGCGGATCCACTCCAGGTCTTTCCAGGAAATGGACGGGTCGAAGTTGTTGCCCAGCCAGCCGATGTAGTCGGCAAGGCCGGTGGGGTTGCCACGGTATTTGGAGATGTTGCCCAGGTCATGCGGGCGGCCCATCACGCCCACGTCCCATGCCCACTCGGGGTGGGTCATGGCTTGCAGCACGCGGCGCAGCGGGCCGTTCTTGCCGCTCATGCCAGAGTGGGCGTCGCGGTAGCGAGCGCCGGGTACGGGCATGTCCACGGTGAACACCAGGGTCTTCACGCCGGCGGCCTTGGCCCGCTCCAGGGCATTACGCATGAAGCCGCGGT
This sequence comes from Pseudomonas sp. yb_2, assembly GCF_043103905.1. Taxonomy (NCBI): domain Bacteria; kingdom Pseudomonadati; phylum Pseudomonadota; class Gammaproteobacteria; order Pseudomonadales; family Pseudomonadaceae; genus Pseudomonas; species Pseudomonas sp. yb_2. Next base: position 73,113 of record NZ_JBICKH010000045.1, on the reverse strand, counting down.
CCTTAAGCACATACAGCTGGAACCACATTGGCCGGTTGATGGCGGGCGCCACTTCTTCGATCGGGCACACCGACACAGTCGACATGGTGAACGGGATGCCATGGGCGGCTGCCGCGCGCGCTGCCTGCACTTCGCCACGGCGGGCGTACATGCCGGTGAGGCCGACCGGGGCCAGGGCCACCGGCATGCTCAGGGTTTCGTCGAACAGCTTGGTTTCCAGGCTGAGCTCGGACATGTTGTTCAGCACGCGCTGGCGCAGGGCGATGCCGGCCAGGTCCGAGACGTTGTGGCGCAGGGTGTGCTCGGCGTAGGCGCCGCCGTCAGCGTAGTGGAACAGGAAGGGGGGCAGCTTGCGTTGGGCCGCGGCGCGATAGTCGGTAGAGGCAGAAATGATCATGGATTCTCGCAGCGTTGCTTGTGGGAGTGCCGGGCGCGCGACGGCGCCCGGCCCCTTTCACTTTAGTGATGAACCAGCATGCCGGTCAGCCAGTAAGCCTGGACCAGGGTGATCAGGCCGACGATGGTGGCGAAGAACAGGCTGTGCTTGACGGTGAAGCGGAACAGGTCGGATTCCTTGCCGACCAGGCCGGTAGCGGCGCAGGCCACGGCGATCGATTGCGGCGAGATCATCTTGCCGGTTACGCCGCCGCTGGTGTTGGCTGCCACCAGCAGGGTGTCGTTGACCCCGATCTGGTGCGCGGTGGTGGCCTGCAGCGAGCTGAACAGGGCGTTGGACGAGGTGTCCGAGCCGGTCAGGAACACGCCCAGCCAGCCGAGGAACGGCGAGAAGAACGGGAACGCGGCGCCGGTACCGGCCAGCACCAGGGCCATGGTCGAGGACATGCCCGAGTAGTTGGTGACGAAGGCGAAGGCCAACACCATGCCGATCGACAGAATCGGCCAGCGCAGTTCCCAGAAGGTTTCCTTGAAAGTGGTAAGACCAGTTTTGAAGTTGATCTTCAGCACCGCCATCGAGATCAGCGCCGAGAGGAAGATCGCGGTGCCGGTGGCGGAGATCGGGTCGAGCTTGAACACCGCTGGCATGGCGGTCGGCGCGGCAACGATCGGTGCGGTCTTGATCACCAGCTGGTCGAGGTGCGGGATGGCGAAGTTGAACACGAAGTTGTACATCGCGCCGCCCGGCGCGAAAGCCGCCTTGAACGGCTTCAGGGTCCAGATGGTGACCAGCACGGTGAGGATCAGGAACGGCGACCAGGCCTTGAAGATCTCGCCAAAGCTGTACGGGCTAGGCTGGCTGCCGCTTGGCTGCACAACGGCTGCGCCGACACTGCCTTTGGCCTCGCTGAACGCACGCTTGGGCTGCCAGACTTTCAGGAACAGGGTAAGGCAGATCAGGCTGGCCAGTGCCGAGGTGATGTCTGGCAGTTCCGGGCCGATGAAGTTCGAGGTGAAGTACTGGGTGACGGCAAAGCTCAGGCCGGCGACCAAGGCGGCAGGCCAGGTTTCCTTCACGCCACGCAGGCCATCCATCATGAACACCAGCCAGAACGGCACGAACAGCGACAGCAGCGGCAGCTGGCGGCCGGTCATGGCGCCGATGTGGAAGGCGTCGATACCGGTGACCTGGCCGGCCACGATGATCGGGATGCCCAGGGCGCCGAAGGCCACTGGCGCGGTGTTGGCGATCAGGCACAGGCCGGCAGCGTACAGCGGGTTGAAGCCCAGGCCCACCAGCAGTGCGGCAGTGATGGCCACCGGTGCACCAAAGCCTGCCGCACCTTCGAGGAAGGCGCCGAAGCAGAAGCCGATCAACAGCACTTGCAGGCGCTGGTCGTCGGTAATCGACAGCACCGAGCTGCGGATCACTTCGAACTGGCCGCTCTTGACCGTGAGTTTGTACAGGAACACCGCGGCAACGATGATCCAGGCAATTGGCCAGAGGCCATAGAGGAAGCCGTAACCTGCGGCGGCGAGGGCCATGTCGACAGGCATCTGGAAGGCGAAGATCGCCACCAGGATCGACAGCGCGAGGGTGATGCTGCCCGCTACGTGGCCCTTGAGGCGGAACACGGCGAGGGCCAGGAAGAAGAACACGATAGGGATGACCGCCGCCAGTGCGGACAGGCCAAGACTACCAAGCGGGCTATAGAGTTGTTGCCAGGTTTGCATATGGGGTGGCCCCTAATTGTTGTTGGTCAGGCACTGGCATTGGATAATTGGTAAGACCAATTTACAATGGCTGGTCGCTAGGTTAAAAGCGCTGCCGTGGGTGTGTCAATTTGTCCTGTGCAAAACTTTGGTCGCGTACCGATGAGCGGGCATCTGATGTGCTGGGAAAATCGCGGCTTGATGGGTGTTTGCGTGGCCTGGATCGGCGAGAATAGGCACCCCCTGAAATTTGCCGGGGGTTTGTGGAGAGCATGTGATGGTTTTTGATCAGGTACGCCAACGGCGCCTGTCCGACGACATTGTCGATCGGCTGGAAGGGATGATTCTGGAAGGCACGCTGACCTCGGGGCAGCGGCTGCCGGCCGAGCGCGTCCTGGCCGAGCAGTTTGGTGTGTCCCGCCCGTCACTGCGTGAGGCGATCCAGAAGCTGGTGGCCAAGGGGCTGCTGGTCAGCCGTCAGGGCGGGGGCAATTTTGTGGCGGAGTCGTTGGGGTCCACCTTCAGCGACCCGTTGCTGCAGTTGCTTGAGCACAGTGCCGAAGCGCAGCGTGACCTGCTCGAGTTCCGCCATACCCTGGAGGCGTCCTGCGCCTATTACGCTGCCCAACGTGCCACCGAACCGGACCGGGCGCGCTTGAAGGCGGCCTTCGATGCGCTGCAGGATTGCTATGCCAGGGTCGATGAGGTGACCCGTGCGGAAGAGGGCGCGGCTGATGCGCGCTTCCACCTGGCGATCGCCGAGGCCAGCCATAACGCGGTGTTGCTGCACACCATCCGGGGTTTGTTCGACCTGCTCAAACGCAACGTGGTGACCAACATCGGGGGCATGTACCAGCAGCGCACCGAAACCCGGGACATGCTGATCAGTCAGCACCGGGAACTGTACCTGGCGATTGTCGAGGGCAGGGCGGAGGATGCGCGGGAGGTGTCCAGCCGGCACATTTTGTATGTGCAGGAGGTGCTGCATGAGGCGCACGAAGAAGCCCAGCGGGTGGCGCGGGCAGAGCGGCGCAGCGGGCGCTGAGGCTTTTATGGGCAGTACCGGCCTCTTCGCGGGCAAGCCCGCTCCCACAGGATAGGCGCCGGGCTTGAATCTGGTGCCATTCCTGTGGGAGCGGGCTTGCCCGCGAAGAGGCCGGAACAGGTTGAAGAGTAGTTACTCTTCCTTGCCCTTGTTCCGCACAGCCCGCTGCAGCTCGCGGTTGGAATCGCGTTCGCGCATGGTGTCGCGCTTGTCGAATTCCTTCTTGCCCTTGCCCAGTGCGATTTCGCACTTGATCAGGTGCTTGCTCCAGTACAGCGCCAAAGCCACACAGGTGTAGCCTTTTTGCGCCACGGCCGCTTCCACGCGCTCGAGCTCGCGCTTGTTCAGCAGCAGCTTGCGGGTGCGTGTAGGGTCGGCGATGACGTGGGTGCTGGCCGTGGTCAGCGGGGTGATGTGGCTGCCGAACAGCCAGGCCTCACCGTCCTTGAGCAGCACGTAGCTGTCAGTCAGGTGCGCCTTGCCGGCTCGCAGGCTTTTTACTTCCCAGCCGGACAGGACCAGCCCGGCCTCGAACTTGTGTTCGATGAAGTAATCGTGTCGCGCTTTCTTGTTTTGCGCGATGGTCCCGGTCGGATGTTTTTTTTGCTTAGCCATAGGGGCGGCATTATAGGCAAGTCCGCGCGTCGTCCGCTATGGGATTTCGGTGTGCTTGAGCCACTGGAATGAATACCGGACAATACAAACCCTGTCATACGCACAGAACCTGTTTTCGGCACGCTGCGAAGCGCCGCCACCCAGCCTTGGAAGTGACGCCTGGATGACTACCCATATTCAACGCTCCGCCCTGCTGCCATACCCCGCCCAGGCGCTTTACGATCTGGTCAATGATGTGGCCAGCTACCCTGAGTTTTTGCCGTGGTGCTCGGCCTCGACGGTGATCGAAACCAGCGATACACACATGCGTGCCAAGCTCGAAGTGGCCAAGGGTGGCATGAGCCAGCACTTCGTGACGCGTAACGTGCTGGTGCCGGGGCAGTCCATCGAAATGAACCTCGAAGAAGGGCCGTTCACCCAGCTGCATGGTGTTTGGGTGTTCAAGGCGCTGGGTGAAAAAGCCTGCAAGATCAGCCTGGACCTGTCCTTCGATTACGCTGGGCCGATTGTGCGCGCCACGTTGGGCCCGCTATTCAATCAGGCGGCCAACACACTGGTCGATGCGTTCTGTCAGCGTGCCAAGCAATTGAATGCCTGACGGATAAGACGCAAACAAAAAGCCCGGACCAGGTCCGGGCTTTTTTGCATCTGCTGTTCCCGCTTAGCGGGTTTCCAGCGGTGCCGGGGTCGGTACCGGGGTGGTCTCGATGGTGTCGATCTCGCGCTGGATGGACTCTTCGGTCGAACCAGGCTTGGCCGGTTTTTCTTCAGGTTGCGCTGCCGGCTGTTCGGTCTGGCCTGGCTCGGTGGCCGGGCTGACGGTGGTATCGCTGCTGCCGCCGAGGATTTCCTGATCGCGGCTTACGCCTGGCATGAAGTCGCCAGACAGGCTGACCAGTTGATCGCTTTCGTTGAAAAATACACTCATGCGTTCTTGCTGGCGCTTACCGCCACCAGGCTGCAGGCTGTACAGGTAATCCCAACGATTGGTGTTGAAGGTGTCCTGAATCAGCGGGTTGCCCATGATAAACCTTACTTGCCGGCGGGTCATTCCCGGGCGTAATTGGTCTATCATGTCTTGCGTGACGACATTGCCCTGCTGGATGTCGATTTTGTAAACCCCGGGAAACGAGCAACCGGCGAGTGCGAGCAGTCCCACTAGGGTGAGGCTGGTTAGCAAGAGCTTGGTGTTTTGCATCGGTGGGCGACTTCCACTATCTTGGCTGGACAACGTAAACCCCGATCATACCCGTATTAAGAGAAGCTGCGAAGCAGCATCGGCGAGAAAGCTGACCATGGTTGAAAATAGCGAATTGCGCAAAGCCGGTCTCAAGGTGACCCTGCCTCGAGTCAAGATCCTTCAGATGCTCGACTCTACCGAGCAGCGTCACATGAGTGCAGAGGATGTCTACAAGGCGCTGATGGAGGCTGGCGAGGATGTAGGCCTGGCCACCGTCTATCGCGTGCTGACCCAGTTCGAGGCGGCGGGTCTGGTGGTTCGCCACAACTTCGACGGCGGTCATGCAGTGTTCGAGCTGGCCGATGGCGGTCACCACGACCACATGGTGAACGTGGATACCAGTGAAGTCATCGAATTCATGGATGCCGAAATCGAGAAGCGCCAGCGCGAAATCGTAGCCGAGCATGGCTTCGAGCTGGTGGACCACAATCTGGTCCTGTACGTGCGTAAGAAGAAGTAACGATTTTTCGTTATGGATAGCAAAGGCGACCTTCGGGTCGCCTTTGTGCTTTCTGGGGCTAAAAGATTTGTTGTCTGTGCCGGCCTCTTCGCGGGCGCGCCCGCTCCCACAGGTACACCTCAGGTTTCAGATCCTGTGATCACCCTGTGGGAGCGGGCGTGCCCGCGAATCGTCCTGGAAAAGCAAGGCTCAGGCCTTGCCGCTCACCACCATCTTGCGCGCATGCGCCAAAGATTCCTTGGTCAGGTCGATACCGCCGAGCATCCGCGCCACTTCTTCCACGCGCTCACGCTTGCCAAGGCTAGCCACGGCGGTGTGGGTGGTGTCGCTGTTGCGCACCTTGTGCACGAACAAATGGTGATGCCCCTGCGCCGCCACCTGCGGCAGGTGGGTCACGGTCAGTACCTGGCCGCGCTCGCCCAGGCGCCGCAGCAGTTGGCCGACGATTTCTGCCGTTGGCCCGCCAATACCCACGTCGACTTCGTCGAACACCAGGGTAGGAATGCGCGAGGTCTGCGCAGTAATGACCTGGATCGCCAGGCTGATACGCGACAGTTCGCCACCCGACGCCACCTTCGCCAGGCCCTTGAGCGGCTGGCCAGGGTTGGCACTGACCAGCAGTTCGATCTGCTCCAGGCCATGGGGTGACAGTTCGGCGCCTTCGTTCGCTGTCAGTTCGATGCAGAAGCGCCCGCCAGGCATGCCCAGGCGCTGGATTTCCTGCTCCACCGCGCCCGCCAGCTGCTGCGCCGCTTGCTGGCGCAGGCCGCTGAGTTCGCGCGCCTTCTCTTTATAGTGCTGGGCGTAGGCGGCAAGCTCTTCGCCCAGCCGCTCGATCGACTCGTCACTGGCGTTAAGGCCTTCCAGCTCCTCCATCAGTTGCTGTTGCAGGTGGGGCAGTTCGGTGGGGTGCACCCGGTGTTTGCGTGCCAGGGTGTAGATGGTGTCCAGGCGCTCTTCCAGGGCTTGCAGGCGCATCGGGTCGGCGTCGAAGTTGTCGAGGAAGCGGTTGAGTTCGCCCACGGCTTCCTCGACCTGAATCTGCGCGCTGGCGATCAGGTTGGCCGCTTCGCTCAGCGCCTTGGGCGAATTGGTGGCGGCACCCAGGCGGTTGAGGCTGGAGGTGAGGGCGCTGAGCACATTGCCCGAATCGCTTTCGCTGCACTGGTCGATGACCTGGCGGCAGATGCCGAACAGGGCTTCGGCGCTGGTCAGGTTCTTGTGTTCCTGTTCCAGCTGCTCCAGTTCGTGCTCGCCCAGGCCGAGGTTGTCCAGTTCTTCCAGCTGGTAACTGAGCAACTGGTGGCGGGCGCGCTGCTCGTCGCCCGAGTTGGAGAGGCGCTCCAGCTCCAGGCGGGTCTGGTTCCAGCGCTTGGCTGCAAGCTGTACCTGGCGGGCCAGGTCGACGGCGCCGGCATACTCGTCAAGCAGGCGGCGGTGGGTGTCGGTCTTGAGCAGGGACTGGTGCTCGTGCTGGCTGTGGATATCGATCAGCAGTTCGCCCAGCGCCTTGAGGTCGCCGAGCGGGCAGGGCGTGCCGTTGATGTAGCCGCGGCTGCGGCCTTCGGCGGTGATCACCCGGCGCAAGATGCACAGGCCTTCGTTGTCCAGGTCGCGCTCGGCCAGCCAGGCGTGCGCTTCGGGAATGTCCACCAGGTCGAAGGTGGCCAGGATGTCTGCCTTGTCGGTGCCGGGGCGCACCACGCCGCTGTCGGCACGGTCGCCCAGGGCAAGGCCGAGAGCGTCGAGCATGATCGATTTGCCGGCGCCGGTCTCGCCAGTGATGACGGACATGCCACGGGCGATTTCGAGGTCGAGGTGCTCGACGATGGCGTAGTTGTGAATGGACAGGTGCACCAGCATGGGGTCGGCTCCCGGAAATCAGGTCTGGTTATTTATACAGTACTTTTTTCAGGCCTGCCAATGCCCCTTCGCAGATTCTGTTGCAGCCTTGAAAACCACCTTGCCCCTTGAACCTGGTTTTTCCGGCCCCATATAGCCGACATCCAAGGCGAGCCTGGCTCGCAGTCCACAAAATTGCGCAGGAGAGACCCCATGGCTGATGAGCAGCTGAACGAGAAAGACCTTAACGTGGAAGAAACCGGTGCAGGCAATGCAGCTGATACCCGTGTTCTGGAGCTCGAGGAACAGCTGGCCGCAGCCAAGGACCAGGCGCTGCGCGCCGTTGCCGACCTGCAGAACGTACGCCGTCGTGCCGAGCAGGATGTGGAGAAAGCCCACAAGTTCGCCCTGGAGAAGTTCTCCAGCGACTTGCTGCCGGTGATCGACAGCCTGGAACTGGCCCTGGCTCACTCCAGTGCCGACGATGAGCACGTCAAGCAGATCCGCGAAGGTGTCGAGCTGACCCTGAAGATGTTCCAGGACACCCTCAAGCGCTACAACCTTGAAGCCGTCGACCCGCACGGCCAGCCGTTCAACCCTGAGCACCACCAGGCCATGGCCATGCAGGAAAACGCCGAGGTCGAGCCAAACAGCGTGCTGAACGTGTTCCAGAAGGGTTACCTGCTGAACGGCCGCCTGCTGCGCCCCGCCATGGTGGTGGTCAGCAAGGCGCCGAGCGCGGCGCAACCCTCGATCAATGAAAAGGCTTGAAATCCTTCGGGGCATCCCCATCTAGGTGTCAAGCCTTCAAGTATTACCGCAGTTGGCCAAAGTAGTCGCTGCTACCAAATTCAAGTTTCGGGAGAGTTAACATGGGTAAAATCATCGGTATCGACCTGGGGACCACCAACTCGTGCGTCTCCATTCTGGAAAACGGTAACGTCAAAGTCATCGAAAACGCCGAAGGTGCGCGTACTACCCCTTCGATCGTGGCCTACGCCAACGATGGCGAAATCCTGGTTGGCCAGTCGGCCAAGCGCCAGGCAGTCACCAACCCGCACAACACCCTGTTCGCAGTGAAGCGCCTGATTGGCCGCCGCTTCGAAGAAGATGTCGTGCAGAAAGACATCAAGCTGGTGCCGTACAAGATCGTCAAGGCGAACAACGGTGACGCCTGGGTCGAGGCTGCTGGCAAGGAAATGGCTCCGCCGCAGATCAGTGCCGAAGTCCTGAAGAAAATGAAGAAGACCGCCGAAGACTACCTCGGCGAGCCAGTCACCGAAGCGGTCATCACCGTTCCGGCCTACTTCAACGACAGCCAGCGTCAGGCGACCAAAGACGCCGGCCGCATCGCTGGCCTGGACGTAAAACGCATCATCAACGAGCCGACTGCCGCTGCACTGGCTTACGGCATGGACAAGGCCAAGGGCGACCACACCGTCATCGTTTATGACCTGGGTGGTGGTACCTTCGACGTTTCGGTCATCGAAATCGCCGAAGTCGACGGTGAGCACCAGTTCGAAGTACTGGCTACCAACGGCGACACCTTCCTGGGTGGCGAAGACTTCGACATGCGCCTGATCGACTACCTTGTCGACGAGTTCAAGAAAGAGTCGGGCATGGACCTGAAGAACGATCCTCTGGCCCTGCAGCGTCTGAAAGAAGCCGCAGAAAAAGCCAAGATCGAGCTGTCGTCCGCTCAGTCGACCGACGTCAACCTGCCGTACATCACTGCAGATGCCACCGGTCCTAAGCACCTGAACGTGAAGATCTCCCGCGCCAAGCTGGAGTCGCTGGTCGAAGACCTGGTCAAGCGTACCATCGAGCCTTGCCGCATCGCCCTGAAAGACGCCGGCATCGACGCCAGCAAGATCGACGACGTGATCCTGGTCGGTGGTCAGACCCGCATGCCGCTGGTGCAGAAAGAAGTGGCCGACTTCTTCGGTAAAGAAGCGCGCAAGGACGTCAACCCGGACGAAGCCGTTGCCATGGGTGCTGCCATCCAGGGTGCGGTACTGGCCGGTGACGTGAAAGACGTCCTGCTGCTGGACGTCAGCCCGCTGACCCTGGGTATCGAAACCATGGGCGGCGTGATGACCGCGCTGATCGAGAAGAACACCACCATCCCGACCAAGAAGTCGCAGGTGTTCTCGACTGCCGACGACAACCAGAGCGCCGTGACCATTCACGTGCTGCAAGGTGAGCGTAAGCAGGCTGCGCAGAACAAGTCGCTGGGCAAGTTCGACCTGGCTGACATTCCGCCAGCACCGCGCGGCGTGCCGCAAATCGAAGTGACCTTCGACATCGACGCCAACGGCATCCTGCACGTAGGTGCGAAAGACAAGGCCACCGGCAAGACTCAGTCGATCGTGATCAAGGCCAACTCCGGCCTGTCGGACGAAGAGATCGAGCGTATGGTGCGTGACGCCGAGGCCAACGCCGAGGAAGACCGCAAGTTCGAAGAGCTGGCGGCTGCCCGTAACCAGGGTGACGCGCTGGTACACTCGACCCGCAAGATGGTCGCTGACGCAGGTGACAAGGTTACCGCTGAAGAGAAAACCGCCATCGAGGCCGCCGTTGTTGCCCTGGAAGCCGCTGTCAAAGGCGACGACAAGGCTGCCATCGACGCCAAGGTTGAAGAGCTGTCCAAGGTCTCTGCTCCGGTTGCCCAGAAGATGTACGCCGAGCAGTCGGCTGAACAGCCTCAGGGTGGCGCGCAGCAGGCCGAGCCGGAAGCCAAGCACGATGACGTGGTTGACGCCGAGTTCGAAGAAGTGAAAGACAACAACAAGCAGTAATCCCTGCATGTTGTCGGCCAGTTCCCCGTCGTTTGCCGGTGAGCTGGTAGGATGTCGCCGCGCGGGGGCTTGCTCCCGCGTTGGCGTATCTGGAATTCGAGAATTTTTACAGCATCTGTCAGTGGCTCTTAATGGGTAGCAGGCGGGTGCTGATGGCGTGGCGCAGATGCCACACGCCCAACAAGGTGCAAATGACCTATGTCCAAGCGTGATTATTATGAGGTCCTGGGTGTCGAGCGCGGCGCCACTGAAGCGGACCTCAAGAAGGCTTACCGCCGTTTGGCGATGAAATATCACCCGGACCGCAACCCGGGCGATAAAGAATCGGAAGACAAGTTCAAGGAGGCCAACGAGGCCTACGAAGTGCTGTCAGACGCGAGCAAGCGTGCGGCCTTCGACCAGTATGGCCATGCGGGTGTCGACCCAAGCATGGGTGGCGGTGGTGCCGGCTTTGGTGGTGCCAATTTCTCCGACATCTTCGGCGATGTGTTCAGCGACTTCTTCGGCGGCGGTGGTCGCGGTGGTGGTCGAGGCGGTGCCCAGCGCGGCAGCGACCTGCGCTACACCCTGGAGCTGAACCTGGAAGAAGCGGTGCGTGGCACCACGGTCAGTATCCGCGTGCCCACCCTGGTCAACTGCCAGCCTTGCGACGGTTCCGGTGCCAAGAAGGGTTCGACCCCGTCGACCTGCCCGACCTGTGGCGGCATCGGCCAGGTGCGCATGCAGCAAGGCTTCTTCTCGGTGCAGCAAACCTGCCCGCGCTGCCATGGCCAAGGCAAGATCATTACCGACCCGTGCACTTCGTGCCATGGTGAAGGTCGTGTCGAGGAATACAAGACGCTGTCGGTCAAGGTGCCGGCAGGTGTCGATACCGGCGACCGCATCCGTCTGTCGGGTGAGGGCGAGGCCGGTACTCATGGTGGCCCGACTGGCGACCTGTACGTGGTGATCAGCGTGCGTGAGCACGAGATTTTCCAGCGCGATGGCAAGCATTTGTACTGTGAGGTACCGATCAGCTACACCGATGCTGCCCTGGGTGGCGAGCTGGAAGTGCCGACCCTGGATGGTCGCGTGAAGCTGAAGATTCCGGAAGGCACCCAGACCGGCAAGCAGTTCCGTCTGCGTGGCAAGGGTGTTGCCCCGGTGCGTGGTGGTGGTGCGGGTGACCTGCTGTGCCGTGTGGCCGTAGAAACCCCGGTCAATCTCAGTCGCCGTCAGCGCGAGCTGCTCGAAGAGCTGCGTGATTCGCTGGAAGGTGACAGTTCCCACTCGCCCAAGGCCAGCGGCTGGTTCGATGGTGTGAAGCGCTTCTTCGGCGATCTCTGACAAGGAACAGGTTATGCGACGTATTGCAGTGATGGGCGCGGCGGGGCGGATGGGCAAAACCCTCATCGAAGCCGTGCAACAAACCCCGGGCGCGGGGCTGACTGCGGCGATCGATCGCCCTGACAGCTCGTTGGTCGGGGCTGATGCCGGAGAGCTGGCGGCACTTGGCCGAATTGGCGTGCTGTTGTCCGACGACCTGGCCAAGGTTGCCGACGAGTTCGATGTACTGATCGACTTCACTCATCCCTCGGTGACCCTGAAAAACCTCGCGTTCTGCCGCAAGCACGGCAAGGCGATGATCATCGGCACGACCGGTTTTACAGTCGAAGAGAAGCAGTTGTTGGCTGAGGCTGGCAAGGACATTCCAATCGTGTTCGCCGCCAACTTCAGCGTGGGGGTCAACCTTAGCCTCAAGCTGCTGGATATGGCTGCGCGGGTGCTGGGCGATGATGTCGATATCGAAATCATCGAGGCGCACCACCGGCACAAGGTCGATGCGCCGTCGGGTACTGCACTGCGCATGGGTGAAGTGGTTGCCAATGCGCTGGGCCGTGATCTGCAGGAAGTGGCCGTGTATGGCCGTGAAGGGCAAACCGGCGCGCGTGATCGCAAGACCATCGGTTTCGCTACCGTGCGTGCCGGCGATGTGGTGGGCGATCACACCGTGTTGTTCGCTGCCGAAGGCGAGCGTCTGGAAATCACCCACAAGGCCTCCAGTCGCATGACCTTCGCCAAGGGTGCCGTGCGTGCGGCGCTGTGGCTGGACGGGCGTGAGCCGGGGCTGTATGACATGCAGGATGTGCTTGAGCTGCGTTAAGCCGTTCTGGCGGTGCTGGCTGCTTCGCGGGCTTGCCCGCTCCCACAGGTACAGCGTTGCTCATGGGCTGGTGCGATCCCTGTGGGAGCGGGCGAGCCCGCGAAGAGGCTGGCGTGGATGTCAGCCTGTCGCATCGATGTGTTTTAGAGACACATATCCGGTAGACCGAAAACACACTTTTCTGTAAGCTACAGCTTTAGTGTGTCCACTAAAAGCGCGCAGCGAATTGAATTCAGCACATGAAAGCGGGGTGACGTGTCCATACGTCACTCCGCTTTTTTGCAACCTGCGATCGCCCTTTCATGCTTGACTTACGGGAGGTCTTCTTGACAAAGCCAGCCATACTCGCCCTTGCCGACGGCAGTATTTTCCGCGGTGAAGCCATCGGTGCCGACGGTCAGACCGTTGGTGAGGTGGTATTCAACACCGCTATGACCGGCTACCAGGAAATCCTTACAGACCCTTCCTACGCGCAGCAAATCGTTACCCTGACCTACCCGCACATCGGCAACACCGGTACTACCCCGGAAGACGCCGAGTCGAGCCGCGTCTGGTCCGCTGGCCTGGTCATCCGTGACCTGCCGCTGCTGGCCAGCAACTGGCGTAACACCCAGTCGCTGCCTGAGTACCTCAAGGCCAACAACGTCGTCGCCATCGCCGGCATCGACACCCGTCGCCTGACCCGTATCCTGCGTGAAAAGGGCGCCCAGAACGGCTGCATTCTGGCGGGTGACAACATCAGCGAAGAAGCCGCCATCGCCGCTGCCCGTGGCTTCCCGGGCCTGAAGGGCATGGACCTGGCCAAGGTCGTCTCCACCAAGGAACGTTACGAGTGGCGCTCCAGCGTGTGGGAGCTGAAAACCGACAGCCACCCGACCATCGACGCTGCCGACCTGCCGTACCACGTGGTTGCCTTCGACTATGGCGTCAAGCTGAACATCCTGCGCATGCTGGTGGCCCGCGGCTGCCGCGTGACCGTGGTGCCAGCCCAGACCCCGGCCAGCGAAGTGCTGGCACTCAACCCGGACGGCGTGTTCCTGTCCAACGGCCCTGGTGACCCCGAGCCGTGCGACTACGCGATCCAGGCGATCAAGGAAATCCTCGAAACCGAGATCCCGGTATTCGGCATCTGCCTCGGCCACCAGCTGCTGGCCCTGGCGTCCGGCGCCAAGACCGTGAAAATGGGCCACGGCCACCACGGTGCCAACCACCCGGTCCAGGACCTGGATACTGGTGTGGTCATGATCACCAGCCAGAACCACGGTTTCGCCGTTGACGAGGCGACCCTGCCGGGCAACGTTCGCGCCATTCACAAGTCGCTGTTCGACGGCACCCTGCAGGGTATCGAGCGTACCGACAAGAGCGCGTTCAGCTTCCAGGGCCACCCTGAAGCGAGCCCGGGCCCGACCGACGTCGCGCCTCTGTTCGATCGTTTCACCGATGCCATGGCCAAGCGCCGCTGAGCATCCTGCTTCAAGGCCCCGGGCCGGCACCTGCCGCGCCCGGCAGCGCCTGACCCAGATTGTTCAAAGCGGCTTGCCGACTGACCCCGGATTTGAGTGACCACCATGCCAAAACGTACAGACATCAAAAGCATCCTGATTCTCGGCGCTGGCCCGATCGTGATCGGCCAGGCCTGCGAATTCGACTACTCCGGCGCCCAGGCCTGTAAAGCCCTGCGCGAGGAAGGTTTCCGCGTCATCCTGGTGAACTCCAACCCAGCCACCATCATGACCGACCCGGCCATGGCTGACGCCACCTACATCGAGCCGATCAAGTGGCAATCGGTGGCCAAGATCATCGAGAAAGAGCGCCCGGACGCCGTCCTGCCGACCATGGGTGGCCAGACCGCCCTGAACTGCGCCCTGGACCTGGAGCGCCACGGCGTTCTGGAGAAGTTCGGCGTGGAGATGATCGGTGCCAACGCTGACACCATCGACAAGGCCGAAGACCGTTCGCGCTTCGACAAGGCCATGAAGGACATCGGCCTGGAGTGCCCGCGCTCCGGTATCGCCCACAGCATGGAAGAGGCCAATGCGGTCCTCGAGAAGCTCGGCTTCCCGTGCATCATTCGCCCGTCGTTCACCATGGGCGGCACCGGCGGCGGTATCGCTTACAACCGTGAAGAGTTCGAAGAAATCTGCACCCGTGGTCTGGACCTGTCGCCGACCAAAGAGCTGCTGATCGACGAATCGCTGATCGGCTGGAAGGAATACGAGATGGAGGTGGTCCGCGACAAGAAGGACAACTGCATCATCGTCTGCTCGATCGAGAACTTCGACCCGATGGGTGTGCACACCGGTGACTCGATCACTGTTGCCCCGGCACAGACCCTGACCGACAAGGAATACCAGATCATGCGCAACGCCTCGCTGGCGGTGCTGCGTGAAATCGGTGTGGAAACCGGCGGTTCCAACGTCCAGTTCGGCATTTGCCCGAACACCGGCCGCATGGTTGTCATCGAGATGAACCCGCGCGTGTCGCGTTCGTCCGCCCTGGCCTCCAAGGCCACCGGCTTCCCGATCGCCAAGATCGCCGCCAAGCTGGCCATTGGTTACACCCTCGACGAGCTGCAGAACGACATCACTGGCGGTCGCACCCCAGCGTCCTTCGAACCTTCGATCGACTACGTCGTCACCAAGCTGCCACGCTTCGCCTTCGAGAAATTCCCGAAAGCCGACGCCCGCCTGACCACCCAGATGAAATCCGTGGGTGAAGTCATGGCCATCGGCCGTACTTTCCAGGAATCCCTGCAGAAAGCCCTGCGCGGCCTGGAAGTCGGCGCCTGCGGCCTCGACCCGAAAGTCGACCTGGCCAGCCCGGAAGCCGCCAGCATCCTCAAGCGCGAACTGACCGTGCCGGGTGCCGAGCGTATCTGGTACGTGGCTGACGCCATGCGTTCGGGCATGACCTGCGAAGAAATCTTCAATCTGACCGGCATCGACATGTGGTTCCTGGTGCAGATGGAAGACCTGATCAAGGAAGAAGAGAAGGTCAAGACCCTGGCCCTGTCGGCAATCGACAAGGACTACATGCTGCGCCTCAAGCGCAAAGGCTTCTCGGACCAGCGTCTGGCAGTACTGCTGGGCATCACCGACAAGAACCTGCGTCGCCACCGCCACAAGCTGGAAGTGTTCCCGGTGTACAAGCGCGTCGACACCTGCGCCGCCGAGTTCGCCACCGACACCGCCTACCTGTACTCCACCTACGAGGAAGAGTGCGAGGCCAACCCGTCGACCCGCGACAAGATCATGATCCTGGGTGGCGGCCCGAACCGTATCGGCCAAGGTATCGAGTTCGACTACTGCTGCGTACACGCCGCCCTGGCGCTGCGTGATGACGGTTACGAGACCATCATGGTCAACTGCAACCCGGAAACCGTCTCCACCGACTACGACACTTCCGACCGCCTGTACTTCGAGCCGCTGACCCTGGAAGACGTGCTGGAAGTCTGCCGCGTCGAGAAGCCGAAGGGCGTGATCGTTCACTACGGCGGCCAGACCCCGCTGAAGCTGGCCCGCGCTCTGGAAGAGGCTGGCGTGCCGATCATCGGTACCAGCCCTGACGCCATCGACCGCGCCGAAGACCGTGAGCGCTTCCAGCAGATGGTTCAGCGCCTGAACCTGCTGCAGCCGCCAAACGCCACCGTGCGCAGCGAAGAAGAAGCCATCCGTGCTGCCGGCAGCATCGGTTACCCGCTGGTCGTGCGTCCGTCCTACGTACTGGGCGGCCGTGCCATGGAGATCGTCTACGAGCTGGACGAGCTCAAGCGCTACCTGCGTGAAGCGGTACAAGTGTCGAACGACAGCCCGGTACTGCTCGACCACTTCCTCAACTGCGCCATCGAGATGGACGTGGATGCGGTGTGCGACGGCACCGACGTGGTCATCGGCGCGATCATGCAGCACATCGAGCAGGCCGGCGTACACTCCGGCGACTCGGCGTGCTCGCTGCCACCTTACTCGCTGAGCAAGGAAGTGCAGGACGAAGTCCGCGTTCAGGTCAAGAAAATGGCGCTGGAGCTGGGCGTGGTCGGCCTGATGAACGTGCAGCTGGCCCTGCAGGGCGACAAGATCTACGTGATCGAAGTCAACCCGCGTGCCTCGCGTACCGTACCGTTCGTGTCCAAGTGCATCGGCACGTCCCTGGCGATGATCGCGGCCCGTGTCATGGCGGGTAAAACCCTGAAAGAGCTGGGCTTCACCCAGGAAATCATCCCGAACTTCTACAGCGTGAAGGAAGCCGTCTTCCCGTTCGCCAAGTTCCCAGGGGTTGACCCGATCCTCGGCCCTGAGATGAAATCGACCGGTGAAGTCATGGGTGTCGGTGACAGCTTCGGTGAAGCCTTCGCCAAAGCCCAGATGGGTGCCAGCGAAGTGCTGCCGACTGGCGGTACCGCGTTCATCAGCGTGCGCGACGACGACAAGCCACAAGTGGCTGGCGTTGCCCGCGACCTGATCGCCCTGGGCTTCGAAGTGGTTGCCACTGCCGGCACCGCCAAGGTTATCGAGGCGGCTGGCCTGAAAGTGCGCCGTGTGAACAAAGTGACCGAAGGTCGCCCTCACGTGGTCGACATGATCAAGAACGACGAAGTGTCGCTGATCATCAACACCACCGAAGGTCGCCAGTCGATCGCCGACTCCTACTCGATTCGTCGCAATGCGCTGCAGCACAAGATTTACTGCACCACTACCATTGCGGCTGGTGAAGCCATCTGCGAAGCGCTGAAATTCGGTCCGGAAAAGACCGTTCGTCGCTTGCAGGATCTGCATGCAGGACTGAAAGCATGAGCATTACCAAATACCCGATGACCGTCCAGGGCGCTCGCGCCCTGGAAGAAGAGCACCTGTTCCTGAGCAAGACCGAGCGCCCGCGCCTGAGTCAGGCCATTGGTGAAGCGCGTGAGCTGGGTGACCTCAAGGAAAACGCCGAATACCATGCCGCCCGTGAGGAGCAGGGCATGGTCGAAGCGCGTATCCGTGATATCGAAGGCCGTCTGCAGAATTCGGTGGTCATCGATGTGACCACCATCCCTCACACCGGCAAGGTGATTTTCGGTACCACCGTGGTACTGGCCAACACCGAAACCGATGAAGAGGTGACCTACCAGATCGTTGGCGAGGATGAAGCTGACGTGAAGCAGGGCAAGCTGTCGAGCGGCGCACCCATTGCCCGTGCCATCATCGGCAAGGAAGAAGGTGATACTGTCGTCGTCAAGACGCCTAGTGGCACGGTCGAGTACGAGATTGTCGAAGTCAAGCACATCTGACCGACGCCTGCGGGCGCCATCCCTCGAGGGGATCCTCTGGCAACTGGCCCAGGTTTTCTGGGTCGGTGGCCTGTGGGTGTTCCATGTAGGGCTGGTGCCTGCGCTCAAGGTCAGTGGCCTGGCCCCGCTGCTGGTACAGGATATCGCCGGGCAGATCGACCGCTGGTTGATCGGCGTGGCGTTGCTTGGCTTGTTGACCCAGCTGGCAGTGCTGGCGAGGGTGGACGGCCTGGCGGCCTGGTGGCGGCAGTTCCGCGGCCAGATGCTGTTGCTCGGCTTCGGGGCCTGCGTGGGGTATTACACCTTGCGCTACGGTATTTCCGTGGGCGAGCGCTGGCAGATGTTCTGCTTCCTGGTGCTGGGCTTTTCCGGCATCGTGCTGGTGGCCCAGCCGGTACCGGTCAGGGCGCGTTCACCGCGCCACTGATCGGAGCTACCGTTACTTGTAACGGTGGATGTTGGACAGCTGCTTGTTCGGCTGTGGGTTCTTGCGGTAGATCAGGGCTTTCTTGCCGATGGTCTGCACCAGCTCGGCACGGCCGGCCTTGCACAGCTCGGCGATGGTCTCGGCGCGTTCTTCGCGGTCTTCCGAGCGAATCTCGACCTTGATCAGCTCATGGTCGACCAGAGCGCGCTCCAGTTCGGCGATCACGCCTTCATTCAAACCGTTGCCAGCAACGATCAGGACCGGCTTCAGGTCATGACCAATGGACTTGTATTGCTTCTTCTGCTCGTTATTGAGCGGCATAATCTGACCCTTTCCGTCTGATTCTGTAAAATTGACCGGCATTTTACCCGAGGGCCACCGGCTCCGCCCAGTCAATCACGACGCATATCATCGAGGTGCCCCGTGGTACAACGTTCCAAAAGCAGCGCAAACTGGCTGCGAGAGCATTTCAACGACCCTTTTGTGAAGCAGGCGCAGAAGGATGGGTATCGCTCGCGTGCGAGCTACAAACTGCTGGAGATCCAGGAGAAGGACCGCCTTATCCGCCCAGGCATGAGCGTGATCGACCTCGGCGCGGCCCCTGGTGGCTGGTCCCAGGTGACCAGTCGTCTGATTGGTGGCCAGGGTCGCCTGATCGCTTCCGACATTCTGGAAATGGACTCGATCGCCGACGTGACCTTCATTCAAGGTGACTTCACCCACGACGAAGTGCTGCAGCGCATTCTCGAAGCGGTGGGCGATTCGCATGTAGACCTTGTGATTTCCGACATGGCCCCCAATATGAGTGGTACGCCCGCGGTGGACATTCCGCGTGCCATGTTCCTCTGCGAGCTGGCCCTCGATCTGGCGACCCGCGTACTCAAGCCCGGGGGCGACTTCCTGATCAAGATTTTCCAGGGCGAAGGTTTTGACGTGTACCTGAAGGACGTGCGCAGCAAGTTCGACAAGGTGCAAATGCGCAAGCCGTCGTCGTCACGGGACCGTTCCCGGGAGCAATACCTGTTGGGCAGGGGCTTCAAAGGGTAATGAAAGGTGTGAAGCGGGGTGGTCGATAGTTAATTCCAATCGGCCACTGCGTCAGGATCGTCCGAACTTCGTGTAGTCTAGCTTTCACAAAGGGTTACAGACGGTGCCTGCGGCTGCGTAGGTAATGTAGTAAGTTAGGGCGATGAATATCATGCGAGGCACGGCTGCGTCGTGCGCCGGCCTCAGAGGGTAGCTAATTGAACGACATGGCAAAGAATCTGATCCTGTGGTTGATCATCGCAGCTGTCCTGGTGACAGTGATGAACAACTTCTCCAGCCCTAACGAGCCGCAGACCCTCAACTACTCCGACTTCATCCAGCAGGTCAAGGATGGCAAGGTCGAGCGTGTGACCGTCGATGGCTACATCATTACTGGCAAGCGCACCGATGGCGACAACTTCAAGACTGTGCGCCCGGCCATCACCGACAATGGCCTGATCGGCGATCTGGTCGACAACCACGTGGTCGTCGAAGGCAAGCAGCCTGAGCAACAGAGCATCTGGACGCAGTTGCTGGTGGCGAGCTTCCCGATCCTGGTGATCATTGCCGTGTTCATGTTCTTCATGCGCCAGATGCAAGGTGGCGCGGGCGGCAAGGGCGGGCCGATGAGCTTCGGCAAGAGCAAGGCGCGCCTGCTGTCCGAAGACCAGGTCAAGACCACGCTGGCTGACGTTGCGGGCTGCGACGAGGCCAAGGAAGAGGTTGGCGAGCTGGTCGAGTTCCTGCGCGATCCGGGCAAGTTCCAGCGCCTGGGTGGCCGTATCCCGCGCGGTGTGCTGATGGTCGGCCCACCCGGTACCGGTAAGACCCTGCTGGCCAAGGCCATCGCGGGCGAAGCGAAAGTACCGTTCTTCACCATTTCCGGTTCGGACTTCGTGGAAATGTTCGTGGGTGTCGGTGCCAGCCGTGTGCGCGACATGTTCGAGCAGGCCAAGAAGCACGCCCCGTGCATCATCTTCATCGACGAAATCGACGCCGTTGGTCGCCATCGTGGCGCCGGCATGGGCGGCGGTCACGACGAGCGTGAGCAAACCCTCAACCAGTTGCTGGTGGAGATGGACGGCTTCGAGATGAATGATGGCATCATCGTCATCGCCGCCACCAACCGTCCGGATGTGCTCGACCCTGCGCTGCTGCGCCCCGGCCGCTTCGACCGCCAGGTGGTGGTTGGCCTGCCGGACATCCGTGGTCGCGAGCAGATCCTCAAGGTGCACATGCGCAAGGTGCCGATTGGCGAGAACGTCAACCCGGCGGTCATCGCGCGTGGTACCCCAGGCTTCTCCGGCGCCGACCTGGCCAACCTGGTCAACGAGGCTTCGCTGTTTGCCGCGCGTTCCAACAAGCGCCTGGTCGAAATGAAAGAGTTCGAGCTGGCCAAGGACAAGATCATGATGGGCGCCGAGCGCAAGACCATGGTCATGTCCGAAAAGGAAAAGAGAAACACTGCCTATCACGAGGCTGGCCACGCCATTGTCGGTCGCCTGGTGCCTGAGCACGACCCGGTCTACAAGGTTTCGATCATCCCGCGTGGTCGTGCCTTGGGTGTGACCATGTTCCTGCCGGAAGAAGACCGCTACAGCCTCTCCAAGCGTGCGCTGATCAGCCAGATCTGCTCGCTGTATGGCGGCCGTATCGCCGAGGAGATGACCTTGGGCTTCGATGGCGTGACCACTGGCGCGTCCAACGACATCATGCGCGCCAGCCAGCTCGCTCGTAACATGGTGACCAAATGGGGCCTGTCCGAGAAGCTCGGCCCGCTGATGTATGCAGAGGAAGAGGGCGAGGTGTTCCTCGGCCGCAGTGCCGGTAGCCAGCATGCCAGCGTGTCCGGCGAGACTGCCAAATTGATCGACTCCGAGGTGCGCAGCATCATCGATCAGTGCTACGCCACTGCCAAGCAGTTGCTGATCGACAACCGCGACAAGCTCGAGGCGATGACCGAAGCGCTGATGAAGTACGAGACCATCGATGCCGATCAGATTGACGACATCATGGCTGGGCGCACACCACGTGAGCCACGTGATTGGGACGATGACAAGCACTCGGGCACGCCTGCGGCCCAGGATGAGCGTCCGGAATCGCCAATCGGCGGCCCAGCGGCTGAACACTAAGGGCATCTATGAGCTCAGTGCAGTACCCCACCCGGTTGCCTTGCGGCAGCCGGGTTCTTGATTTGTCGCATACCCATGTCATGGGTATTCTCAATATCACCCCCGATTCCTTCTCCGATGGCGGTCGCTTCAGTCAGCGCGACGAGGCCCTGCGCCACGCCGAAGCGATGGTTGCCGCCGGCGCAACGCTGATCGATATCGGTGGCGAGTCCACGCGCCCGGGTGCGCGTGCAGTCTCGGTGACCGAGGAGCTGGAGCGTGTGGCGCCAATGGTCGAGGCCATCAACAGTCGCCTCGACGTGGTCATTTCGGTCGATACCTCCACGCCTGCTGTCATGCGTGAAGCCGCGCGCCTGGGGGCCGGGCTGATCAACGACGTGCGGGCCCTGGAGCGCGATGGCGCCCTGGACGCTGCGGCGGATACCGGTCTGCCGGTGTGCCTCATGCACATGCGTGGCGAGCCAGGCAACATGCAGGACGATCCGCAGTACCAGGACGTGACCGCCGACGTCACCCGTTATCTTGAACAGCGGATGGCCGCCTGCGCCGCAGCGGGCATTGATGCTGACAGAATCATCCTTGACCCGGGCTTCGGTTTCGCCAAGACACTGGCGCACAATCTGAGCCTGTTCAAGCACATGGAAGCGCTCTATCGCCTTGGGCGCCCACTGCTGGTGGGCGTTTCACGAAAGAGCATGATCGGCCTGACGCTGGAACGTCCGGTCGGCGAGCGCTTGTACGGCAGCCTTGCGCTGGCGGCGTTGGCCATGACCAAAGGGGCGAGCATCCTTCGGGTACATGACGTGGCCGAAACCGTTGATGTGGTACGCATGATCGCTGCGGTGCAAAACGCCGAATAAGAACATTGGAGTCCCTATGAGCAGAAAATACTTTGGTACCGACGGCATTCGTGGCCGCGTCGGCGAATACCCGATCACGCCTGACTTCATGCTGAAGCTTGGCTGGGCGGCCGGCATGGCCTTCCGCAAGCAAGGCCATTGCCGCGTGCTGGTGGGCAAGGACACGCGTATCTCCGGCTACATGTTCGAGTCCGCACTCGAAGCCGGCCTGTCCGCGGCAGGTGCCGATGTGATGCTGCTCGGGCCGATGCCGACACCGGCCATCGCTTACCTCACGCGTACCTTCCACGCCGAAGCCGGCATCGTCATCAGTGCCTCGCACAACCCGCACGATGACAACGGCATCAAGTTTTTCTCGGGCCAGGGCACCAAGCTGCCGGACGAGGTCGAGCTGATGATCGAAGAGCTGCTCGACCAACCGATGACCGTTGTCGAGTCGGGCAAGCTGGGCAAGGTTTCGCGTATCAACGATGCCGCCGGCCGCTACATCGAATTCTGCAAGAGCAGCGTGCCGAGCAGCACCAGCTTCGACGGCCTCAAGCTGGTGGTCGACTGCGCCCATGGTGCTACCTACAAGGTTGCGCCCAGCGTATTCCGTGAGCTGGGTGCCGACGTGACCGTGCTGCATGCGCAACCGGACGGCCTGAACATCAACGAAGGTTGCGGCTCGACACACATCGAATCGCTGCAGGCCGCTGTACTGGTCGGGCATGCCGATCTCGGCATTGCCTTTGACGGTGACGGCGATCGCGTGCTGATGGTCGACCACACGGGCGCCATCGTCGACGGTGACGAGCTGCTGTTCATCATTGCTCGCGACATGCAGGAACATGGCAAGCTGCAAGGCGGGGTGGTCGGTACGCTGATGAGTAACCTGGGCCTGGAGCTGGCGCTCAAGGACCTGGACATCCCGTTTGTGCGAGCCAAGGTCGGCGACCGTTACGTCATGGCCGAGCTGTTGGAGCGTGAATGGCTGGTCGGCGGTGAAAACTCCGGTCACGTCGTGTGCTGCAACCACACCACAACGGGCGACGCGATCATTGCCGCGCTGCAGGTGCTGATGGCGCTCAAGCGCCGGGGCGAAACCCTGGCCCAGGCCCGTCAGGCCCTGCGCAAGTGCCCGCAGGTGCTGATCAATGTGCGCTTTGGCGCCAGCAAGGTCGACCCGCTGGAGCACCCCGCCGTCAAGGAAGCCAGTGCCAAGGTTACCGAAGCGCTGGCGGGGCGGGGTCGTGTGCTGTTGCGCAAGTCCGGTACCGAGCCGCTGGTGCGGGT
Source organism: Pseudomonas sp. yb_2 (assembly GCF_043103905.1). Lineage (NCBI taxonomy): Bacteria > Pseudomonadati > Pseudomonadota > Gammaproteobacteria > Pseudomonadales > Pseudomonadaceae > Pseudomonas > Pseudomonas sp. yb_2. The sequence goes on along the minus strand of NZ_JBICKH010000045.1, from coordinate 49,872 downwards.
CATGGTTGAGGGCGAGGACGAAAGCCAGGTGCGGGCCCATGCTGAAGCACTGGCCAAACTGGTCGGCGAAGTTTGTGTCTGAAGGCGCTTGCCAGCGCAGATCTGGTTGGGTAAGATCTGCGCCCACTTTGACCGACGAGGTAAAGCATGCGTCGCCCTATGGTAGCTGGTAACTGGAAAATGCACGGTACCCGCGCTAGCGTCGCTGAGCTGACCAAAGGCTTGAGTAATCTCGCCTTGCCGAGCGGAGTGGAAGTCGCCGTATTTCCACCGGCCTTGTTCATCAATCAGGTGATTGATGGCCTGGCAGGTAAAGAAATTACTGTCGGCGCACAGAATTCTGCTGTACAACCCGAACAGGGTGCGCTGACCGGGGAAGTTGCTCCCGAGCAGCTGGTTGAAGCAGGTTGCAAGTTGGTGTTGATTGGCCATTCGGAGCGTCGCCAGATTATTGGTGAAACCGACGAAGTGCTCAATCGCAAGTTTGCAGCGGCCCAGGCCAAAGGCTTGAAGCCAGTTCTTTGCATAGGGGAAACCCTTGAGGAGCGCGAGGCTGGCAAGACGCTCGAAGTTGTCGGGCGTCAACTAAGCAGTATCATCGAAGCATTCGGTGTTAAGGCTTTTGCCGATGCAGTAATTGCCTATGAGCCTGTATGGGCCATCGGTACGGGCCTTACGGCCACGCCACAGCAGGCCCAGGATGTGCACGCCGCCATCCGCGGCCAGTTGGCGGCAGAAGATGCTGAAGTGGCTGCGAAGGTGCAGTTGCTATACGGCGGCAGCGTGAAGGCGGCCAATGCGGCCGAACTGTTCGGCATGCCGGATATCGATGGGGGGCTCATTGGTGGGGCTTCCCTGAACGCAGACGAATTCGGTGCAATTTGTCGCGCCGCAGGAAACTGAACAAATGCTGGAAACAGTCATCGTTGTTTTTCATCTGTTGGCAGCGCTGTCGCTTGTAGTGCTGGTTCTGTTGCAACAGGGTAAAGGTGCTGAAGCAGGTGCATCTTTCGGCGCGGGGGCCTCAAACACCGTGTTCGGGAGCCAAGGCTCTGCAACGTTCCTAAGTAAATTAACTGCTATACTCGCTGCCACTTTCTTTTTGACAGCACTTGGGTTAGGATACTTCGCGAAGCAACAAGCTCACCAGCTTAGCCAAGCAGGTCTTCCAGATCCAGCAGTGCTAGAAGTGAAAGAGCCGCAAAAACCGGCAGTTAATGATGATGTACCGGTGCTCCAGCAGCAGAAGAGCGAAACCACCAATAATACGGGTGATGTACCTCCTCCGGCTCAAGAGCAGAAGTAACGGGTTTCAAGTAGTAGTATTGCCGAGGTGGTGGAATTGGTAGACACGCAACCTTGAGGTGGTTGTGCCCATAGGGTGTAGGGGTTCGAGTCCCCTTCTCGGTACCAATTAAAGCTTGAGAGCCCGCTTTAGCGGGCTTTCTTGTAGGTGAATGTTTGGATTTGACCCTCAACAGGGTTCGGTCTTATACTTTTGCCCCAGCTTTGTCGCGGGGTGGAGCAGCTTGGTAGCTCGTCGGGCTCATAACCCGAAGGTCGTTGGTTCAAATCCAGCCCCCGCAACCAGCTTCAGCGGAGCCCCTTTTCAGGGGCTTTTTGCTAACCGAACAGTTTCGGCGTCGTTGTCCTACGGCGCTTTCAGGGATGGGCGCTTCGCCCATTTTTTATTTGCACAGCATGCACGAGGGGGTTCAGGTGTCGAGCAAGCTAGAACAGTTGCAGGCCTTGTTGGCCCCGGTTGTCGAGGGTCTGGGCTATCAGTGCTGGGGGATCGAATACGTTTCCCAGGGTAAGCATTCGGTACTGCGCATCTACATCGACAAGGAAGGCGGTATTCTGGTGGACGACTGCGAAGCAGTCAGCCGTCAGGCCAGCGCAATCCTCGATGTGGAAGATCCAATCAGCAGTGAGTACACCCTCGAGGTGTCTTCTCCAGGCATGGATCGCCCACTGTTCACGCTGGAACAGTTTGCCTCGCATGCCGGCGAACAAGTGAAGATCAAGCTGCGCTCACCCTTCGAGGGTCGTCGTAACTTCCAGGGCCTTCTCCGCGGTGTGGAGGAGCAGGATGTGGTGGTCCAGGTGGACAACCAGGAGTTCCTGTTACCGATCGACTCGATCGACAAGGCCAATATTATTCCCAGTTTTGACTGAGACGTGCCGGGCCCGGCGGACTATCCGGGCCCAATGGCTTGCGCAAGGCGAGGCGTACGATGAGCAAAGAAGTACTGCTGGTTGTTGAATCGGTATCCAACGAAAAAGGTGTACCGCCCGGCGTCATTTTCGAAGCGCTGGAAGTGGCCCTGGCCACTGCAACCAAAAAACGTTTTGAAGACGAAGTCGACCTACGTGTGGAAATCAACCGCCACACCGGTAGCTACGAGACTTTCCGTCGCTGGACCGTGGTCGACGAAGCCGATCTTGATGATCCGGCGATAGAGACCTGGCTGGACAAGATCAAGGACACCCACCCTGAAGCCAAGGTCGGTGACGTGATCGAAGAGAAGATCGAGTCCATCGAGTTCGGTCGTATTGCCGCCCAGACCGCCAAGCAGGTCATCGTGCAGAAGGTCCGTGAGGCCGAGCGTGCCCAGGTGGTCGATGCCTACCGTGAGCGCGTTGGCGAGATCATCTCCGGTACCGTGAAAAAGGTTACCCGCGACAACGTCATCGTTGACCTGGGCAACAATGCCGAGGCCTTGCTGGCTCGCGAAGACATCATTCCGCGCGAAACCTTCCGTGTTGGCGTGCGCCTGCGTGCGCTGCTCAAGGAAATTCGCACCGAAAACCGTGGCCCACAGCTGATCCTGTCGCGCACCGCGCCGCAGATGCTGATCGAGCTTTTCCGCATTGAAGTGCCGGAAATTGCCGAGGGTCTCATCGAAGTCATGGCTGCTTCCCGTGATCCGGGTTCGCGAGCCAAGATTGCCGTCCGCTCCAAGGACAAGCGTATCGATCCGCAAGGTGCCTGTATCGGCATGCGTGGTTCGCGCGTCCAGGCCGTATCCGGGGAGCTGGGTGGTGAGCGTGTGGATATCGTCCTGTGGGACGATAACCCGGCGCAGTTCGTCATCAACGCCATGTCGCCGGCTGAAGTCGCGGCGATCATCGTTGATGAAGATGCCCATGCCATGGACATCGCCGTCGCCGAGGACAACCTGGCCCAGGCCATTGGCCGTGGCGGTCAGAACGTTCGCCTGGCCAGTCAGTTGACCGGCTGGACCCTGAACGTGATGACCGAGAAGGACATCCAGGCCAAGCAACAGGCCGAAACCGGTGACATCCTGCGCAATTTCATCGAGGAACTGGAAGTCGACGAGGAGCTGGCCCAAGTGCTGGTCGACGAAGGCTTCACCAGCCTTGAAGAAATTGCCTACGTACCGTTGGAAGAAATGCTCAACATCGATGGCTTTGACGAAGACATCGTCAATGAGCTCCGCGCTCGAGCCAAGGACCGTTTGTTGACCAAGGCCATCGCTACCGAAGAAAAACTGGCAGACGCCCACCCGGCCGAAGACCTGCTCTCCCTTGAGGGCATGGACAAAGACCTGGCGGCTGAACTGGCGGTGCGCGGCGTGGTTAACCGCGAAGACCTGGCCGAGCAGTCGATCGACGATCTGCTCGACATCGACGGCATCGACGAAGAGCGTGCCGGCAAGTTGATCATGGCCGCCCGAGCCCACTGGTTCGAGTAATTAGGCGCGGCCTGAGGAGAGAAGTGCATGACGCAAGTCACGGTGAAAGAACTGGCCCAAGAGGTCGAGGCACCGGTAGAGCGCCTGCTGCAGCAGATGCGTGAGGCAGGTCTGCCGCACACCGACGCCGGTCAGGTAGTGACCGACAATGAGAAGCAGACCTTGCTGACTCATTTGAAAAGCAGCCACAAGAGCAAGGCGGAAGAGCCGCGCAAGATTACCTTGCAGCGCAAAACCACCAGCACCCTGCGTGTCGCCGGTAGCAAGAGCATCAGCGTAGAAGTACGCAAGAAGAAAGTTTTCGTTCAGCGCAGCCCTGAAGAAATCCAGGCTGAGCAGAAGCGTGAGCTGGATGAGCGCCGCGCGGCTGAAAATGCCGCTCGCGACAAGGTCGAGGCCGAAGTTCGCCAGCGCAACGAAGAGCAGGCTCGCCGTCAGGCCGCCGGCTCCGCAGCCGCCGCCCCTGCGCCTGCTGCCAAGCCAGAGCCGGCTCCTGCCGCTGCTCCGGTCGCTGCTCCGGCCCCGGTAGTCGCAGACGCCCCGGCCTCTGAAGACGCCGCAGCCCGTGCTGCCGAGCGCAAGAAAGACGAGACCCGTCGCAACGAAAGCCGTACCCGTGATGACGACCGTCGTCGTGGCGAAGCGCCTCGTGTGTCGATCAAGGTCAAGGTCAAGGAGAAGGAAAAGGCGCCGACTCCGCGTGCTGCTCCGCGCACTACCGACGAAGAGAGCGATGGCGCTCGTCGTGGTCGTGGTGGCAAGAGCAAGCTGAAAAAGCGTAATCAGCACGGCTTCCAGAACCCGACTGGCCCCGTCATCCGTGACGTGACCATCGGCGAGACCATCACGGTCTCCGAGCTGGCCAACCAGATGTCCGTCAAGGGCGCTGAAGTGGTCAAGTTCATGTTCAAGATGGGGACCCCGGTTACCATCAACCAGGTGCTCGACCAGGAAACCGCTCAGCTGATCGCCGAAGAGCTGGGCCACAAGGTCACGCTGGTCAGCGATACCGCCCTGGAAGACTCCCTGGCCGAATCGCTGAAGTTCGAAGGCCAGACCGAGTCGCGTGCGCCGGTGGTTACCGTCATGGGTCACGTTGACCATGGTAAGACCTCGCTGCTCGACTACATCCGTCGTGCCAAGGTTGCCGCTGGCGAAGCCGGTGGTATCACCCAGCACATCGGTGCCTACCACGTGGAAACCGACCGCGGCATGGTCACCTTCCTCGATACCCCAGGTCACGCTGCGTTTACCCAGATGCGTGCCCGTGGTGCCAAGGCGACCGACATTGTCATCCTGGTGGTGGCGGCGGACGACGGTGTGATGCCGCAAACCCGCGAAGCCGTTCAGCATGCCAAGGCAGCCGGTGTTCCGCTGGTCGTTGCAGTGAACAAGATCGACAAGCCAGGTGCTGACCTCGATCGCATCCGTAACGAGCTGTCCGTCGAAGGCGTTACCTCCGAGGACTGGGGTGGTGACACGCCGTTCGTCAAGGTTTCGGCGAAGATGGGTACCGGTGTCGACGAGCTGCTCGAAGCCGTTCTGCTGCAGGCCGAGATCCTCGAACTGACCGCTACCCCAACCGCGCCAGGTCGTGGTGTGGTTGTCGAATCGCGCCTGGACAAGGGCCGTGGCCCGGTGGCGACCATCCTGGTTCAGGACGGTACCCTGCGTCAGGGCGACATGGTCCTGTGCGGTTCCAACTATGGCCGCGTTCGCGCCATGCTCGACGAGAACGGCAAGCCTGTGAAGGAAGCTGGCCCGTCGATCCCGGTCGAGATTCTCGGCCTGGACGGTACTCCGGAAGCCGGTGACGAGCTGTCCGTGGTTGCCGACGAGAAGAAAGCCCGTGAAGTTGCCCTGTTCCGTCAAGGCAAGTATCGCGAGGTCAAGCTGGCCCGTGCTCACGCCGGCAAGCTGGAAAACATCTTCGAGACCATGGGTCAGGAAGAGAAGAAAACCCTCAACATCGTTCTCAAGACCGATGTGCGTGGTTCTCTGGAAGCGCTGCAGGGTTCGCTCGGCGGCCTGGGCAACGACGAAGTGCAAGTGCGCGTGATTGGTGGTGGCGTCGGTGGTATCACCGAGAGCGATGCCAACCTGGCGCTGGCTTCGAATGCAGTACTGTTCGGCTTCAACGTGCGTGCCGATGCCGGTGCGCGCAAGATCGTCGAGCAGGAAGGTCTGGATATGCGTTATTACAACGTGATCTACGACATCATCGAAGACGTCAAGAAGGCCCTGACCGGCATGCTCGGCAGCGATGTTCGCGAGAACATCCTGGGTGTCGCCGAAGTACGTGACGTGTTCCGTTCGCCGAAGTTCGGCGCCATCGCTGGCTGTATGGTCATCGAGGGTACCGTGTACCGCAACCGTCCGATTCGCGTACTGCGTGATGACGTTGTGATCTTCGAAGGCGAGCTGGAATCGCTGCGTCGCTTCAAGGACGATGCTTCCGAAGTCCGTTCGGGCATGGAGTGCGGTATTGGCGTCAAGAGCTACAACGACGTCAAGGTCGGCGACAAGATCGAAGTCTTCGAGAAAGTCCAGGTGGCTCGTACCCTTTAAGGGCGAGCGAGCCGCAAGCGCCTGCTACAGGGCGGCTTGCGGTACCTCTTCAGGTAGCGCCCGGTCAGGCATTCGTCTGTCCGGGCGTTTGCCGCTTTAAGTTACAGGTAGCAAGAATGGCCAAAGAATATAGCCGTACCCAACGTATTGGCGATCAGATGCAGCGCGAGCTGGCCGAGCTGATCCGTCGCGAAGTCAAGGACCCGCGTGTCGGTCTGGTGACTATCACCGCCGTGGACGTGAGCCGTGACCTGAGCCATGCCAAGGTGTTCATCACCGTCATGGGCGAGGAAACCCCGGATGCCGTGCAGCAGTCGCTCAAGGCATTGAATAGCGCCGCCAGCTTCCTGCGTCTGCACCTGGGGCGTTCGATGCAACTGCGCAGCGTGCCGCAGCTGCACTTCCATTTCGATGAAAGTGTCAGCCGTGGTGTGCACCTGTCGGCGCTGATCGAGCGTGCAGTGGCCGAAGACCGCCTGCACAAGGATGCCGACGAGTCGGACACCAAGGAGTAAGCGGTGGCCCAGGTCAAACGTATCCGCCGCAATGTCAGCGGCATCATCCTGCTCGACAAGCCGCTGGGCTTCACGTCCAATGCCGCCTTGCAGAAAGTGCGTTGGCTGCTGAATGCGGAAAAGGCCGGCCATACCGGTAGCCTCGACCCGCTGGCGACCGGCGTGTTGCCGCTGTGCTTCGGTGAAGCGACCAAGTTTTCGCAGTACTTGCTGGATTCCGACAAGGGCTACGAAACCGTCATGCAGATGGGGCAGACTACCAACACCGGCGATGCCGAGGGTGAGGTGCTGCAGACCCGCGACGTGACCGTTGGTCGCGCCGACATCGAAGCAGTGCTGCCACGTTTTCGCGGCCCGATCAGCCAGATACCGCCTATGTACTCGGCGCTCAAGCGTGACGGCCAGCCGTTGTACAAGCTGGCACGTGCAGGAGAGGTAGTGGAGCGCGAGGCGCGTTCTGTTACTATTAACCGCTTGGAGTTGCTCGAGTGCGAAGGCACCCGTGCACGGCTGAGCGTAGGATGCAGCAAAGGCACCTATATCCGCACGCTGGTGGAGGATATCGGTGAAGCCCTTGGTTGCGGGGCCTATGTCGCCGAGCTGCGCAGGACCCAGGCAGGGCCCTTTGCGCTGGCACAGACGGTCACCCTCGAGGAACTCGAACAGGCCCATGCCGAAGGTGGTAACGAAGCGCTCGACCGCTTCCTGATGCCATCGGACAGCGGGCTGCAGGACTGGCCGTTGGTCAGCCTGTCGGAACACAGTGCGTTCTACTGGCTGCATGGCCAGGCGGTACGCGCGCCGGACGCGCCACAATTTGGCATGGTTCGGGTGCAGGATCACAATGCACGCTTCATCGGTATCGGTGAAGTGAGCGAAGACGGGCGCATTGCGCCGCGTCGGCTGATTCGGTCGGAATGACCGAAACCGCGGGGTCAGGCAGTTGCCGAGCCCCACGGCATCAAGGGTGGCTGTCAGTAGGCACGGTCACACCTTTTTTTATTAATACAGGGATTTGTCCCTGGCCTATTGGACCCCGCATGCGGGATCCGTTATCAGGAGAAGCCACATGGCCCTCAGCGTTGAAGAAAAAGCTCAGATCGTTGCCGAATATCAGCAAGCCGCCGGCGATACCGGTAGCCCGGAAGTGCAGGTTGCTCTGCTGACCGCCAACATCAACAAGCTGCAAGGCCACTTCAAGGCCAACGACAAAGACCACCACTCCCGTCGTGGTCTGATCCGTATGGTCAACCAGCGTCGTAAGCTGCTGGATTACCTGAAGGGCAAAGACACCACTCGTTACAGCGCCCTGATCGGTCGCCTGGGCCTGCGTCGCTAATAGCGGCCTGGTCAGTGGTGTGCGTGGGGTGTCGCAGGCTTCGGCAGGGCTGTTTCGCAGCGCTGCCGTTGGGCACTTCACGCGTATCTCCGAGGTTGGCAGCCTGGCAATGCTGAGCGGTTTTTCCGCTTGGTGCCAGGCTCCCAGCCTCGTGTTGTATCTGGACGGTCAATGGGGCCGATTCCCCGTTCTGCCCAAGAATTCGCAAGAAACCAGTTCCCCCAAGAGCCACTGAAAAAGGTAGGAAACCGTGAACCCGGTAATCAAGACTTTCCAGTTCGGTCAATCGACCGTCACTCTCGAAACGGGCCGTATTGCCCGTCAGGCAACCGGCGCCGTGCTGGTTACCGTCGACAACGACGTCACCGTGCTGGTGACTGTGGTAGGCGCCAAACAGGCTGATCCAGGCAAGGGTTTCTTCCCGCTGTCGGTTCACTACCAGGAAAAGACCTACGCCGCTGGCAAGATCCCAGGTGGCTTCTTCAAGCGTGAAGGCCGTCCTTCCGAGAAAGAGACGCTGACCTCGCGCCTGATCGACCGTCCGATCCGTCCGCTGTTCCCGGAAGGCTTCATGAACGAAGTGCAGGTCGTCTGCACCGTGGTTTCCACCAGCAAGAAGACCGACCCGGACATCGCTGCGATGATCGGTACCTCGGCTGCCCTGGCCATTTCCGGCATTCCGTTCGAAGGCCCGATCGGCGCTGCCCGCGTTGCCTTCCACGAAAGCACTGGCTACCTGCTGAACCCGACCTACGAGCAACTGGCTGCCTCGAGCCTGGACATGGTCGTTGCCGGTACCTCCGACGCCGTACTGATGGTTGAATCGGAAGCTCAAGAGCTGACCGAAGACCAGATGCTGGGTGCCGTACTGTTCGCCCACGACGAATTCCAGGCTGTTATCCAGGCTGTCAAAGAGCTGGCTGCCGAAGCTGGCAAGCCGACTTGGGACTGGAAACCTGCCGTTGCCAACACCGAGCTGTTCAATGCTATCCGCGCCGAGTTCGGCGAAGCGGTTTCGCAGGGTTACACCATCACCGTCAAAGCCGACCGCTACGCGCGTCTGGGTGAGCTGCGTGACCAGGCGGTTGCCAAGTTCTCCGGTGAAGAAGGCCAGCCTTCGGCTTCCGAAGTAAAAGAGATCTTCGGCGAAATCGAATACCGCACCGTTCGCGAAAACATCGTCAACGGCAAGCCACGTATCGACGGCCGCGACAACAAGACCGTACGCCCGCTGAACATCGAAGTGGGTGTGCTGCCAAAAACTCACGGTTCGGCACTGTTCACCCGTGGCGAAACCCAGGCCCTGGTCGTTGCGACCCTGGGTACTGCCCGTGATGCCCAGCTGCTGGACACCCTCGAAGGCGAGAAGAAAGACCCCTTCATGCTGCACTACAACTTCCCACCGTTCTCGGTAGGTGAGTGTGGCCGCATGGGCGGTGCTGGCCGTCGCGAAATCGGCCACGGCCGTCTGGCCCGCCGTTCGGTTCAGGCCATGCTGCCTGCTGCTGACGTGTTCCCGTACACCATCCGCGTGGTTTCGGAAATCACCGAATCCAACGGTTCCAGCTCCATGGCTTCGGTCTGCGGTGCTTCCCTGGCCCTGATGGACGCCGGTGTGCCGATGAAGGCGCCGGTTGCCGGTATCGCCATGGGCCTGGTCAAGGAAGGCGACAAGTTCGCAGTCCTGACTGACATCCTGGGTGACGAAGACCACCTGGGCGACATGGACTTCAAGGTAGCCGGTACCGCCAAAGGCGTCACCGCGCTGCAGATGGACATCAAGATCAACGGCATCACCGAAGAGATCATGGAAATCGCCCTGGGCCAAGCCCTGGAAGCGCGCCTGAACATCCTCGGCCAGATGAACCAGGTCATTGGCCAGTCGCGTACCGAACTGTCGGCCAACGCCCCGACCATGATCGCGATGAAGATCGACACCGACAAGATCCGTGACGTCATCGGTAAAGGCGGCGCCACCATTCGCGCCATCTGCGAAGAGACCAAGGCTTCGATCGACATCGAAGACGACGGCTCGATCAAGATCTTCGGCGAAACCAAGGAAGCGGCAGATGCTGCCAAGCAGCGCATCCTGGGCATCACCGCTGAGGCCGAGATTGGCAAGATCTACGTCGGCAAGGTTGAGCGCATTGTCGACTTCGGCGCCTTCGTCAACATCCTGCCTGGCAAGGACGGTTTGGTGCACATCTCCATGCTGAGCGATGCTCGCGTCGAGAAAGTCACCGACATCCTCAAGGAAGGCCAGGAAGTTGAAGTGCTTGTACTGGACGTGGACAACCGCGGTCGTATCAAGCTGTCGATCAAGGACGTCGCTGCGGCTAAGGCCTCGGGCGTCTAAGCGAACGTCACGCAATAGAGAAAGGGCCCTTCGCAGGGCCCTTTTTTCATGGGGACGGGAACCTTTTGCGGACTTGCATCTTGCATGCAGGTTTACCGCGCTGATTGCAAAATGCACGATCACCGAAGTGATAGATATTTGCTAACTTATTGATTTAAAAGGAAATAACAGAAGCAGCAAAGCTGGCACAGCCCGTGCAACTACCTTCATACCTGACGCCAGGACATACGGCGCAGACCTTTCGAAAAACAGGAGTGACCCACATGAAGAAGTTCGCCATTGCTGCCGCTACTGCTACCGCTCTGACCCTGACCATGGCTAACGGTGCATTCGCCGCTGAGCCAACCCAGGCTCCAGTCATGTTGGCGGCCAACACCGTCGACAACGCCAAGCAAGAAGGCTCCGACACTTGGATCACTACCAAGGTCAAAGCTGATCTGCTGACTGAAAAAGGCATCCCAGGCAGCGACATCAAAGTCGAGACCAGCCAAGGCGTTGTTTCGCTGTCTTCTGATGTGAAGGTTACCGAATCGCAGAAAGCAGAAGCGGTGCGCATTACCAAGAACATCAAAGGCGTCAAGAGCGTAATGTCTGACGGCCTGAAAGCCGAATAAGGAATGTCCCGTCGGCCAAATGGATTTGGCCACTTTCATCGAAGCCCTGGCCCGTGCCAGGGCTTTTTCTTGCGCTCAATACACCGGGTTGCGCGCGATCACATCGCTTTCGAAGCATTCCTGCTCAAGGATCAGAGGCTCCACCAATGGACGGCTGTCGCGAAAATGCGCAGTCTGGGTATGCGCGTCATACGCCGCATCATCGCGGTAGATTTCGTACAGGTAGATCACCTCCGGGTCGACCCGGTCCTGCGACACATCGAACACCAGGCAGCCTGGCTCACTCGCCACGGAAGCTGCAGCATTGACCTTGATTGCACTGAGGAAAGCTTCGGCGCATCCAGGCTTCACTCGGGTCTTTATGAACAGGCTATACACAAATCTCTCCTTTTGTTTTAAATTCAATAATGAATTGTATACAAAAATGGAGCTTCGCCAATGTCCGAATTGCCTGCACGCCCTGGCCGCCTGAATGGCTTGCGCCACATCGCCCTGCTGGTGCCTAACCTGGAAGAGTGTGAACGCTTCTACGTCGATGTGCTGGGCATGGAAGTGCTGAATCGCGCCAATGAGGACCTGGTGTACCTCACTTGCGGTAACGACAACCTGTCATTGGGGCGTGGGGCAGGGGCGGCCAACGGGTTGCAGACCCTGGATCACTACGGGTTCATTGTCGACAGCGTGGAGGAGTTGGAAGCCTGGTACCAGTACTTCAAGGCTCATGGCGTGACCTTGCTCGACCGGCCGTTCAACCATGGTGACGGCGCACGCAGCTTCCACCTGCTGGACCCGGCCGGGAACAAGGTTCAACCGCTGTATCACCCGGCGGTGTCGGGGCAGCGGTTGGTTTGAAGCCCGTGCTGGCCTCTTCGCGGGCACGCCCGCTCCCACAGGTAGTGCGCAGGCCTGTGGGGGCGGGCCTGCCAGAGGGGATTACTCGGCATCCAGGTGCATCGGTGTCACCACCCGGCCATCGCTTTGAGGCTGCCCCAGGCTGGTATCGATGAAGTACACCCGGTCGTCTTCCAGCTTGCCCTTGTCGACCAGATAGTCCTTGATGCTGCTGGCCCGCTCCTGCCCCAAGGTACGCAGCAAGGCGGTACTCTCGGCCCACGACTTGATCACGGCCTCGCGCAGCTTGGCGGCGCGCTCGTCACGGCCCAACTGCTCCCATTCGGCAGGCGGCTGCTGTTTCAGGCGGGTACGGTAAATGCCTTCGAGCATCGCGGGCTTGTCGCTGTCGTCCACCACCAGCATCGAGGCATTGGCCGGCACCTTGTCACCCCGTCGCTGCAGGATCTTGTACCAGGTGGCCTGGTACTCACGCTCAAGGCGCTGTTGGGCAATCAGCGGGCCGTCGCTGGCCTGGGCGCTGGTGCCTTCGATTTCCAGGCGCAGTTCCGGGCGCTCTTTCAGCGCGGATGCCAGCTTGTCCAAGGACGACTGGGCCTCGCCGCTGAGTTCGCTGGAGCCGGGGGCGAAGGCCACGTTGCCAAGGTCTTCCGAGCTACCGCCGCTGATCAGCCCGCCAATGAATTTGAATGGCGCCTGCGCCGCGCGCAGCACCAGGTTGCGCAGGGTTTGCCAAACAATCGGCATCACGCTGAATTGCGGGTTGTTGAGGTCGCCAGACACCGGCAGCTCGATCGAGATCTTGCCCTCGGTATCCTTCAGCAATGCCACCGCCAGGCGGATCGGCAGGTCGACCGCATCCGGGCTGTCGACTTTCTCGCCCAGCTGCAGTTGCTCCACTACTACCTTGTTCTCGGCCTTGAGTTGGCCGTTGGTGATCAGATAGTGCAGGTCCAGGTTCAGCCGGCCCTTGCGGATGCGGAAGCCGGCGAACTTGCCGGAGTAGGGCGTCAGCGTGGTCAATTCGACGCGCTTGAAGCTGGTGGCAATGTCCAGGCTGGCCAGTGGGTTGAACGGGTTGAGTGCGCCCTTGATGGTAACCGGTGCGTAGCGGTCTACCTTGCCCTTGACGTCGACCTTGGCCGGCTGTGGCTTGCGGTTGTCGATGGTGCCGATCTGGCCGTTGAGTTGCTGGATGGCCGTGGCGAAGTTGGGGGTAAGCGACAGGTCGGCAAAGTTGGCCGAGCCGTCGTTGATGTCGATCTGCCCGATATGGATGCCAAGCGGCTTGTTGCTGCTGGCCGTGGTCGGCTTGGGCTGGCTGCTCGCCGGGGCGTCGGCCGGTTGCGGGATCAGCAGGTCATTGACATTGGTGGTGCGGTCTTCGTTGATGATGAAGCGTGCATAGGGCTGCAGCAGGGTCACCTTGTCGATCGACAGAGCATCGCCGTGCACGTAGGACAAGCCGTCGACGTTCACCTGCTGCCATTTGACGAAGTCGCGGCTCTTGATGGTGTCGAGGGTGTGCAACTGGCTGACCTGCGCCTTGCCGGTCACATTGAAGGCCAGCGGCGCGGTGTTCTTCAGGTCGACCTTGAGGTCGCTCGAGAGCATGCCGCTGCGCAGCTCCAGCAGGATGAACGGGCTGATGTAGGCCTGGGCCACACGCAGGTCGATGTCGCGGGTGCTCACATCCAGCTTTGCCCATATCGGTGCCAGGTTGACCTGGCCTGCGGCCTGCAGCTTGCCTTGCTTGCCCACACCGGTATCGAGTTTGAGGGTGAAGGGCGACTGGTTGAGGCTGTCGAAACCTTGCAGGTCGGCATTGAGAGGGCCAATGTCCAAGGCTACCGGTGCCTTTTGGCTGCGATCTTCCAGGTGTACCAGGTAGTTGCGCAACTGCACGTCCTTGAGCAGCACTTGCCAGGGTTTGCTTGGCTCGTTGACCGCCTTCTCTTCAGGCGTAGGTGCTGCGGCCGCCGGCTCGGCCTTTTCCTTCGGCGTGGCCTTGGCGGGTTGGCTGGCGAACAGCTTCTGCCAGTCGAGCTGGCCATCTTTTTCCAGCGCCGCCCAGGTTTCGAGCTTTTCGCTGCGAACCTTGCCCACGGTGACCTGCTGTTTGACCAGATCAATGGTGGTTTCGCTAACCTCCAGGCTGGCCAGGCGTGCCAACGGTCGGCCATCCGGCGCCTTGATGGCGAATGGCGCGATGCGCACTGAGACGTTATCCAGCAGCAGCTCGGTCTGTTTGGCGAGGTTGAGCTTGTAGTGCGTATCGAGGCTTACCACGCCGTCTTCCAGCACCAGTGGCACGGCATCGCGCACGTAGGGCCAGAACAGCTTCATCTTGCCGTCAGTGACCTTCAGTGTGCCTACGGAGGCGATCGGCGACAGGCTCAGGGTGCCCTTCCAGTCGATGCGTCCGCCATTGGGACCGCTGGCCACCAAGGTCATGTCGGCATTGTCGTTGGGCAGGGTGCTGAGGTTTTTCAGCTCCAGATTCATGTTGTCGTAGAGGAACTCGATCGGCTCGCTGGGCCGCAGGTCCTCGAAGTGCAGGTAGCCGTCGACGAGCTTGATGCTGCCAATACGCAGCGGGAACGGGTCACTGGGCGGCTCTTCGGGTTTGGCTTCGCTGGCCGGTAGTTTGAACAACCCGGTCAGGTTGAGGGTACCGTCCTTGGCGAACAGCACTTCGTTGCGCGGTTTGTCGAGTTCCACCGCTTCCAGATGCAGGGCTTTGGTCCACAGGCTGTCGAGTGAGGCGTTAGCGTAAAGACGCTCGAAGCCGACCTGCTCCTTGCCCGGCTCGCCGATCTGCAGGCCCCACAGCGTCAGCTCGAGGCTGAAGGGGTTGAGTTCGATCCGTTCGAGGTGAGCCGGCACGGTGGCGTATTGGGCCAACTGCTGGTTGGCAATGCGCAGTGCGACACCAGGAAGAATGAGAAAGCCAAGCAGGCTATACAGGGCTACCAAGGCCACGATTGCGCCAGCGGCGCGAGTCAATCCTTTGTACATGTGTCGCTTCGTCAGTCTAAGCAGGAGTGCTTGGAGTATGGCACGTTAAATCAGTTCCGCAGGGGCCACCCTTTGCGCTCAATCAATGCCCATGCGCCGTTTGGCTCGGTGTGCCGAACCGTCGCGCATTGCCCAGCGCAACACCGGCGCGGTGCGTCGCAGGCCCAGACGGATCAGGCGCTGCTGCAGGGGCCCGTGCTGCAGGCCGAGCAGGGCCTGGGCCCAGCCGGGCAGCAAGTCGATACCCGCGTGCAGCATCAGTTTGCCAACCGGCTGTGCCAGGCGGCTGGGGGCAGGGGCGTCGAGCAGGATTCGTATCACCTCATGGCTGCGCGCATCACAATGCAGCTGCGGGCGTATGTGTTGCAGATAGTCTTCAACTTGCTGGCACGAGCGCGGCACGTCACGGGCACCGAGGCGCTCGGCAATCAGGGCGATTTCGTTGTAATAGGCATCCTGCTCGGCGCGTGGCAGGTGTGGGTTGCGGTAACGCAGGTGGGCGGCGAGGAAACGGCTGACCTCCGCTACATGCACCCAGGTCAATAGATCCGGGTCGCTGGCCGCATAAGGGCGGCCATCGGGTGCAGTGCCGGTGACCTGCAGGTGAATGGTGCGCACTTTGTCGATCAGCCACTCGGCATCGCCAGTGGCGCCGAAGGTGGTGCCGGAAATGAACTGGCTGGTGCGGCGCAAGCGGCCGAGCAGGTCTTCACGAAAATTGGAGTGGTCCCACACACCGGCCAGGGCCAGGGGATGCAACAACTGCAGCATCAGCGCGCTGATGCCACCGACCAGCATGCTCGGGAAGTCGCCATGGACGCGCCAGCTGATGCTGTGCGGGCCGAA
The DNA here is from genome assembly GCF_043103905.1 of Pseudomonas sp. yb_2. Taxonomy (NCBI): domain Bacteria; kingdom Pseudomonadati; phylum Pseudomonadota; class Gammaproteobacteria; order Pseudomonadales; family Pseudomonadaceae; genus Pseudomonas; species Pseudomonas sp. yb_2. The sequence goes on along the minus strand of NZ_JBICKH010000045.1, from coordinate 34,045 downwards.
CAGGCCGGGGTCGCCCTTGGGCGATTGCAGGTCGAGCTGGCCGAGGGCCAGCCCGGTGAGGCTCATGACCTGGGTTTCGATGCGGCGACGAAGGGCTTCCATGGCGACCTGCTGTGCAGGGCGGCCATGATTGCTGGCCGCCGGTTACTGGTTGAGGCGTTTGTCGATCAGGCCCTGTACCACGCTTGGGTCGGCCAGGGTCGAGGTATCGCCCAGGTTTTCCAGCTCATTGCAGGCGATTTTGCGCAGTATACGCCGCATGATCTTGCCTGAGCGCGTCTTGGGTAGCGCTGGCGCCCACTGAATCAGCTCAGGCTTGGCGAAGCTGCCGATTTCCTTGCTGACCAGGGCCAGCAGCTCGGCCTTGAGCGTGTCATCTGGTGTCACGCCATTCATGGTCGTGACGAAGGCGTAGACGCCTTGGCCCTTGAGGTCGTGGGGGTAGCCGACCACCGCGGCTTCGGCCACGCTGTCATGCAGCACCAGTGCACTTTCCACTTCAGCGGTGCCGATGCGGTGCCCGGACACGTTGATCACATCGTCGATGCGCCCGGTAATCCAGTAGTCGCCATCGGCATCGCGACGGGCACCGTCGCCAGTGAAGTAGTAGCCGGGCAAGGGCTTGAAGTAGGTGTCGACCATCCGCTGGTGGTCGCCGTAGACACTGCGGATCTGCCCGGGCCAGCTGGCTTTGATCGCCAGCACGCCGGCGCCGGGGCCTTCGATCAGTTTGCCTTTTTCGTCCAGGAGCACCGGTTGCACGCCGAACATCGGCTGGGTGGCGCAGCCGGGTTTGAGTGACTGTGTGCCGGGCAGTGGGGTGAGCATGATGCCGCCGGTTTCGGTCTGCCACCAGGTATCCACAATCGGGCAGCGCTTTTGCCCGACCTCCTCGAAGTACCATTCCCAGGCTTCCGGGTTGATCGGCTCGCCGACGCTGCCCAGCAGACGCAGGCTTTTGCGTGAGGTGCTCTGCAGTGGCGCGGAGCCCTCACGCATCAGTGCGCGCAGGGCGGTCGGGGCGGTATAGAAGATGTTCACCTGGTGCTTGTCCACCACCTGCCAGAAGCGCGAGGTATCCGGGTAGTTGGGCACGCCTTCGAACATCAGCGAGATTGCGCCATTGGCCAGCGGGCCATAGACGATGTAGCTGTGGCCGGTCACCCAGCCGACATCGGCGGTGCACCAGAACACCTCGCCGTCACGATAATCGAACACCACCTTGAAGGTCATCGTTGCCTGCAGCAGGTAGCCGCCGGTGGTATGCAGCACCCCTTTGGGTTTGCCGGTGCTGCCGGAGGTGTAGAGGATGAACAGCGGGTCTTCGGCCTCCATCGGTTCTGGGGGGCAGTCGTCGCCGGCATCCTTCGTCGCTTCGTGATACCAGAGGTCGCGGCCCTCGGTCCAGGCAACATCGCCGCCAGTGCGGCGCACCACCAACACGCTACTGACCGCTGGGCAGCTGGCCAGGGCCTTGTCGACGTTCTGTTTCAGCGGGATGCGTTTGCCGCCACGCACGCCTTCATCGGCGGTGATCACGGTGCGGCAGTCGGCATCGAGAATGCGGTCTCGCAAGGCATCGGGGGAGAAACCGCCGAACACCACCGAGTGGATGGCGCCGATGCGAGTGCAGGCGAGCATGGCGAAGGCGGCCTCGGGAATCATTGGCATGTAGATGCACACCCGGTCGCCTTTCTTCACACCGCGCGCTTTCATTGCATTGGCCAGGCGGCAGACCTGACGGTGCAGTTCGCGGTAGGTGATGGCCTTGGAGTCCTTGGGATCGTCGCCTTCCCACAGCAGGGCCGTTTGCTCGCCGCGCTGGGCCAGGTGACGGTCGATGCAGTTGTAGCTGACGTTGAGTTGCGCACCGTCGAACCAGCGGGCCTTGCCGGTATGCAGGTCGCATTGCTGCACGCTTGACCACGGTTTGATCCAGTCCAGGCGTTTGGCCTGTTCGGCCCAGAAGGTGTCTGGGTCTTCGACCGACTGGCGGTAGAGGCGGCGGTAGTCTTCGGGGGGGAGGGCGGCGGACTGGCTGACGGCCAGTGCCTGGGGGTATTTGCGGATATCGAACATGGCGGGTGGTCCTGCTCTTGTAAGGGGCGATGGACTGCAACGGCTATTCGATAAGACAGTGTAGCTGGGAGCGGTGTTCAACCTGGGCCGGCCTCTTCGCGGGTAAACCCGCTCCTACGAGGTAATGCGTAGTCTCGTAGGAGCGGGTTTACCCGCGAAGAGGCCGGCACAAGATCAACCGCGGTGACGGCCGCGGAAGTAGTTGATCAGGCCTTGGGTGGAACCGTCTTCGGCACTGTCTTCCAGGCTACCGACCAAGCGCTGGTAAACGCCCTTGCCCAGTTCCTTGCCCAGCTCGACGCCCCACTGATCGAAGGCGTTGATACCCCAGATAACGCTCTGTACGAACACCTTGTGCTCGTACATCGCCACCAGCGCACCCAGCCGGCGTGGGCTGATGCGCTCGACCACCAACGTGTTGCTCGGGCGGTTACCCGGGATCACCTTGTGTGGGGCCAGCTTTTCGATGTCTGCTTCGTTGAGGCCTTTAGCGCGCAATTCGGCTTCAGCTTCCTCGCGGGTTTTGCCCAGCATCAGCGCCTGGCTCTGCGACAGGCAGTTGGCGTACAGCCACTGGTGGTGGTCGGCCACCGGGTTGAAGCTCACCACCGGCACGATGAAATCGGCCGGAATCAACTGGGTGCCCTGGTGCAGCAACTGGTGGTAGGCATGCTGGCCGTTGCAGCCCACGCCGCCCCAGATCACCGGCCCGGTGTCGGTCTTCACCGGGGTACCGTCTTGCAGCACGCTCTTGCCGTTGGATTCCATGTCCAGCTGCTGCAGGTGCTTGGTGATGTTGCGCAGGTAGTGGTCGTACGGCAGGATCGCGTGGCTGTTTGCGTCCCAGAAGTTGCCATACCACACGCCCAGCAGGGCCAGTAGCACCGGCATGTTCTTGTCGAACGGTGCGGTCTGGAAGTGCTGGTCCATGGTGTAGGCGCCGGACAGCAGTTCCTTGAAGTTGGCAGTGCCGATGGCCAGGGCGATCGGCAGGCCGATGGCCGACCACAGCGAGTAGCGCCCGCCCACCCAGTCCCACATCGGGAAGATGTTTTCTTCGCGGATACCGAACGCTACAGCAGCAGCCTTGTTGCTGGACACTGCAATGAAGTGGCGGTACAGCTCGGCTTCCGAGCCGCCTTGGGCCAGGTACCAGGTCCGCGCGGCCATGGCGTTTTTCAGCGTCTCGAGGGTGTTGAACGACTTCGACGAGACGATGAACAGGGTGGTTTCGGCGCGCAGGTTGGCCGACAGCTCGTGGAACTCGCTGCCGTCGATATTGGCCAGGTAGTGGCAGCGCACGCCGCGCTGGGCGTAGGGTAGCAGCGCTTCGGACACCAGCTCGGGGCCGAGGAACGAACCGCCGATGCCAATGTTGACCACGTCGGTGATCGGCTTTTCGCTGTAGCCGCGCCACAGGCCATCGTGAATGCGGCCAACCAGTTCGGTAATCTGGTTGAGCACCTTGTGCACTTCCGGCATGACGTTCACGCCGTTGACGCTGAGTTTGTCACCTACGGGCCGGCGCAAGGCGGTGTGAAGCACCGGGCGGCCTTCGGAGGCGTTGATGATCTCACCGCTGAACATCGACTTGATGGCGTCTTGCAGGCCCACTTCATTGGCCAGGCTGACCAGCAGCTCGCGGCTTTGCTCGGTGATCAGGTTTTTTGAGTAGTCGAGGAACAGGCCGCAAGCGCTGAGGGAAAACTGGTCGAAGCGCTTGGCATCGGCGGCGAAGGCTTCGCGCATGCTGAAGCTTTGCATGGCGTCGCGGTGTTTCTGAAGCGCCTGCCAGGCGGGCAGGGCCGTCACATCGTGGGGTGTACGGTAATACGCCATTGCGCGGGGTTCCCTTGGTGCGTGGTGAGGGCTTGGACACGGCAGTCGTTGCCGGGTTCAGGCTGGCACCATTATAGGCAAAGGCCACGTGCTGGGAATGGGTATGGCAGGGGGATTTTGGGGGCATTGCAAGCAAGCCCGCCCCTACAGGTAAACGTGCAGGAGCGGGCTTGCCCGCGAATGGGCTGCAAGGCAGCCCAAGACCGTTATGCGGTCTTCTCTTCCAAATGCAGGTAGAGATTGTCGATCAACCGTGTGTTACCCAGGTAAGCCGCCGCAATCACCACCAGGTCTCGATCATCGATCACTGCCGGGCGCAAACTTACGGCATGGCGTACTTCCAGGTAATCCGGGCGGAAACCCGCTGCGCTCAGTTGCGCCTGGCCTTCAGCGACCAGCGCGGCAAAATCCCGCTGGCCACGGCCGATGCCCGCTGCAATGTGCTGCAGTGTGCGGTACAGCGCTGGCGCAGTTGTACGCTGCTCTGGCGTGAGGTAGCCATTGCGCGACGACAGCGCCAAGCCATCTTCTGCACGCACGGTGGGTTCGCCGATGATCTGGATCGGCATGTTCAGGTCGCGCACCATGGCGCGGATCACCGCCAACTGCTGATAGTCCTTCTCGCCGAACACGGCAAGGTCTGGCTGGACCATGTTGAACAGCTTGTTCACCACGGTGGCCACACCCTCGAAATGCCCAGGGCGGCTGGCGCCGCACAGGCCTTCGGAAAGCTGGGGCACGCTGACGCGGGTTTGCACGCTCATGCCGTCGGGGTACATCTCTTCCACCGTGGGCGCGAACAGCAGGTTGCAGCCGGCCTGCACCAGGCGCTCCTGGTCGGCTGCCAGGGTGCGTGGGTACTTGTCGAGGTCTTCGTTGGCGCCGAACTGCAGCGGGTTGACGAAGATACTGGCGACCACGAAATCGGCGCGCTGGGCAGCCTTGGTCACCAAGGCCGCATGGCCGCTGTGCAGGTTGCCCATGGTCGGCACGAAACCGATGCGTTTGCCCTCACCGCGGGCGCGGGCCACTGCCGCGCGCAGTTCGCGGACGGTCTTGACTGTATTCATGCACTGAACCCGTGTTCGCTGCCTGGGAAACTGACTTGCTTGACCGCCTCGACGTAAGCGACGAGGGCGCTATGGATATCCGGTTGGCCCTGCATGAAGTTCTTCACGAACTTCGGTACCCGGCCGCTCAGCGACAGGCCGAGCATGTCGTGCAGTACCAGTACCTGGCCATCGGTGGCGCTGCCGGCGCCAATGCCGATTACCGGGATGCCAACGGCATTGGTGATTTCCGCCGCCAGTTCGCTGGGTACGCACTCGAGCAGCAGCATGGCCGCACCGGACTGTTCCAGGGCAATGGCGTCGGCACGCATCTGCCGGGCCTGGGCCTCCTGGCGGCCCTGCACTTTGTAGCCGCCCAGCACGTTGACGGTTTGCGGGGTCAGGCCCATGTGCGCGCACACCGGCACACCACGTTCGGCCAGCAAGCGGATGGTTTCGGCCAGCCAGGCTGCGCCTTCGATCTTGACCATGTGGGCGCCGGCCTGCATCAGTGTGGCGCTGTTGGCAAAGGCCTGCTCGGGGGTGGCATGGGCCATGAACGGCAGGTCGGTAAGGATCAGCGCGCCGTCGTTGCCGCGTTTGACGCTGGCGGTGTGGTAGGCCATCTCCGCCGTGGTGACCGGCAAGGTGCTGTCGTGGCCCTGCAGGACCATCCCCAGCGAGTCGCCCACCAGCAACACTTCAACGCCGGCCTGGCTGGCGGCCTTGGCGAAGGTCGCGTCGTAGCAGGTCAGCATGGTGATTTTTTCACCCTTGGCCTTGAGGCCGTTAAGGGTGGTAAGGGTTACTTCAGGCATGTAGGAAACTCCTCGTTCAGGCGCTGTAAAAAACGACTGCATTCAACGCGTGTAGTCATCTTCCGGAGCGGCACATCATCGCGCGTGATGTTCGGGCACAGGTCCGTCCGGGCCTAAATACGGGTATGCGGCACTTTGGTGCCACACGGGACGCCTATAGTCGTGAGCGAGGTGTGGGAAGTCAATCACCCTGTTACCGCATTGTTACGATCAGGGTGTTACTGGCGTTACCGAGGTGGCGATGCAGGCTGGAACGCCCGGTCTACAGGCGTTCCAGGCCGACGAACGGGCATTCGTCGAGCAGTTGCGCGAGGGCGCGGCCATCGGCCAGGCGGAAATCCCCCGGTACCAGCTCGGCCAACGGATACAGCACGAACGGGCGGGCATGCATGTGGTAATGCGGCACTTTCAGGCGTGGCTGGTCGAGCACCTGGTCACCGAACAGCAGGATGTCCAGGTCCAGCGTGCGTGGGCCCCAGCGCTCCTTGCGCACGCGGCCCTGGTCGTTTTCGATGGCCTGCAGCGCATCGAGCAATGCCAGTGGTGCCAGGGCGGTGTCCAGGGCGGCGACAGCATTGGTGTAGCGCGGTTGGCCGGGCAGCAGCGAATCACTGGTGTACAGGGCCGAGGCGGCTACCAGGCGCGTGGCTTCGACCTGGTCCAGCGCCTGCAAGGCACTACGCAGTTGCTCGGCAGGTGCGTCCAGGTTGCTGCCCAGACCTACGTAGGCGCGAATGGTCACTCGAACGCCTCGTCGCCACTGCGCTTGCGTTTGCTGCCGCTGCGCTTGCGCTTGCGCGGGCCGGCACTTTCGTCACGGCTACCAAGCTCGCGGATCATCTCGCGGCGCTCGCTGTCGTTTGCCTCCTGGTAATCGGTCCACCACTGGCCCAGGTCGTCGGTTTCTTCCCCGGCGCTTTCACGCAGCAGCAGGAAGTCGTAACCGGCGCGGAAACGCGGGTTGTCCAGCAGCATGTCGGCGCGCTTGCCGCTGCGGCGCGGCAGGCGCTCCTGCATGTCCCAGATCTCGCGGATCGGCAGGGTAAAACGCTTGGGGATGGCAATGCGCGCGCACTGCTCGGCGATCAGGTCGTGGGCTGCACCGTTCATGGCCGGGATCGGCGGCACGCCCTGGTTCTGCAGGTGCAGCACACGGGCCGGCAGAGCTGGCCAGAGCAAAGCAGCAAACAGGAAGGCTGGCGTCACCGGCTTGCCCTGCTTCACGCGCAGGTCGGTGTTGTTCAGTGCCTGGCTGATCAGCGTGTGGGTGTAGGTCGGCCGCTCATCCAGCGCGTGGGCACTGGCCGGGAACAGCGGTTCGAACAACTCCAGGTCAACCAGCATTTCGAAGGCGATGGCACCTTGGCCGCTGAGGAACAGCTTGAGGCATTCCTCGAACAGGCGCGCGGGTGGAATCTCGCGCAGCATCGGGGCCAGGCCGCGAATCGGCAGGTAAGTGTGCTTTTCGATGCCAAAGTCGAGCTTGGCAGCAAAGCGCACCGCGCGCAGCATGCGCACCGGGTCTTCCTGGTAGCGGTGGGTCGGGTCTCCGATCAGCCGCAGCAGGCGATTGCGCACGTCGTGCACACCGTTGGCGTAATCGAGAATGCGCTCGCTGACCGGATCGTAGTACAGGGCGTTGATGGTGAAGTCGCGGCGTTGCGCGTCCTCTTCCAGGGTGCCGTACACGTTGTCTCGCAGAATGCGGCCACTGGCGTTATGCGACGAACGGTGGGCATCGCCCTGGTCGTCCTCGGAGTGGTGGGCGCGGAAGGTGGCGACTTCAATGATCTCACGGCCGAAATGCACATGGACCAATTTGAAGCGACGACCAATGATGCGGGCGTTGCGGAACTCGGCACGGACCTGTTCGGGGGTGGCGCTGGTGGCGACGTCGAAGTCCTTCGGCGTGATGCCCAGCATCAGGTCGCGGACACAGCCACCGACCAGGTAAGCCTGGTAGCCGGCGCTTTGCAGGCGCTCCACGATGTTCACCGCATGACGGCTGAACTGGTGGCGCTGCAGCGAGTGCTGGCTCTTGTTGATCACCTCGGGCGTGGTGCGCCTGTGGTGCGGGCCCGGTACGGGCGGGCGGAAAGACTGGAACAGCTTCTTCAGCATGGGATGCACTGTGTGAAGGAATGTTCGGCCAAGAATAGGAGAATGGCCGCATGATGGGCGGGGATTCTAGCATTTACTCGGGGAATGGTGTAGGCGGGTAGCAGGATGCCTGCCAGAAGGGTAGAAACGACAAGGGGAGCCTAAGCTCCCCAAGAAGTCGTTGCGTGCTCTTATTGTTTTTTTGCTGGGCTTCTTGTTTTTGTTGAGTGCCCTGCCCACAAATCTCGAAACTTGTGGACGACCCCCAAACCGGGGGTAAAGAGCAAACGGATTGCTTTGGCCGCTGATGACACGTTGATCAGTCGATCCAACCAGTTCAGGCGCTGCTTTTAGTGCAGTTTTTGTTGTTCTCTGCCTGGTTGTGGGGCAAGCCCCAAACACGCATCCTCTCCAAAAGAATCAGTTAGCTGCGCCTCCGCCATCTTGTTTTTATTGTGCGTGAGCCGTTTCGTCTTGTTCTTATTCTGAGTTGCAGTGCTTGTTATTGTTCTTGTACCAAACATATAGCAGGTGCCGTGCCAACTTTTCAAAACCCAATAAAATCAAGGGGTTGAGCGGGCTCTGCAATTTTTGGCAGGTCGAAGATGTCGCAATTTCGTTACCGTACGCCTCGGGGACTGTTACGGCGGAAAGCTTGGGTAACAGATTTTTACGGGAGGTGAGGTGTTACCTGGGGTGTTCCCAGGCCAGATGTGTTCGCGACACCCCGTTCTGCGCCTGTGCCATTGGCGCGCATCCCCCTCGGTGCACGACAGGATATTGAAGGGGACACACAAGGGGCCGCGCGCCAATGGCTCAGGATTGATTGGCCCGAAACAGATGTAGGAGCGAGCTTCGCTCGCGATGCGCCGCGTGGGCGGCGCTCGATCCCACAGGCGCCGCACTTGCTGCGGCGAACACTGGGCAGGTTGAATTACTCGCTGGTAGCGTTGCTCTTGCGCCGTGGGATGCCCAGGCGCTGGCGGCGTTCCCACAGGCACTTGCGGCTTACGCCGAGCTTGCGTGCCAGTTCGGTCTCGGTCATGTGGTCCTGGTGTTCAAGCACGAAGTGCTGGAAGTAGTCTTCCAGCGACAGGTCTTCGGTCGGCTCGTGGCTGGCATTGCCCGCGTTGGCCACCACCAGGGCATTGTCGAGGATGTCATCCTCATCCAGGTCGCTCAGCTCGATGTCGATGCCCAGCAGCTCGGCGGAAATTTCTGCGCTCTCGCTGAGGATCACCGCGCGCTCCACGGCGTTTTCCAGTTCACGCACGTTACCGGGCCAGCTGTAGTGACGAATGGCTTGCTCGGCCTCGGCCGAGAAGTGCAGGTCGTCGCGGCCGATGCGAGCGCTCTGGCGGGCGAGGAAGACGTTGGCGATCTCGTTGACGTCGCTGCCACGCTCGCGCAGGGCCGGCAGCTTCAGGGCGATGACGTGCAGTCGGTAATACAAGTCTTCACGGAACTGGCCGGCCTTGGCCAGGTTTTTCAGGTCGCGGTGGGTCGCGGCGATCAGGCGCACATCGACCTTTTGCGACTGCACCGAACCTACCCGGCGTATCTCGCCTTCCTGCAGCACACGCAGCAGGCGAGCCTGGGCTTCGAGCGGCAGTTCGCCAATTTCATCGAGGAACAGCGTACCGCCATCGGCGGCCTCCACCAAGCCGGCGCGCCCGGCGCTGGCGCCGGTGAACGCGCCTTTTTCGTGGCCGAACAGTTCGGATTCGATCAGCGTTTCGGGGATGGCCGCGCAGTTCACCGAGATCATCGGTGCCTTGGCCCGGCGAGACAGGTTGTGCAGGGCGCGGGCCACCAGCTCTTTACCGGTGCCCGACTCGCCCTGGATCAGCACATTGGAGTCGGTAGGCGCGACCTTGCGGATCTTGCTGTACATGTCCTGCATGGGCTGGCACGAGCCGATGATGCCGATCTCGCCATTGGCCGTTGCCGCGCTGCCTTTGTCGGACGCTGTAGCCTTGCCATTGCTGGCGCGTGGCTCGGCTGGCGGTGCAGCAGCGGGGGCGTTCTGCCGGTCACGCAGAATACGCGCTACTGCCTGCAGCATCTCGTCGTGGTCGAAGGGCTTGGCGATGTAGTCCACCGCGCCCATTTTCATCGAGTCCACCGCTGAGCGCAGGCTGGCGTAACTGGTCATGATCAGCACCGGGGTGCCCTGGCCGAGCTTGATCAGCTCGGTGCCGGGCGCGCCGGGCAGGCGCAGGTCGCTGACGATGAGGTCGAAAGTGGCAATGCTGAAGCGTTCCTGGGCTTCCTGCACCGAGCCGGCCTCGCTGACCTGGTACTGGTTCCGCTCAAGCAGGCGACGCAGGGCCGAGCGGATGATGGTTTCGTCTTCGACGATCAGAATGTGCGGCATTGATTCAATTCTCTCGACGGTCTCGAATTTCAGGGGACGTCGCTACGACATGCCGGGGCAGGGTCACGCGGATCCGGGTGCCACGTTGCCGTTCGATATCGGCCGGGCTGTCGATGGTGATTTGCCCATAATGCTCTTCCACGATGGAATAGACCAGAGCGAGCCCCAGTCCGGTTCCTTCGCCCGGGTCCTTGGTGGTGAAGAAGGGTTCGAACAGGCGGTCCATGATGTTCTTCGGAATCCCGCTGCCTTCGTCTTCGACGATCAGGTCGACGGTGTGCTCGTTAACCTCGCTGCGCACGCGCACGGCGCTGCCGGGCGGCGAGGCATCGCGGGCGTTGGAGAGCAGGTTGATCAGCACCTGGGCCAGGCGCTGCGGGTCACCTTCGGCCCAATGGTCCGGGTCGCAAAGGTTGAAGAACTGTACTTCGAAATTGCGCCGGTTCAACGCCAGCAGACCGATGGCATCTTGTGCCACTTCAGCCAGGCACACGGGCTCCTCGCTGTTCTGGTGGCTGCCGCCGGCATGGGCGAAGCTCATCAGCGACTGGACGATGCGCGATACGCGCTTGGTCTGGTCAAGGATCTGGCTGGACAACTCGATGATTTCGCCATCGTCTTCGCGTTCCTCGCGCAGGTTTTGCGCCAGGCAGGCGATGCCGGTGATCGGGTTGCCGATCTCGTGGGCCACGCCGGCGGCCAGGCGGCCGATGCTGGCCAGGCGCTCGGAGTGCACCAGCTTGTCTTCCAGTGCCTGGGTTTCGGTAAGGTCTTCCACCAGCAGTACCAGCCCGCTGTTACCGGGGGCCAGTGGCTCGTCGATGGCTGCCTTGTGCAGGTTCAGCCAGCGCGGCTGGCCGTCCAGCGCCAGGCGCTGCTTGTGCAGGTGCTCGTCGGGCACGTTGATGAAGCCTTGCAGCAGGCCGCGCCAAGGCTCGTCGATGGTGACCAGGCGCGAGCCGACCACATGCTTGGCGGCGATGCCGGTGAGCTCTTCCATGGCCTTGTTCCACATCAGGATTTCCTGGTCCTTGGCCAGCGAGCAGACGCCCATGGGCAACTCCTGCAGGGTCTGGCGATGGTAGCGGCGCAAGGCATCGAGCTCGGCGGCCAGCCCGGTCAGGCGCGAGTGGTAGTCTTCCAGGCGGCTTTCGATGAAGTGGATGTCTTCGGTCACGTAGTTTTCGTTACCGGACTTGTACGGCAGGAAAGTCTCGACCATGTCCTGGGCCACGCTCGGCCCCATCAGGCCGGACAGGTTGGCTTCGATGCGGTCGCGCAGGCGGCGCAGGGCATAGGGGCGGCGTTCGTCGAACGGCAGGTAGAGGTCGCGCAGTGCTTGCTCGACTTCCTTTTGCGCGGCCTTGGCGCCCAGCGGCTTGGCCAGCTGGGTGGCGAATTCCTGCGGCGAGGCGGCGTGCAGCTCGCGGCGCTGCGGACGGCGCACGTTATCCACGGCACAGGCTTCGGCCGCGCTGACCTCTTCGGTACTGGCGTTGGTGAACAGTGAGATCAGGGTGAACAGCAGCACGTTGGCCGCCAACGAGGCGATGGCTGCCATGTGCCAGCTGGTGTCGTCCAGCACATAGATCATGTCCAGCAGCGGGATGTAGAAGCCCTGCAAGTTGCCGAGAAGCGGCAGCAGCATGGTCACCATCCACACCAGGGTGCCGGCCAGCAGCCCGGCGATGAAACCGCGGCGGTTGGCGGTTGGCCAGTAGAGTACCGACAGCACCCCAGGCAGGAACTGCAAGGTGGCGACGAAGGCGACGATGCCCAGGTTGGCCAGGCTCTGGTGGTAGTTCTGGCTCAGGTAGAACATGAAGCCGGCGGTGATGATGGCGACGATCAGTGCACGGCGGGTCCACTTAAGCCAACGGTAGATGTTGCCCTCGGCCGGCGGCTGGTAAAGCGGCAGCACCAGGTGGTTCAGGGCCATGCCCGACAGCGCCAGGGTGGTGACGATGATCAGGCCGCTGGCTGCCGACAGGCCACCAATGTAGGCCAGCAGTGCCAATGCCTGGTTGTTGGCGGCGATGCCCAGGCCCAGGGTGAAGTACTCGGGGTTGGTGCTGGCGCCCAGGCGCAGGCCGGCCCACAGCACCAGCGGCACGGCAAGACTCATCAGCAGCAGGAACAGCGGCAAGCCCCAGCTGGCGCTGACCAGCGAGCGCGGGTTGAGGTTTTCGGTAAAGGCCATGTGGTACATGTGCGGCATGACGATGGCCGAGGCGAAGAACACCAGCAGCAGGGTGCGCCATGGGCCTTCCTGCAGGGGGGTGTGCAGGGCGGCAAGGGCGGTCTGGTTCTGCAACAGCCAGACTTCCAGCTCGTGCGGGCCGCCGAATACGCCATACAAGGCATACAGGCCGATGCCGCCCAAGGCCAGCAGCTTGATCACCGACTCGAAGGCGATGGCGAATACCAACCCCTCATGTTTCTCGCGCGTGGCGATGTGCCGCGAGCCGAAGAAGATGGTGAACAGAATGATCAGCGTGCAAAAGGCAAAGGCCACCCGGGCCTTGACCGGTTCACCGGTAAGGATGCTGATCGAATCGGCCACCGCCTGGATCTGCAGGGCCAGCAACGGGAGCACGCCAATCAGCATGATGATGGTGGTCAAGGCCCCGGCCCAGGTACTGCGGAAGCGGAAGGCCAGCAGGTCGGCCAGCGATGACAGCTGATAGGTGCGGGTGATCTTGAGGATCGGGTAGAGCAGCACCGGCGCCAGCAGGAATGCGCCAGACACCCCCAGGTAACAGGCAAGGAAACCGTAGCCGTACTGGTAGGCCAGGCCAACCGAGCCATAGAAGGCCCAGGCACTGGCGTAAACGCCCAGCGACAGGGTGTAGGTAAGTGGGTGGCGAATGATCGAGCGCGGGATCAGCCCGCGCTCGCTGATCCAGGCCACGCCGAACAGCACCATGAGGTACCCGGCGCTGATCAGGATCATCTGGGTCAGGCTAAAGCTCATCGGCATCTCTTTGGCTCTGCAGGATGAAGGTGACGACGATCAGGATCAGCCAGAGCAGGTAGGGGCGGTACCAGGCTCCGGTCGGTTCGATCCACCAGTCCATGATGGCCGGGGAGAACAGGTAGATCCCCACGACCAGAAGCAGGACCAAACGATAGATGTACATGCTGGCCTCGATGGTTGGGCGCTACGGGCTTGAACTTATTATTGGCGCAAATGGCAGGGGGGATGCTAGCGGGAATCCACAGCGTTCGCCAAGGGTTTGAATTTACTGGGCTTTTGTTTTTAGGGGGGCTTTACCTGTGCCGGCCCTTTCGCGGGCATGCCCGCTCCCACAGGTAGACCACAGGCCTTGAAGGCGGCGTGGTTCCTGTGGGCGCGGGCGCACCCGCGAAGAGGCCGGTAAAGGTTCAGCGCAAATCAGCCTCTGGCACCGTGGTCCGCTGCGCGATGGCTTCCGGCCGCCATTGCGTGCGCGCGACTGCCAGCACCTCTGCCGGCGTCGCCAACAGCAGTTCCGGGTCTGTCTCCTGCCCCAGCGCCCGCAATGCCCGCAGCAGCAGGGGGGTAGCATGCTCCGCCTGCAGTGGCGGTGAACGGTACGACTTGCCCAGCTTGTGCCCATCCGGCTGCACGATCAGCGGAATATGCAGGTAACGCGGCTGTGAGAAGCCCAGCAACTCCTGCAGGTACAGCTGGCGCGGGGTGTTGTCGAGCAGGTCGGCACCCCGCACGATGTCGGTAACACCCTGCCAGGCATCGTCCAGCACCACGGCCAGCTGGTAGGCGTACAACCCGTCACGACGCTGGATGACGAAGTCGCCCACCTCACGCCCCAGGTGTTGCTGGTACTCACCCTGCACTCGGTCGGTAAAGCGGTAGATCAGCTCCGGCACCCGCAAGCGGATGGCTGCCCCTTCACGGGCATGCCCGGCGTTGCGGCAAAAGCCTGGGTAGATGCCGTTGTAGCTTTCCAGCTGCTTGCGAGAGCAGGTGCATGCGTACGCCAGGCCCATGTTGAACAGGCGGTCTACCACGGCAGCATAGGCATCGTGGCGCTGGCTCTGGAATACCACCTCGCCATCCCAGTGCAGACCGTAACGTTCCAGCGTCTGGAGGATGGCATCGCGGGCGCCGGGCATCTCCCGGGGCGGGTCGGTGTCTTCCATGCGCAGCAGCCAGCGGCCGTTGACGGCGCGGGCATCGAGCCAGGAGGCGAGGGCGGCGACCAGCGAGCCGAAGTGCAGGAAGCCGCTGGGGGTGGGGGCGAAGCGCCCGATGTAGCTGGAGTCGGTCATGGTCAGGCTGGGCATATAAATGAAACGGGGCGCATGATGCGCCCCGTTCAGGTGGAAGAAAGATCAGCCTTTGCCGACCGTTTTTTCCTTTTTCTCGGCAATTTCCTTGCAGTCGAAGCACAGGTCGGCGGTAGGGCGGGCTTCCAGGCGGCGCAAGCCGATCTCGATGCCGCACGACTCGCACCAGCCGTACTCTTCGTCCTGAATCTTCTGCAGGGTTTTATCGATTTTCTTGATCAACTTGCGCTCGCGGTCGCGGTTGCGCAGTTCGAGGGCGAATTCCTCTTCCTGGGATGCGCGGTCTGCGGGATCTGCAAAGTTGGCTGCTTCTTCTTTCATATGGTCAACGGTCTTGTCGACGCCGACCATCAGCTCTTGCTTCCAGCCAGCGAGGATCTTGGTGAAGTGCTTGCGCATGGGCTCACCCATGTACTCCTCACCCTCGGTCTCCTGATAGGGTGCAACCCCATAAAGATTCTGGTTGGCTTTTTGCTTTTCTAGGGTGGACATGAATAGACCGCCTCTCACTCATCTGATCCAATGCGCAGGATGCTCCATCTCCGGCGACCGCCGGCCCTGCGACTGCGAGCCGCCGAACTTACCAGATAGATCGGGGGTGCGCTACCCCGCCCGATCCTGCTAGTTGACACCGGCCTGAGCGGTACGTTCGGTGGTGTGCAGAGGTAGAATCTCCAGTTTAGACCCAATTGAGAGAAGGTCATGGCCCAACCCTACAGTGCGCGCAGCCGCGCCATCGAACCTTTCCACGTCATGGCACTGCTGGCCCGGGCCAACGAGCTGCAGGCGGCCGGGCACGACGTGATCCACCTGGAAATCGGCGAGCCGGACTTCACCACGGCCGCACCCATCGTCGCGGCCGGCCAGGCCGCGCTGGCCGCCGGGCACACTCGCTACACCGCCGCACGCGGTCTGCCGGCACTGCGTGAGGCAATTGCCGGGTTTTATGGGCAGCGCTATGGCCTGAACATCGACCCGGAACGCATCCTTATTACCCCAGGTGGCTCCGGCGCGCTGCTGCTGGCCAGCAGCCTGCTGGTGGACCCGGGCAAGCACTGGCTGCTGGCCGATCCGGGTTACCCGTGCAATCGCCACTTCCTGCGCCTGGTCGAGGGCGGGGCCCAATTGGTGCCGGTGGGCCCGGATGTGAACTATCAGCTGACTGCCGACCTGGTTGAGCGCTACTGGGACATGGACACCGTCGGAGCCCTGGTCGCTTCGCCGGCCAACCCGACCGGTACCGTGCTGGGGCGCGAGGCGTTGGCCTGCCTGGCCAGAACCACCCATGAGCGGCATGGCCATCTGGTCGTGGACGAGATCTACCACGGCCTTACCTATGGCATGGACGCGCCGAGCGTGCTGGAAGTCGACGACTCGGCATTCGTCCTGAATAGTTTTTCCAAGTATTTCGGCATGACCGGTTGGCGCCTTGGCTGGCTGGTGGCCCCGCCCGGCGCGGTCGCCGACCTGGAGAAACTGGCGCAGAACCTGTACATCAGTGCGCCGAGCATGGCGCAGCATGCCGCGCTGGCCTGTTTCCAGCCCGAGGCGCTGGCCATTTTCGAGGAGCGCCGCGCCGAATTCGCCCGCCGTCGCGACTACCTGCTGCCCGCCCTTCGTGAACTGGGCTTCCGCATTGCCGTCGAGCCGCAAGGTGCGTTCTACCTGTATGCCGATATCAGCGCTTTTGGGGGGGACGCGTTTGCATTCTGCCGGCACTTCCTGGAAACCCAGCACGTGGCGTTCACGCCGGGCCTGGACTTCGGTCGCCACCTGGCCGGGCACCATGTGCGCTTCGCTTACACCCAGAGCCTGCCGCGCCTGGAAGAAGCGGTGCAGCGTATTGCCCGTGGCCTGCAGAGCTGGCAAGGCTGATGCGTTTCTCTCCTTCACTCGAGCAGGGCCGCCTGTTGCGTCGCTACAAGCGCTTTTTGGCCGATATCGAACTGGCCAGCGGCGAGCAGATGACTATCCACTGCCCGAATACCGGCTCCATGCTCAACTGCATGCGTGAAGGTGGGCAGGTGTGGTTCAGCCGCTCCAACGACCCCAAGCGCAAGCTGCCAGGGACCTGGGAAATCAGCGAAACCCCCCAGGGGCGGTTGGCCTGCGTGAATACCGGGCGGGCCAATGCGTTGGTCGAAGAGGCCCTGCGCGCCGGCACAATCACTGAACTGGCCGGTTTCACTGCACTCAAGCGCGAAGTGGCCTATGGCGAGGAAGGCAGCCGTATCGACTTTCGCCTGGAATTCGAGGGTGCCCCGGCCTATGTCGAGGTCAAGAGTGTGACGCTGGGCTACCCCGACACTGCAGTTGCGGCCTTCCCTGATGCGGTGACTCAACGCGGTGCGAAACACCTGCGTGAGCTGGCAAAGCTGGCCCGGCAGGGCGTGCGGGCCGTGCAGCTGTATTGCGTGAACCTGACCGGTATCGACGCTGTGCGCCCGGCTGAAGAAATCGATACGGCCTACGCCCAGGCGCTGCGCGCTGCCGTAGCGGACGGGGTGGAGGTGCTGGCCTATGGCACTCGGCTGGACGCCGAGGGTATCGTCATCGATCGCCGCTTGCCGGTGCTGCTGACCCCTTGAACCAGATGCCCTGGCTGTCTTCGTGGCAGCCCAGGGGCTGCAGCTGCTCCCCCTCACAGGGGCCTGCCACGCATTCGCCGCTTTCTATCAGGAACAGGGCTCCGTGATGGGCGCAGTGGATGAGGCTGGCGCTGTCATCCAGAAACGCGTCCTCTGCCCAGTTCAGCGGGATGTCCCGGTGCGGGCAGCGGTTGCGGTACAGGTACACCTGGCCTTGGCGACGCACGCCGAACAGTTCGAGGCCGTCTACGCTGAAGGCGCGGCTTTGGCCCTCGGCCAGGCCGAGGGATGTACAAAGGAAGTGCATGGCAAGGATGACCCGTGAAACACGCGATGGCTTGACGCTCCAATGCGAATAATTATCAAATTGATCGCATTCTCTGCGCCCGGCTGCCTATGGTGCGCAGTTCCGCCGCTCGCCACAAGGCGTGTAGCCCGTCTTCAGAAGGAACCCGATGATGCGCCGTCCAGCTGCTTTTCTCGCTCTGTGTGCAGGCCTTGTGCTCTCTACCCAAGCCTTGGCAGCCGAGCTGCCGCAACGCTGGGTCAGCGCGGGTGGCGCCTTGAGCGAGTGGATAACCGCATTGGGAGGTGAAGGGCACCTGGTCGGTGTGGACACTACCAGTCAGCACCCGGCCTCGTTGAAAGCCTTGCCCAGTGTGGGTTATCAGCGGCAACTGTCGGCCGAAGGCATCCTCAGCCTGCGCCCGGATGTGCTGGTGGGCACCGAGGAAATGGGGCCGCCACCGGTACTGGCGCAAATCCGCAAGGCCGGCGTGCGGGTCGAGTTGTTCTCCAGCAAGGCCGAGCTGCCGGCAGTGGATGAAAACCTCAGGCACCTGGGGCAGTTGCTCGGTGCAGAGCAGCAAGCGTCCGCGCTTGCTGCGGACTACCGCCAGCGGCTTGATGCGTTGCAGGCCAACGTCAAGCTGGCCCAGGCCGGGCAGCAGGCTCCCGGGGTGTTGCTGCTGGTCGGCCATGCCGGGGCCAAGCCGCTGATCGCCGGGCAAGGCACTGCCGGTGACTGGCTGCTGGACCAGGCGGGTGGGCGTAACCTGGCCGCGCACCCAGGCTACAAGAACTTCTCCAACGAAGCCTTGGCGGCGCTTGACCCGGATGTGATCGTGTTTTCCGACCGGGCGCTGGCCGATGAGCAGGCCTTGCAGGCGCTGTTGAAAGAAAACCCCGCGCTGGCTGCCTCGCGGGCCGTGCGTGAGAAACGCCTGGTCTCACTGGACCCGACGCTGCTGGTCGGCGGGCTCGGGCCTCGGCTACCGGCGACCTTGCAGTCGCTGGCAGCCACCTTCTACCCGGCTGCCCAGGCCAGCTTCGCACGATGAAACAACGGGTCCAGTCACGTACGTTGTTCATTAGCCTGAGCCTGCTGTGCCTGTTGGCAATCTGGCTGTCACTGGCGCTGGGGCCAGTCAGCCTGCCGATGTTCGATACGCTGCGCGCTGGCCTGCGCCTGTTGGGGCTGCCCGTTTCCGAAGATGGCCTGCAGCAGGCCGAGATGATCCTTGGTCAGATCCGCCTGCCGCGCACCCTGTTGGGGTTGGCGGTGGGCGCGGTGCTGGCGCTGTCCGGGGTGGCCATGCAGGGGCTGTTCCGCAACCCGCTGGCCGACCCCGGGCTGGTAGGGGTTGCCGCCGGCGCCGCAGTGGGGGCAGCGGTTGCCATTGTCGGCGGCGCCTGGTTTGGCGGCATGCCGGATGCTTTCGCGCCTTATCTGCTGTCGTTCTGCGCGTTTGTCGGCGGGCTTGGGGTAACTGCGCTGGTCTACCGCCTGGGGCGCCGCGATGGCCAGACCAACGTCGCCACGATGCTATTGGCTGGCGTGGCCATGACCGCGCTAGGTGGCGCGGCCGTGGGGCTGTTCTCTTACCTGGCCGATGATGCCACCTTGCGCACGCTGACGTTCTGGAACCTTGGCAGCCTCAATGGCGCCAGCTATGAGCGGCTGTGGCCATTGTTGCTGGTGGCGACAGGGGTAGCGGTGTGGTTGCCGCGCCGGGCCAAGGCACTGAATGCCCTGTTGCTGGGGGAGTCGGAGGCGCGCCACCTGGGCGTTGACGTGGAGCGGCTCAAGCGTGAATTGGTGTTCTGCACGGCGCTGGGGGTGGGGGCGGCAGTGGCCGCAGCCGGGTTGATCGGCTTCATTGGCCTGGTAGTGCCGCACCTGGTTCGCCTGCTGGCCGGGCCCGATCACCGTGTGGTGCTGCCAGCCTCGCTGCTGGCCGGCGGTGTGCTGATGTTGTTCGCCGACCTGGCGGCGCGGCTGCTGCTGGCGCCTGCCGAGCTGCCGATTGGTATCGTCACGGCCTTCATCGGTGCGCCGTTCTTCCTGTTCCTGCTGATGCGAGGGCGCGGCTGATGTTGCAAGTCGAGGGCCTGTATCTGTGCAGGGCCAGCAATGAGGTGCTGCACGACATTCACCTGCAGTTGCCTCCGGGGCAGGTCGTGGGTGTGCTTGGCCCAAACGGTGCCGGCAAGAGCAGCCTGCTGAGTGTGCTGTGCGGTGAACTGGCGCCCGACCGCGGGCGGGTAACGCTGCAGGGCCGCCCCCTGGCCGATTGGGCCGGGCAGGAACGGGCAAGGCGCCTGGCAGTGTTGCCACAGGTGTCCAGTTTGGGTTTCTCGTTTCGGGTGGAGGAAGTGGTGGGCATGGGGCGCATGCCTCATGGCACCGGTCAGCGGCGCGATGCGGAAATTGTCGAAGCGGCGTTGCGGGCGGCAGATGCCTGGCACCTGGTGGCGCGCAGTTACCTGGCGCTTTCCGGTGGCGAGCGGCAACGGGTGCACCTGGCCCGCGTGCTGGCGCAGCTATGGCCGGGCGAGGAGGGCAGCACGTTGCTGCTCGACGAACCGACCTCGATGCTCGACCCGCTGCATCAGCACACCACCCTGGAAGCCGTACGCCGTTTCGCCGACTGCGGTGCTGCAGTGTTGGTGATCCTGCATGACCTGAACCTGGCGGCGCGTTACTGTGACCGTATCCTGTTGCTGGAACAGGGGCGCTGCCACGCGTTTGCCACGCCCGAAGCGGCACTGACCCCAGCGGCCCTGAAGGCGGTGTACGGTATCGACGTACTGGTGCAGGCGCACCCCGAGCGTGGGCATCCGCTGATCATCACCCGTTGATTCTCGAACCGTGCACGGCCTTTGTGGAAGCGACCTTGTCTTGCGACCGGCCCGCCCCCGGTGCAGGCCATTTAAAGTGTGGATGACATGGAGTAACTGCCGATGCGACACCCGCTGCTGTCCGGTTTCTCGCTGTGCCTGGTACTGGCGATAGGCGGCTGTCAGGCCAGCCTGCCGCCGTTACCCGCCTGGCAGAGCAGTGAAGGTCGCACGCATGCCGAGCTGGGAACGATTGTCGACCTGTCCAATGAGCAGGTCATAAGCCCTGAAACGCTGGTGCAGCGCCTGGCTGATGCACCCCGAGTGCTTGTCGGCGAGAAGCATGACAACCCTGACCATCACGCGCTGCAACTGTGGCTGCTGCGCGCTCTTCAAGGCCAGCGCACTCAGGGCAGCCTGTTGCTGGAGATGCTGCAGCCCAGCCAGCAATCGCGGGTGGACAAGCTGGTGGGGCAGCCTTTGCCGGAAGACTTGCCCAAGGCACTGGCCTGGCAGGAGGGCTGGGATTGGCAGTTGTACGGGCCGATTGTCACCGAAGCCTTGCAGCATCGGGTGACGTTGCTGGCCGCCAACCTTTCGCCCGCCGAGATGCGTCAGGCCTATCGACAGCCGGCGCCGGTGCCGGGCGAAAAGTCCAATGCACCCGCGGTAAAGGCTGCCTTGCTGGAACAGGTGCGCGCCGGGCATTGCGGGATGCTGCCGGAAAACCAGTTACCGGCGATGCTGGCCGTTCAGCAGCAGCGCGACCGGCGCATGGCCGAGCGCTTGCAGGCGGCACCGCAGCCGGCGCTGCTGTTTGCCGGGGCTTACCATGTGCGCAAGGACCTGGGCATACCCTTGCATCTGGCTGACCTGGGGGTGTCGGGGGAGAGCAAGGTTTTGCTGCTGGCTGAGGTGGGCGAGCGAGTCGAGCCTGGCGAGGCTGATTATGTGTGGTACACGGCGGCGATGCCGGAGCAGGATTATTGTGCGCAGCTGCGGCGTTGATCCTGAAAAAGCACAGGCAAAAAAAAGACCCGGCAAATTGCCGGGTCAATAACCGTGATTAGCCTGATGAGGAGATAATCTGAGAGTCCGAACCAGGGGCTCTTAGCTTATCCAACCAGTCTCGCGACCAGTTGTGATAATCATAACAATTCTCATTTAGACGTCAATCCCTTTATCCCGATTATTTGGTTTTTTTTGCGTAGGGTTTTTCGCGTCCAATTGTTGATTGAGTGCTTCCTTGCGTTCGAGCGGCAAATCGTTCCAGTGCATGTCCAGCAGGGCGCCTTCAATGGCATACAACAGCACCTTCGATGCACGGAACCCTCGTGTCTTCACGGCCTGGTACGCACCCACCGCGCCCAGGCGGCGCAAATCCGATGCACTGTGGATGCCGGCTGCATGCAGCCACTGCGCAGACGTCTTGCCAAGGTTCTTCAGGTGCTGCAATTCATCGTTCATCGAGCCTCCTTGCGATGGCTGAACGGGAATGGGGGATAAATCGCGAGCAGGTCTGAGAGGAGTGTAGCGGGCGTTGGGAAATATGCGGCTTTTTGCCATCGGGTGATGAGCGGCCTGTGCCTGCCCCTTCGCGGGCAGGCACAGAAAGATGACGAACTTACAGGCCAGGCAACCGCTGGCGAATCTGCTCGATCACCTGATCCATGCTGCCGGCAGCCTGGGTATCGACGCGGGTGCTGTGCACCAGCTCCTGCGCATCCAGCGCCTCACGGCTGGCCTGCTGGGCCTTGATCACCTCCAGCGTGGCATCCGACGGGTCGCTGTTTTCTGCCTGGCGCTGCTCCAGCCAACTGGCGATGACCGCCTCTGGCGCGTGGCAGTCGAGGATGAGGAACGGCACGCCGGTCTGGCTGGCAACGTCTGCCGCAGCCTGACGCTGCTCACGCTTGAGGTAGGTGGCGTCCAGCACCACCGGGAAGCCGGCGCGCAGCACGGTCGCTGCCACCTCGTGCAGGCGCTGATAGGTGGCTGCGCTGGCGTCCTGGTCGTATATGCCCGTACTCAGCTGGCCGGCGTCGGCCTGCTGTTGTTCGCCGAACAGGCGCTTGCGCTCTACGTCCGAACGCACGCGCACTGCACCCAAGGCCTCGACCAGGCGCATGGCCACGTGACTTTTGCCCACCGCCGAAACACCATGGGTGATGGCCAGCAGGCGCGAGGGGATGGCGCTGTAGCTTTCGGCCAGGTTGGCGTAGTTGCGGTAGGTGCGCAGGGTGGTGGCACGCTGCACGCCATTAGCGTCGGCCGGCATGCTGAACAGTGCGACCTTGGCCCGCACCAGCGCGCGGTAGGCTTTGTAGAAGTTGAGCAGTTCCAGGCCTTCGTAGTCCCCTGTCAGTTCCAGGTACTGGCTGATGAATCGCCGGGCCAGGCACTTCAGGCCGCGGTCTTCCAGGTCCATGGCCAGGAAGGCGGTGTCGGCGTAGACGTCAGTCAGTCGGAAAGGCTCGTTGAATTCGATGCAATCGAAAATCACTACCCTGCCATCGATCAAGGTGGCATTGCCCAGGTGAATGTCACCGTGGCACTCACGGATGAAGCCATTGGCCTTGCGCTTTTCCAGCAGCCCTTGCAGGCGCTCAAAGCTGCTGCGGGCCCAGGCCTGCAGGGCGTCAAGTTGCTGCAGATCGGCTTTGTCGCTGAGGAATGGGCGAATCTGCTCGAAGTTCTGCTCCACCGGGGCCATCACGCTGTCTGGCGTGCCCAGCGGGTGCTCCATCGGCACACGCGGAGCCTGAAGGTGAAAATCGGCAATCTGTCGGGCCATCTGGTCGATGTGCGTGGCGTTCAGTTCGCCATTGGCTTGCAGGGTGTTGAGCATCTGGCCCTGGGGGAACTGGCGCATCTTCAGCACATACTCGATGGCTTCACCTTCGCCACCGATCTGCGGTGCGTCGACGCTACCGGTGATCGGCAACACTTCCAGGTACAGGCCTTCGGTCAGGCGTTGGTTCAGGCGCAATTCTTCGTTACAGAAATGCTGGCGCTGGTCCAGTCCGGTGAAGTCCAGGAAGCCGAAATTCATCGGTTTCTTGATCTTGTAGGCGTATTCGCCAGTGAGCAGGACCCAGGAGATATGCGTCTCGATGAGCTGAAACCCCTCCACGGGGTGAGGGTACAGGGCAGGGTTCTGCAACGCAGTAATAAGAGCTTGGCTCACGGCAAATCCTTCCGGGGCAAGGGAATTCGAATGCGCCATTATGGTCAATGGTGCCGTCCCTGCCTACCGCCGGGCCGTCTGCCCAGCCTTTATAAAGTGCGTATAATCCGCCGCCATGACCCGAACCCGAAATCCCCGCACCCCTCAGAAACGCCCGACCGGCCGCTCCCGCGCCTGGCTGGGCTGGGCTTTGAAGCTCAGCCTGGTTGGCCTGGTGATCGTCGCCGGCTTCGCGGTTTACCTCGATGCCGTCGTCCAGGAAAAGTTCTCCGGCAAGCGCTGGACCATCCCGGCCAAGGTGTATGCCCGACCGCTGGAGCTGTTCACCGGCCAGAAGTTGAGCAAGAACGACTTCCTCACCGAGCTCGATGCGCTCGGCTACCGTCGCGAAAGCGCGGCCAACGGCCCGGGCGCTGCGTCCGTCAACGGCAATACCGTCGACCTCAATACCCGTGGCTTCCAGTTCTACGAGGGCATGGAACCGGCGCAGTTCGTCCGCGTGCGCTTCTCTGGCGATTACGTTGCGGGCCTTTCCGGTGCCAACGGCAAGGCGCTTGACGTGGTGCGGCTGGAGCCGCTGATGATCGGCGGCATCTATCCGAAAAATCTCGAAGACCGCATCCTGATCAAGATCGATCAGGTACCCAAATATCTGCTCGAAACCCTGGTGGCAACGGAGGACCGCGAGTTCTACAGCCACTTCGGCGTGTCGCCAAAGTCCATCGTCCGGGCCATGTGGGTCAACACGTCGTCCGGCTCGATGCGCCAGGGTGGCAGTACCCTGACCCAGCAGTTGGTGAAGAACTTCTACCTCAGCAGCGAGCGCAGCCTCAGCCGCAAGCTGACCGAGGCGATGATGGCGGTCCTGCTCGAACTGCACTACGACAAACGCGAAATCCTTGAGGCCTACCTCAACGAGGTGTTCGTCGGCCAGGACGGTCAGCGCGCGGTGCACGGCTTTGGTCTGGCTAGCCAGTTCTTCTTCAGCCAGCCGCTGTCCGAGCTGAAACTGCATCAGATTGCCCTGCTGGTGGGTATGGTCAAAGGCCCGTCCTACTACAACCCGCGGCGTCATCCCGAGCGGGCCCTGGCTCGCCGCAACCTGGTGCTCGACCTGGTGGCCGAACAGGGCGTGGCCAGCCAGGCAGAAGTCGATGCGGCGAAGAAAATGCCGCTGGGCGTGACCAAGCGTGGCAGCCTGGCCGACAGCTCGTTCCCGGCCTTCCTCGACCTGGTCAAGCGACAGTTGCGCCAGGATTACCGCGACGAGGACTTGACCGAAGAAGGCCTGCGCATCTTTACCAGCTTCGACCCTATCCTGCAGATGAAGGCCGAAACCTCGATGAGCGAGACCTTCAAGCGCCTGGCGGGCCGCAAGGGGGCAGACGATGTGGAAGCGGCGATGGTCGTGACCAACCCTGAGACCGGTGAAGTACAGGCGCTGATCGGTAGCCGCCAGGCAGGCTTCGCCGGCTTCAACCGAGCCATCGATGCTGTGCGGCCGATCGGCTCGTTGGTCAAGCCGTCGGTATACCTTACTGCGCTGGAGCAGCCGAGCAAGTACACCCTGACCAGTTGGGTGCAGGACGAGCCATTTTCGGTCAAGGGCGCTGACGGCCAGGTCTGGCGCCCGCAAAACTATGACCGCCGCCCGCATGGCACGATCTACCTGTACCAGGGGCTGGCCAACTCCTACAACCTGTCGACCGCCAAGCTCGGCCTGGAAGTGGGTGTGCCGAATGTGATCAAGACCATTGGTCGCTTGGGCGTGAATGTCGACTGGCCTGCGTTCCCGGCCATGTTGCTGGGGGCAGGTGGCATGTCGCCGATGCAGGTGGCAACCATGTATCAGACCATCGCCAACGGCGGCTTCAACACGCCGATGCGCGGCATCCGCAGCGTGCTCACCGCCGAGGGCGAGCCGCTCAAGCGCTACCCGTTCCAGATCCAGCAAACCTTCGACCCAGGTGCCATTTACCTGGTGCAGAACGCCATGCAACGCGTAATGCGCGAAGGTACAGGGCGCTCGGTGTACAACACCTTGCCACGCTCGCTGACCCTGGCGGGCAAGACCGGTACCAGTAACGACTCGCGTGACAGCTGGTTCTCCGGCTTCAGTCAGGATCTGCTGGCCGTGGTGTGGATGGGGCGTGACGATAACGGCAAGACACCGTTTACCGGCGCCACCGGCGCCTTGCAGGTGTGGACCAGCTTCATGAAGAAAGCCGACCCGCTGCCGCTGGATATGGCGCAACCGGATAACGTGGTGCAGGCCTGGATCGACCCTTACACAGGCCATGGGTCTGATGCCAGCTGTCCGGGAGCGGTGCAGATGCCGTATATTCGCGGGAGTGAGCCGCCGGCCGGCGCAACCTGTGGCGGCGAGCAGGACCCAGTCGAATCGGTAATGGACTGGGTCAAGGGCTGGATGAATTAAGCACAGGCTGCATTGATGAGGTGTGATGTGAACAAGTGGCTGTTTCCTGCCGTGACGGCGTTGGCTGTGCTCCAGGGGTGCTCCAGCGTCCCGCGTGGCAATATTCCGGTAGTCGATTCGAGCACCCGCGTGTCCAACAGCGAACGCGTGACGGCCAACCGCTCGGCGGGTGGCTATAACGCCGGCACCGCTCAGGCGCAGACGCTGCCGGAGGATTCCGGTGTCACCGTGATGATCCCGCAGGGCGCAGGCGCTTCGGGCATCCAGACGTTCCCGGCGTCCAATGGCGCCGCGCCGATCAGTACCTCGCCGATCACGCCAGGGCCGATCAGTACAGGGCCTGTCAGTTCGGCGCCGATGACCACCAATCCCAACCCGATTGCCGACGAACCATTCGACATCGCTGCGATGAACAGCACCCCGCAAAGCGCCAGTGCGCCAACCGGTATTCCGCGCAGCGCCGCCGCCGGTGGCCTGTCGGCCGACGAGCAGCTGGACGGTCCTGTGCTGGCACTGTTGACCACCGCGCAGACGCAGCAGGGCAGCGGCGACTTCAACGGTGCCGCTTCGAGCCTTGAACGTGCCCAGCGCATTGCTCCGCGTGAGCCGCAGGTGCTGTATCGCCTGGCCCAGGTGCGCCTTTCGCAAGGTGATGC
The DNA here is from genome assembly GCF_043103905.1 of Pseudomonas sp. yb_2. Taxonomy (NCBI): domain Bacteria; kingdom Pseudomonadati; phylum Pseudomonadota; class Gammaproteobacteria; order Pseudomonadales; family Pseudomonadaceae; genus Pseudomonas; species Pseudomonas sp. yb_2. The sequence continues at coordinate 7,505 of NZ_JBICKH010000045.1, read as the reverse complement.
AGCGCAGGCCGAGCAGTTGGCGCGCCGCGCCCTGACTTACGCCAACGGCCGCCCAAGCCTGCAGGCAGAGCTTTGGAACACGATCGCCCAGGCCCGTGAAAAGCAGGGTGACAGCGCTGGGGCTGCGCTGGCCCGGCAAAAGGCGCGGGTCAATTCGTGATGATCGAGCAACGCGTGCTGGATATTGCCGACCACCTGCTCTTGATCGAGCGCGAGCTGCAGGTGCAAGGTTGGTGGGATGACGAGCCGCCAAGCGACGAGGCACTGGCCAGTACGGTGCCGTTCGCCGTGGATACCCTCAGTTTTGAGCAGTGGCTGCAATGGATCTTCCTGCCCCGCATGAAGATCATCATCGAGCTGGGGCACCCGCTGCCCAATGCATCGAGCATCCTTGTCATGGCCGAAACCGTGTTTACCGACCGGCCGGAGCAAAGTCGTGAGCTACGCCGCCTGTTGGCAGCTTTTGATCAATTGATCGCTCCTTCCGCCTGATTTCTTCAGTTTTTCCGTCAAGGGCCGCAGATTGTGGCCCTTTTTTTTGGAAATCTTCTTAATTCTGCTGCTGAAGCGATTTTTAGTGGTGGCAGGAATTCATCTTGAGGAAAAATTGGCAATAATTTTTCTTGACTTGTTGGCGCCGAATCACAAGAATCCAACTTCCGCTGTAGAGGGACTGCCAGAAGCAGACCCGCTAAGCAGATCATGAGGTGCACACCCGCGCCGACCTGTTACACCCCGCAACGCGTTACCTCGCGCTGGGTGGGAAACCCCCGCAACACTCTGGGGATCTCCCAATACTTGCTCAGTCAGTGCTGACGTTCGCTCATGCTCTGCTTGGCAGTAAACCTATTAAGACCCGTCCAGTGAGGGCGGTATTCTGGCGTTTTAGAGGTGAACAACGTGGAGCTTTTATCTGGCGCTGAGATGGTCGTCCGCTTCTTGCGTGACGAAGGCGTTAAGCACATCTACGGGTACCCTGGTGGTGCTCTCCTGCATGTTTACGACGCACTGTTCAAAGAACCGGAAGTGGAACACATCCTGGTTCGTCACGAGCAGGCGGCCACCCATATGGCGGACGGCTACGCTCGCGCCACCGGCAAGGCCGGTGTGGTGCTGGTAACCTCCGGTCCTGGCGCGACCAATGCCATTACCGGCATTGCCACCGCCTACATGGACTCGATTCCGATGGTCATCCTGTCCGGCCAGGTGCCTAGCACCATGGTGGGCACCGATGCCTTCCAGGAAACCGACATGATCGGTATCTCGCGGCCGATCGTGAAGCACAGCTTCATGATCAAGAATCCGACCGAGATCCCTGAAGTTCTGAAAAAAGCTTTCTACCTGGCGCAATCCGGTCGTCCAGGTCCAGTCGTGGTCGACATTCCAAAAGATATGACCAACCCGGCTGAGAAGTTCGAATACGTCTACCCGAAAAAGGTCAAGCTGCGCTCCTACAGCCCGGCGGTCCGCGGTCACTCCGGCCAGATCCGCAAGGCTGCCGAGATGCTTCTGGCGGCCAAGCGCCCGGTCGTCTACTCCGGTGGCGGTGTGATCCTCGGCGGTGGCTCCGAAGCCCTGACTGAAATCGCCAAGTCGCTGAACCTGCCGGTCACCAATACCCTGATGGGGTTGGGTGGCTTCCCGGGTACCGACCGCCAGTTCCTCGGCATGCTCGGCATGCATGGCAGCTACACCGCCAACATGGCCATGCATCATGCCGATGTCATCTTTGCCGTCGGTGCGCGTTTCGACGACCGCGTTGTAAACGGCCCGGCCAAGTTCTGCCCGAACGCCAAGATCATTCACATCGACATCGACCCGGCGTCGATCTCGAAGATGATCAAGGCCGACGTGCCAATCGTCGGCCCGGTCGACAGCGTGCTCAGCGAAATGCTCGGCATCCTCAAGGAAATCGGCGAGCAGCCTGACAAAGCTTCGCTGGATGCCTGGTGGAAGCAGATTGACGAATGGCGTGGCAATGGCGAGTTGTTCCCTTACGACAAGGGCGATGGCAACGTCATCAAACCGCAAAAAGTCATCGAGACACTGTGCGAAGTGACCAATGGCGATGCCTTCGTCACTTCCGACGTGGGCCAGCACCAGATGTTTGCCGCGCAGTACTACCGCTTCAACAAGCCAAACCGCTGGATCAACTCCGGTGGCCTGGGCACCATGGGCTTCGGCTTCCCGGCGGCGATGGGCATCAAACTCAACTTCCCGGATCAGGACGTGGCCTGTGTGACCGGCGAAGGCAGCATCCAGATGAACATCCAGGAGCTGTCCACCTGCATGCAATACGGCCTGCCGGTGAAGATCGTCAACCTGAACAACGGTGTGTTGGGCATGGTCCGCCAGTGGCAGGACATGGCCTACAACGGTCGTCACTCGCACTCGTACGTCGAGTCGCTGCCTGACTTCATCAAGCTGGCCGAGGCCTATGGCCATGTGGGTATCCGCATCACCAGCCTGAAGGACCTCAAGCCGAAGCTGGAAGAAGCGTTTGCGATGAAGGACCGTCTGGTGTTCATCGACATCGCGGTTGACCGCAGTGAGCACGTCTATCCGATGCAGATCAAGGATGGCTCGATGCGTGACATGTGGCTGAGCAAGACGGAGCGTACCTGATATGCGGCACATCATTTCCCTGCTGCTGGAAAACGAACCAGGTGCGTTGTCCCGCGTGGTCGGCCTGTTCTCCCAGCGCAACTACAACATTGAAAGCCTGACTGTAGCGCCAACCGAAGACCCGACCCTGTCGCGTCTGACGCTGACCACCGTTGGCCATGACGAAGTGATCGAACAGATCACCAAGAACCTGAACAAGCTGGTCGAAGTGGTCAAGCTTGTCGACCTGTCGGAAAGCGCTCACATCGAGCGTGAACTGATGTTGGTCAAGGTCAAGGCCACCGGTGCCCAGCGTGCCGAGATCAAGCGCACCACGGATATCTTCCGTGGCCAGATCGTCGACGTGACCGCCAGCGTGTACACCGTGCAGCTGAGCGGTACCAGCGACAAACTGGACAGCTTCATCCAGGCGATCGGCACTGCATCGATTCTGGAAACCGTGCGCAGCGGCGTTACCGGCATTGCCCGTGGCGACAAAGTGCTCAGCATCTAAATCCAAAAAATTAGCGATGGCTCCGCAGGGGCCGAGATATAACCAGGGGTATTTTCATGAAAGTTTTCTACGATAAAGACTGCGACCTTTCCATCATCCAGGGTAAGAAAGTCGCCATCATCGGTTACGGCTCCCAGGGCCACGCTCAGGCGTGCAACCTGAAAGACTCCGGTGTAGACGTTACCGTCGGTCTGCGTAAAGGTTCGGCTACCGTTGCCAAGGCTGAAGCCCACGGCCTGAAAGTTGCCGACGTTGCTACCGCTGTCGCTGCGGCTGACCTGGTCATGATCCTGACCCCGGACGAGTTCCAGGGCGCTCTGTACAAGAACGAAATCGAGCCGAACATCAAGAAGGGCGCTACCCTGGCCTTCTCTCACGGCTTCTCGATCCACTACAACCAGGTTGTTCCGCGTGCCGACCTCGACGTGATCATGATCGCGCCGAAAGCCCCGGGCCACACCGTTCGCTCCGAGTTCGTCAAAGGCGGCGGCATCCCTGACCTGATCGCTATCTACCAGGACGCTTCCGGCAACGCCAAGAACGTCGCACTGTCCTACGCTTCGGGCGTAGGTGGTGGTCGTACCGGTATCATCGAAACCACCTTCAAGGACGAAACCGAAACCGACCTGTTCGGTGAGCAGGCTGTTCTGTGTGGCGGTACCGTCGAGCTGGTCAAAGCCGGTTTCGAAACCCTGGTCGAAGCTGGCTACGCGCCGGAAATGGCCTACTTCGAGTGCCTGCACGAGCTGAAGCTGATCGTAGACCTCATGTACGAAGGCGGCATCGCCAACATGAACTACTCGATCTCCAACAACGCCGAATACGGTGAGTACGTCACTGGCCCGGAAGTCATCAACGAAGAATCCCGCAAGGCCATGCGCAATGCCCTGAAGCGCATCCAGGACGGCGAGTACGCGAAGATGTTCATCTCCGAAGGTGCTACCAACTACCCATCGATGACCGCCAAGCGCCGCAACAACGCCGCTCACGGCATCGAAATCATCGGCGAGCAGCTGCGCTCGATGATGCCGTGGATCTCGGCTAACAAAATCGTCGACAAGACCAAGAACTAAGTCTTATCGAAAGATGAAAAACGCGGCTTCGGCCGCGTTTTTTCGTTCTGGCATCCAGCTTCTGGTATAAAGCAGACCAGTGGCTCGCTGTCAGAACCTGTTTCGCGGGCCCGTGTCGAACATTTTCCATCCTGTTGCAAGGTACCCTCCATGAGCGAACGTCCCGAAGAGCCGAACAAGCCCTCCGACGCCGAAAGCCTGCTACCTGTCGATGAGCACGTTGAAGAAGGGCATGACGCCGAAGGCCGCAAGGTGCGCCACCGCGGCATCTACCTGTTGCCCAACCTGTTTACCACCGCCAACCTGTTTGCCGGTTTCTATTCCATCATCAGCTCGATGAGCGCACAGAGCGCCCTGAGTGCCGGCGACCCGCGCGAGGCGAGCAAGTACTTCGCTTTTGCCGCTATCGCCATCTTCGTGGCCATGGTGCTCGACGGCCTGGACGGCCGCGTTGCGCGCATGACCAATACCCAGAGTGCCTTCGGTGCCGAGTATGACTCGCTGTCGGATATGGTCGCCTTCGGCGTGGCCCCGGCTTTGCTGGCCTTCGGCTGGGCGCTGGGTGACATGGGCAAGGTCGGCTGGATGGTTGCCTTCATCTATGTGGCCGGTGCCGCGTTGCGCCTGGCGCGCTTCAATACCCAGGTCGGTACCGCCGACAAGCGCTACTTCATCGGCCTGGCCAGCCCGGCTGCCGCCGGTGTGGTGGCAGGCACCGTATGGGCGTTCAGCGACTACGGCATCCAGGGCTCCAAGCTGTCGTTCCTGGTCGCGCTGCTGGTGGCTGCTGCTGGCATGCTGATGGTCAGCAACATCAAGTACAACAGTTTCAAGGAGCTGGACCTCAAGGGGCGCGTGCCGTTCGTGGCGATCCTGGCGGTGGTGCTGGTGTTTGCCGTCGTGTTCAGCGACCCGCCGCGTATCCTGCTGTTGATCTTCCTTGCCTATGCAGCATCGGGGCCGATCCAGTTCCTGCTGAAGGCGCGCCGTCGCAAAGCGTGAAAATCACTTAACGCTGGAATAACCTCACGGCTCCATAGTCTTACTGGTACATCCGTTACTCAGTGCTATGGAGCCGTTCATGCTTATCAAGCTTCCCAGGTCTTCCGAGTGCAAGGCGTCGGAGATCACCCCCGAAGGCATTTACCTTTCCCGTCGTACCCTGCTGGGTGGCTCATTGGCTGGCTTGGCGCTAGGCGCATTGCCGGGCGGGGTGGGCGCGGCGCAAATGTCGCGTTATGCCGATGTGCAGGCTGGGGCCGCGCCGGCCTGGTTCACTGACAAGCTCGCGGCCACGCGCTGGCAGGCGGTGACGGTGAAGGACGAGGCGATCACGCCGTTCAAGGATGCCACTCACTACAACAACTTCTACGAGTTCGGGCCCGACAAGGGCGACCCGGCGGCCAATGGCGACAGCCTGAAGACCGAACCGTGGTCCATTGTGGTGGATGGTGAGGTGGGCAAGCCCGGACGCTATGCACTGGAGGACTTCGTCAAACCCTATCAGCTTGAGGAGCGGATCTATCGGCTGCGCTGCGTTGAGGCGTGGTCGATGGTCATTCCGTGGCTGGGGTTCCCCTTGGCTCAGGTGCTCAAGCAGGTCGAGCCGACTTCCAGTGCGCGTTATGTGCGTTTCGAAACGCTGAAGGATCCGCAGCATATGCCTGGGCAGCGTTCTGGCTTCGCCTTGATCGACTGGCCTTATAGAGAAGGGTTGCGCCTGGATGAGGCGATGCACCCGTTGGCAATTCTCGCGGTGGGTATGTACGGCCGGGAACTGCCCAACCAGAACGGTGCGCCGTTGCGTTTGGTGGTGCCTTGGAAGTATGGCTTCAAGAGCATCAAGTCGATTGTGCGCATCAGCCTGGTAGCGGAGCAGCCCGGTACTACCTGGGAAGGGCTGGCGCCGGATGAATATGGTTTCTATGCCAATGTGAACCCGACAGTCGACCACCCGCGCTGGAGCCAGGCGCGCGAACGTCGTTTGCCCAGCGGGTTGTTCAGCCCCAACGTGCGGGAGACACAGATGTTCAATGGCTATGCCGATGAAGTGGCGTCGCTGTATACCGGGCTCGATCTGCGGAAGAACTACTGATGCGTTACCCCTGGTTTCGCTTGGCCATCTTCATCGTAGGCTGCCTGTTCCCGGTGTGGTGGCTATATGAAGCGGCGATGAACCTGCTGGGGCCTGATCCCGGGAAGATCATGATGGATCGCCTTGGGCTTGGGGCGCTTACCTTCTTGTTGGTGACCTTGAGCATGACCCCACTGCAGAAGCTGACGGGCTGGTCTGGCTGGATCGTGGTTCGCCGGCAGCTGGGGTTGTGGGTGTTCGCTTATATAGTGCTGCACATCCTCTGTTACCTGTTCTTTATTCTTGGGCTGGATTGGGGGCAGTTGGCGGTGGAGCTGCGCAAGCGGCCCTACATTATCGTGGGGGCGCTGGGGTTCCTGGGTTTGCTGGTGCTGGCGGTCACCTCGAACCGGTATAGCCAACGGCGGCTTGGGGCGCGGTGGAAGAAGCTGCACAGGTTGGTGTATGCGGTGCTTGGGTTGGGCTTGCTGCATTTCCTTTGGATCGTGCGTTCCGACCTTCGGGAATGGGCGATCTATGCGTTTATTGGGGCTGTGTTGATGGTATTGCGGATACCTGCTGTTGCGCGGGCTCTTCCCAAGGTTGCCAGGAAGCAGGGTAGGGCGGTTTGAGAGTGGGGTGGGGCTGCCAAGGGCCTGTCTTGAGATCGCATTGCCTGTGGAAGGTGTCTGCCTTTGTTTCTCTGGAGTCTGTGAGATCGAGCGCCGCCCGCGCGGCGCATCGCGAGCAAGCTCGCTCCTACATTTGTTTCGGGCCAGTCCGTCCTGTGCCGGGCGCGCGCGACCGCCTTGTTTGTACAACGCGATATCGAGACAGGCACCAAGGCGTGCGCGCGCGAATCCCACAGGCATAACTGGCCCGAAACAAATGTAGGAGCGAGCTTGCTCGCGATGCGCCGCGCGGGCGGCGCTCGGTCTCACAGGCGCCAAATGCGTTGTGGCGAACACCTGGTAGCCTTGATACGGTCTTTTCCCCCTATATTTCACTTTCTTGAAATTAAAGGTTGACGCCCTCTCGAATCCCCTTATAATGCGCCCCACTTCCAGCGATAACGGAACGACAAACTCCTTGAAATTCAATGAGTTATACGATTCTGAAGGTGCTGTAAGGGCTACGATCGAATGATCGAAAGCGGTTGAGATGATGGTTGACAGCGCTTCCAAGTGCTGTATGATTCGCATCCCGCTACGAGAGGTCGCAGCGAGCCAAGTGTTTGAAG
>NZ_JBICKH010000044.1:0-17612 GCF_043103905.1 Pseudomonas sp. yb_2 | reverse complement strand
ATCAACGGCAACGGCAACGGCAACGGCAACGGCAACGGCAACGGCAACGGCAACGGCAACGGCAACGGCAACAGCAGGTGGATGGGCACAGAATCTCAGTTTACTACTGGCACAGCAGCTGAGCTGGGGTGCCGACCGGCGGATTGTGAGCAGTGGAAGCAAATTCGCACCCATTTGCAGTTGCTCCACGCGGCGTGGCGCCTTAGACTGCCGCCCCCTGTAAAAGAGTGCCGGTTGGCGCTTGAAGAATTCCGCTGGCGATGCATAGGCATCGACGGCACATGAATCGCCCAAATGCACATTTTTTCATAGAGAAATCGATGACCAAGGAACAGTTGCTGGCCATGTCGGCCGATGACTACATGAACGCCGACCAGCTTGCCTTCTTTACTGAGCTGCTGCAGGCGATGAAAGTCGAAACCCATGAACGCATCGAACTCAGCCGCACCACCATCGAAGGCCTGGACACTCCGTCAGACCCTGCCGACGTGGCTTCGGTCGAAGAAGAACGTAGCTGGCTGGTAAATGCCATCGACCGCGACCAGCGCCTGCTGCCACAGCTGGAAATGGCCCTGGACCGTATTGCCGACGAAAGCTTCGGCTGGTGCGATGACAGTGGTGAGCCTATCGGCCTGAAGCGCTTGCTGATCAGCCCGACCACCAAGTACTGCATCGAAGCTCAGGAGCGCCACGAGCAGCTCGACCGCCACCAGCGCCAGGTATAAAACCGCGCGTGGTGCCAAGCCCCTCGGAGCTATCCCTGGGGCTTTTTGCGTTTCTCGACGAGACCGTTTTTGTTGCGCCTTACGAAACACTGCTGTACCGCAATGCGCTGTTTCCGCACCACTGTCAGGCGTATCATGGCTTTATCGTTAGGGTGCTAATTAAATTCCGGAGGGGATGATGAATAGCCGAGTCGATGTGGCTGTGATGATAGGGTCGGGTGTGCCGGCCACCTTGCAGGCGCTGGGCAAGCGTATTTGCTGGGTAGTGCTGGTCAATGGCGAGCGTCGCGGCACCGCCTTCGCCACGCGCGAAGAAGCGCTTGAGTGCCAGGCTGCCTGGCAGCAGCAGCTGAAGAAAGGGCTGGCTGCCTGAAAATGTTTATTGCCTCTCGACGGGTTTCGGTGTTTTCGGGCATATTTGTCCTACAGTAATGCGCACATGGATGCCAGGGCTTGTCTTCTAGCAGGCTCACGCCATTGGTTGCGTTTTCTGGCGAGTGATTTCAGGCATCACGCTTCCCAAGCCGGGAATGAGCCAAACGCCTTCGGTTGAAGGCGATTCTGGCAAACCAGAGTAAAGATTCCTGCGCGCTGCATCGTCAGCGAGCACAGACATTTCGCATATCGCTTTATTACTCTTTTTGCCTATCGATAAGAAATGGCCGTGCCTCCCCGAGCTTGGGTGAGGGCGGGTTGTAACCGGTTGAGGATTACTTCATTGGCAGTCAGCACACTTGATACACATGCGTTGTTCGCCCTTGGCGACTTGCGCGGTAAATTGGCCCAACTGTTTCAGGGCCGCTTCATCTATGTCACCGAACAGAGTCCCGAAGGCCTGTATATGGCCGAAATCGACACCGAGAGTGCACTGGTGGTCGATGACAAGCAGCGCCTTGAACTGAAAGTCGGTGACCACTTTCGTGCTGCCGTTTTGCCCAGCCGCGAAGGTGGCAAGCTGGAAATGCGCTTTCGCGACATCAAGTTGAATGTGTATGGCGTAGGTGATTACGCCTTCGTTTCTGTGCCGGAAGGCGAGGGCATCGTATTTCGTGAAGGCCATGGCGTGATGCTGGTATTCGCCGCGCAGCAGCAAGTGCAGGAAGGCCTGGGCAAGTTGCTTAAAGCAGTGACTGGCAAAGTCGCCAAATGGCGCAAGGGTGAACTGACCACCTTCAAGGCCAGTGAATGACCGACAGTCACGACTCACCAGCCTCGCGGGCCGAGTTTCATCGGCAGCACCAGGCAGATGCCGTGGCTGAGGCAGAACGTTTGCTGGCCGGGCGTGAGAAGCTGCAAGGCGCCTGGTTGACTTGGGTAGCGGCTGAGCTCTATCGCCTCAGCCCGCCACCGTATGCCGCCATGGTCCGGCGCGAGTTGCAGCGCCTCAGCCAAGGTTGAGACGGCAAACCTTCAATTGCCACGGTCTCGGCCGCTGCTGACCTCTTCAGGCACCGGCTCTTTCGACATGCGCTTGCGAAATAGCGCCGCCCGCGCCAGCAACAGCGTGGTTATCGGCACGGTAATCGACAGCAGGATCGGAATCAGCCAAGCGTGCAGCACAGGGGTGCCCTTGAGCCACGAAAAGTAGATTATCGAGGCCAGTGCAACGCACCAGGCACCAAGGGTCGAGGCCAGCGCTGGCGGGTGCATGCGCTGGAAGTAGTCTTTCAAGCGTACCAGGCCTATAGCACCGACCAGGGCGAACAGGCTGCCGGTGAGCAATAGCGCGGCGGTGACCAGCTCCAGCCAGAACGGCAGTACCAGGGCTTCAGTCATTCGATCACCTCACCGCGCAGCAGAAACTTGGCCAAGGCAAACGAGCCGACGAAACCAAACAGTGCAATCAGCAGGGCACCTTCGAAGTAGGTGTCACTGGCATAACGGATACCCAGCACCAGCATGGTGAGCATGGCCAGGATGTACAGGTAGTCCAGGGCCAGCACGCGGTCTTGGGCGGACGGGCCACGGAACAGCCGGATCAGCGCCAGGCTCATGGCCAGGGCGAAGATGAACAGGCTGGCGAGGACGGCATTGGCGAGCAGGCCTGTCATTGGAAAATCTCCATAAGCGGGCGTTCGTAAGTGTCCTTGAAGTGCTGTATGAAGGCCGCTTCATCGTCCAGCTCAAACACATGCAGCAACAGCACACTGCGGTCCAGTGCCAGTTCGGACCAGACTGTGCCAGGCACCACGGTGGTGATCATCGACAGCGCTGCCAGGCCGTGGGGGTCACGCAATGCCAATGGTATGTGAACGAACGCAGAGCGTGGCGGCTGCTTGTCGGCCCGCAGCACACCACGGGCCACCAGCAGGTTGGAGGTGATCACATCGATGCCGACCCGGCAGATGAGGCGGGCGATGGCGAGGGGGCGCCGTACGTGTGCATGCTGCGGGCGCAGGGGCGCCATCAACAGTGGCGCCAGTATGCCAAGTGCGGCGCCCAGCAGCAGGTTGCCGGGGCTGACCGAGAGGTTCAGCAGCAGCCACAGGCCAAACAGCGAGACCGATAACAGTGGAGCGGGGAACAGTCGGTTCATGGCTGCACCTGTACGTCGCGCGAGGTGGGGCCAGGAATCGGCTGGGCGGCCATCACGGCTTTGATATAGGCATCGGGGGCCTGCAGGCTGGCGGCAGTGTCCTGGGTGTAGCGCAGCAACGGCTCGGCCTTGAAGCTGAGGATGAGGCACAAGCCGAGCAGGATGACGATGGGCAGGCATTCATAGCGCCGCAGCACCGGTGACGGGCGCTCTTCGGGCTTCCAGAAACGCTGGATGCCGACGCGGCCGAAGGCGATCAGCGAGGCCAAGCCGGACAGGATCAGCAACGCCACCAGGCCCCAGCCGGCGGCACTCAGGGGCTGCTCGGCCGGTACGCCGAGGCCCAGTGGATTGAACAGCGCGCTGATCAGGTTGAGCTTGCCGACAAAGCCCGACAGCGGCGGCATACCGATGATCAGTAGTGCGCAGGCGATGAAGCTGAGGCCGAGGAAGGCCATGGTCCACGGGATGATCTGGCCGATTACCACCTGCTGTTCATCGTCGAGGTTGATGCCCTTGGGCGGGTGCAGCGATTCCAGTGGCGGCGGCATGGCGTCTTCTTCTTCGTCCAGCGGCGCTTCATTGGCCGAGCGTGAGCGTTCGACCAGTTCGGCGAGCAGGAACAGTGCGCACAGTGCAAGGGTCGAGTTGACCAGGTAGAACAGCGCAGCGCCGGTCAGGGCCGCCTGGGCAAAACCCACCGCACCCAGCAGCGTGCCGGCCGAAACCAGGATACTGAGTGCCGCCATACGCTCCAGGCGCTGAGCTGCCAGGATCGATACCGCTGCCACCGCCAGGGTGACCAGGCCGCCGTAAACCAGCCATTCGCCGCCGAAATGCGCCGAGGCCCCGGCCTGCCCGGAGAACAGCAGCGTCCACAGGCGCAGCACGGCGTACAGGCCGACTTTGGTCATGATGGCGAACAGTGCAGCCACCGGCGCGCTGGCTGACGCGTAAGCTGGCACCAGCCAGAAGTTCAGCGGCCAGATACCGGCCTTGACCAGGAAGGCCACGGCCAGGATTGCCGCACCGGCATGCAGCAGGCCACGGTCGGCCTCCGGTACCAGTGGAACCTTCAGCGCCAGGTCGGCCATGTTCAGGGTGCCGGTCACGCCATACAGCATCGCTGCGCCGATCAGGAACAGCGACGAGGCAAACAGGTTGATAGCGATGTAGTGCAGGCCGGCACGCACCCGCGCACGCCCCGAACCATGCAGCAGCAAGCCATAGGAGGCGGCCAGCAGCACTTCGAAGAAGACGAACAGGTTGAACAGGTCGGCGGTGAGGAAGGCGCCGTACAGCCCCATCAGCTGAATCTGGAACAGTGCATGGAAGCTGGCCCCTGCACCGTCCCAGCGGGCACGGGCAAATAGCAGCGCGCTGAAACCGATGACCCCGGTCAGGGTCAGCAAGAGCGCGGACAGGTGGTCCACCACCAGCACGATGCCGAATGGCGCCGGCCAGTTGCCCGGCAGGTACACGCCGATCGACGCTGCCTGGCCCTGGGTGCGCACCCACAGCAGCAGACAGGCCGCGATTGCCAGGCCGGAGAAGGTAGACAGCAGGTTCAGCCTGGCCTTGATGTGCCTGTGCTTTTCACCCAGCAGCAACATTATCGCCGCCGTAATCAGCGGCAGCAGGATGGGGGCGACAATCAGTTGACTCAGATCACTCATTCGTCACGCTCCCGGCCATCCACGTGGTCGGTACCGGTCAGGCCGCGCGAGGCCAGCAGCACCACCAGGAACAGCGCGGTCATGGCGAAACTGATGACGATGGCGGTGAGCACCAGTGCCTGTGGCAGCGGGTCGGTGTAATGCAGCAGGTCCTGGGTAACGCCATCCTTGATGATTGGCTCCTTGCCGATGAACAGGCTGCCCATGCTGAAGATGAACAGGTTGACCCCGTACGAAAGCAGACACAGGCCCATGATCACCTGGTAGGTACGCGGGCGCAGGATCAGCCACACCCCGGAGGCAGCCAGCACGCCGATGGCGACTGCAATCACTTCTTCCATCAGGCGGCTCCTGCTTGGCTGGTTTTTGCCGGGTTGCCCGGGCGATAGGCGCGCACCGACTGGTGCGCCAGGGCTGTGAGGATCAGCAACGTCGAGCCGACCACGACGGTGTATACGCCGATGTCGAAGAACAGCGCGCTGGCCACGTGCACATCACCCAGCAACGGCAGGTGCAAGTGGGCGGTATGGGTGGTGAGGAACGGGTAACCCAGCAGCATGGCGCCGACCCCGGTCAGGGTCGCACACAGCAGCCCGGTACCCATCCAGCGCAGCGGCCGCAGGCTCATCTGCGCCTCGACCCACTGGGTGCCGGCCACCATGTACTGGAGGATGAACGCCACCGACATGACCAAGCCAGCGACAAACCCGCCACCGGGCTGGTTGTGCCCGCGCATGAACAGGTACATCGACACCAGCAAGGCGATCGGCAGCAGCAGGCGCACCAACGCTGCAGGCACCATCATGAAGCCCAGCGCGGTATCAGTGGCATGCCGCGGGTTGATCAGGTCGGTGACCACGTCTGGCGCCAACTGGCGTTGTTGCGCCGGCAACTGCATGCTCTCTTTCGGAGGGCGGAAGCGCCGTAGCAGGGCGAACACGGTCAGCGCCACAGCCACCAACACGGTGATTTCACCGAGCGTATCAAAGCCGCGGAAGTCGACCAGCATGACATTGACCACATTGGTGCCGCCGCCCTGAGGCAACGCACGGCTCAAATAGAACGAGGAAATGTCGTTGGGCGTGGGCCGGGTCAGCATGGCGTACGACAGCACGGCCATGCCGCCACCTACCAGCACGGCCAGCAGCAAGTCGCGCAGGCGGCGCATGCGCGCGCGCTCCAGGCTACCCGGCAGCGGTGACACGCCTTCGATACGCCGTGGCAGCCAGCGCAGGCCGAGCAGGATCAGCACGGTGGTGACCACTTCCACCACCAACTGGGTCAGTGCCAGGTCGGGCGCAGAGAACCAGACGAAGGTGATGCAGGTCATCAGGCCGCAGACGCTGACCATGATCAGTGCCGCCAGGCGGTGGTACTTGGCCTGGTAGGCGGCGCCGATGGCGCAGGCAATGGCGATCAGCCACAGGGCGACGAATACCCCGGAACCCGGAATCTTCGGGCGATCACCCCAGCTCAGGCCGCTATGGAGCATCGGCGTGAGGCCCGCGAGGAACGCGGCGAATACCAGCATGAACAGCTGCGACTGCAGCCGCCGGGTGGTGAACAGGCGTTCGATGCGACGCGCCAGCAACATCAGGTGAACCTGGCCGTGCTCGAACAACCGCTTGCCATTGAAGCGCTCGATCACGGGCGGGTAGGGGAAGCGACCCAGGCGCAGTTGTTTGCGCAGCAACAGGTACAGAACGATGCCGCCGCTCATGGCGACCAGGCTCATGATCATCGGCGCGTTCCAGCCATGCCAGATGGCCAGGCTGTATTCCGGCAGGGTGCCGCCAACCACCGGCAGGGCCGCAGCGGCCAGCAGGGGGCCGACCGACTGGGTGGGGAAGATGCCCACGACCAGGCACGTGAGCACCAGCAGTTCCACCGGAGCACGCATCCAGCGTGGCGGCTCGTGCGGGGTATGGGGCAGGTCCTGGGCCGTCGGCCCGAAGAACACATCGACGGTAAAACGCAGGGCATACGCCACGCTGAAGGTGCCGGCCAGGGTGGCGATCACCGGCAGCGTGGCCTCGACCCAGGCGGTGGAACTGATGAATACCGTTTCGGCAAAGAACATTTCCTTCGACAGGAAGCCGTTCATCAGCGGCACGCCGGCCATCGAGGCGCTGGCGACCATGGCCAGGGTCGCGGTGTAGGGCACCAGGCGGATCAGGCCGCTGAGGCGGCGAATGTCGCGGGTGCCGCTCTCGTGGTCGATGATGCCGGCGGCCATGAACAGCGAGGCCTTGAAGGTGGCATGGTTGAGAATGTGGAATACCGCGGCGACGGCAGCCAGCGGGCTGTTAAGACCCAGCAGCAGGGTAATCAGGCCCAGGTGGCTGATGGTCGAATAGGCCAGCAGGCCCTTGAGGTCATTCTGGAACATGGCGGCGAAAGCGCCGAGCAGCAGGGTGAGGGCGCCGGCACCGCCGACGATCCAGAACCATTCCTCGCTACCGGAGAGTACCGGCCACAGGCGTGCCAGCAGGAACACCCCGGCCTTGACCATGGTGGCCGAGTGCAAATAGGCCGACACCGGTGTGGGCGCTGCCATGGCGTGGGGCAGCCAGAACTGGAAGGGAAACTGTGCGCTCTTGGTCAGGGCGCCGATGAGTATCAGGGGCAGCAGCACCGGGTAAAGCGCATGCTGGCGGATGGTATGCCCGGCAGCCAGGACCTTGTCCAGGTCATAGCTGCCGACCACATGGCCGAGCAGCAGGGCCCCTACCAACAGGCACAAGCCGCCTGCACCGGTTACCATCAGCGCCATGTAGGCGCCGCGACGGGCGTCGGCGCGGTGGTGCCAGTAGCCGATCAGCAGGAAGGAGAACAGGCTGGTCAGTTCCCAGAAGAACACCAGTTGGATCAGGTTGCCGGAGATGACCAGGCCGAGCATCGCGCCCATGAAGGCCAGAAAGAACGCGAAGAAGCGTGGGACCGGGTCTTGCGGTGACATGTAGTAGCGCGCATACAGCGATACCAGCGTGCCAATGCCCAGTACCAGCAACGAGAACAGCCAGGCAAAGCCGTCCATGCGCAACACCAGGTTCAGCCCCAGGCTGGGTAGCCACAGGAACTCTTCGCGAATGACGCCACCATGGGCAATCTGAGGGTACAGAAGTGCTACCTGGACGGTGCCGACCAGGGCTACGAGCCCGGCAAGAATGGACTCGGCGTTACGTGCGTTGTGCGGCAGCACGGCTGCCAGGCAACTGCCCACGAACGGCAGAAGCAATAGCACTATCAAGGACATAGCGGCCTATTCTGGAGAAGTTTGCAAAGAATCATACGTGCCGAGGTGTTTATCACCAACACGCAAGCTGTCGCAGAATCCTACAAACCGGCTGTGACAAGCGGTTTTTTTATAACAGTTTTTTACAAAGAATAGCCGCTGTTGACTGTTTTACAGCCCCGCCTGGCTTTCGCCAGGGTTCTGCACATCGCGTGTTTCGACGGTTTCGCGAGGGCGCCGCACCTTGAGTTCACTGACCACCACGGCAACCACGATCAGCAGGCCGCCGAGCAGCGCCACGCCAGGCAGGCGCTCGCCAGCCAGACGCCCGACGATGCCGGCCCACACCGGTTCACCAGCATAGATGAGTGTGGCGCGGGTAGGCGAGACCGACTTCTGTGCCCAGTTCATTGCCACTTGGATCACCGCACTCATTGCGCCCAGGCCCACTGCGCTGGCAAGCAACAGCCAGGAGAAGTCGGGGAGGCGCTCCTGGGTCGGGACGATCATGAGAAACGCCAGCAGCGATGCGGTCGCAAGTTGCACCACCGTAACCCGGCGCACATCGACCTGACCGGCGTAGCGGCTGATCAGAATGATTTCACCGGCGATGGCCACGGCGCTGATCAGGGTGACCAGTTCGCCCTCGCTGAAACGCAGGCTGCCGCCTTCCGGCCCGGCCAGCAGCATCAGGCCGATGAATGCCAGGCAGATACCCATGCTGGGCATCAGGCCAGGCCGCCGCCCCAGCACCAGCCACTGCAGCAGCGGCACGAACGGGACGTACAGCGCAGTGATGAACGCTGACTGGCTGCTGCTGATGGTTTGCAGGCCCATGGTCTGCAGGCCATAGCCGAGCATGATCGACACGCCGATCAGCATGCCGGCCTTCAGTTCGGTGAAGGTCAGGCCGGGCAGCGCTCGCGCCGAGACCACACCAACGAACAGCGCGGCTGCCGCAAAGCGCAGGCCGACGAAGAACATCGGGCCGCTGACGGCCATCACGTTATGCACCAACAGGAACGTGCCGCCCCACAACATGGTGATGAATACCAGCACCAGTTCGGCCTTGCTCAGGCGGAAGGTGACGGCAGGGGTGGGCTTGTTGCTGGGCTGGTTCATGGTCTTGCACACTCGGAAAGGGCGGCGCACAATCGCCGCAAAAGTGGGCAGTATACTGCGCAATCTTGACCAGTGAGCAATATAGTGCACAAGGATTCTTCGCACCGGGCATCGGTGCTGCAACATGTCAGCCTCAATGTGCGCAGTCTGCGCAACGCCGCCGGCTTGAGTCAGGCGGCGCTGGCCGAGCGTTCAGGGGTCAGCCGGCGCATGCTGGTCGCGATCGAGGCGGGCGAGAAGAATGTCAGCCTGACCACATTGGACCTGATTGCCGAAGCCTTGGGCGTGGCTTTCAGCACCCTGATCCAGGCGCCAGACCTGCGCGACCCCGGGCGCATTGAAGAGCTGGCGTGGGCTGGCGAACACCCGCAGAGCCGAGCGGTGTTGCTGGGCACCAGCCCGGCAAGGCGCGAGGTGGAACTTTGGGAATGGACCCTGGCACCGGGGGAGTGCTATCACAGTGAGGCCGACGCCGAAGGCTGGAGCGAGCAGATTTATGTGATCGATGGGCAGCTGACGCTGATCATCGAAGAGGTCGAGCATCGCTTGCAGGTGGGGCAGTTCCATGTGTTCCCCAGTAACTGCCGGTATGCCTACCGTAACGATGGCGTGGTGGCTGTTCGGTTTGTGCGCAATGTGGCGATTTGAGCCTGCAGGCTTTGGGGCTGCTGTGCAGCCCCAAAGGTCTCAAGCCGATCAGCTTTTCAGCAGCTCGTCGGTCTTCACCACATTGGCATAGGCAAACGCCAACGCCGCCATCGCCGAATCATGCACATGAGCCGCCGGCACCTGCTTGCCGTCGAACGTCAGTGGCAGGGTTGCGCAGGCATCGTGCGCCACGGTCACTTGATAGCCCATATCGGCCGCAGCCCGGGCGGCGGCGTCAATGCACATGTGGCTCATGCTGCCGACGATGGTCAGCGCCTCGACGCCATGCCGGTCCAGCGTGTGCTCAAGATCGGTACCGAGAAAGGCGTTGACCTTGTGCTTGAGCACCACCGGCTCGCCCGGCAATGGCTCGACCTTGGCGTGGATGGCCGCACCCTGCGAACCGGGGGCAAAGAAGGGGGCATCGGCAGTGTCGAACTCATGCCGCACATGCACCACCAGGTCGTCGCGCTGGCGTGCTGCTGCCAGCAGGCGGGCGGCGTTGTCGGCTGCCTGGTCGACGCCATCGAGGGGCCACTTGCCGCCGGGGAAGTAGTCGTTCTGGATGTCGATGATGATCAGTGCCTGCTTGCTCATGCTGCCTCCTGTGGCAGTAGTCGTCGAGAGACGTTAGTTATAGGCTGTGTTCACTCACCTGAGGATTGGCGCGAACGACACTATGCGGGCAAAAACTGACACCGGCGCTAACCTGGATATCGGCTTGCTGTTGTACCCCGGCGTGCAGCGCGCCGCTGTGCATGGCCTGGCCGACCTGTTCCTGGTGGCCAACCGGGTGGCGGCCGAACTGGGGGCCGTCGAGCTGCCGCACATTCGCGTCAGTTGCTGGCAGGCAGATGAGACGGGGCAGTTGTTGCCTGCGTCGGATAACTCTGCTGTCACCGTACCGGGCCTGCGCGTCCTGATCATTCCGCCAAGCCTGGAGTCGGCCCCACAAACCGAATTGCTCGAACGCCACCGCGCGCCGCTTTGCCTGTTGCACGGGCGTGGTACGGTGCTGGCGTCGGTATGCATCGGTGTATTTTTCATTGCCGCCAGCGGTTTGCTCGACGGGCGCCCGGCCTGCACGCACTGGAACTATGTGCAGGCGCTTGCCCAGCGCTTCCCCAGGGTGCGGGTTGAGGCCCAGCAGCCGTTGCTGGATGACGGTGACATCGTGACCTCGGCAGGGTTGATGGCCTGGACGGACCTCGGCTTGCGCTTGCTGGAGCGCTTTTTGGGGGCGACTGTGGCTCAGGAGACCGCTCGCTATCTGGCCGTCGATCCGGTCGCGGCGCCGCTGCCCGGCGCTGTGTTCAACCCGCGCCTGGACCACGGCGACGAGGCCGTGTTGAAGGTGCAGCACTGGTTGCAGGGCAATGGCGGGCAGGATGCCGACCTGGCCACGATGGCGGCCTGCGCGGGGCTGGAGGCGCGCACTTTCTTGCGGCGCTTTCGTGCCGCTACCGGGCTGCGCCCGACCGAGTATTGCCAGCAGGTGAGGGTGGGGCGGGCGTGCCGCTTGCTGGAGTTTACCCGGCGCACCGTCGAACAGATCGCGTGGGGTGTCGGTTACCAGGATCCGGGCGCGTTTCGCAAGGTGTTCCAGCGTGTCATCGGCCTTACTCCGAGTGACTATCGGCGGCGGTTTGCGGTATCCGGCCAGGGTCTGTAGAAATCACTTGACCTTGACTTTACTTGAGGTCTTACCCTGCTCGGCATCGCGCTGCATGCGTACGTAGCCAGGAGACTGTCGATGATGGCAACACCTCATGCCTTGTGGTTCACCCAGATGATCGAATACGAAGTACCCAGTATGTACCAGCAAGCATTGGCTCAGGCCCTGGTGGAGCGTAGTGAAGCATTGGCTGCGCGTTGCGAAGGGCTGCAGGGTGTGAGCATCCAGGCCAGCGACGATGGCTGCCGGGTGTTGCAGTACCTGCAATGGCAGTCACGCCAGGCCTGGGCTGCGGCGGCCGTGCACTTCGTCGAGGAATCGTTTCTTGACCTGCTGGGCCAGCATCAGGCACGCGGTGTCAACTTCGCCGCCTACCAGGCCCTGCGCAGCCTGGTGCGCGGGGACGATGGCGTGCTGCATTGCCAGATGGGCGGTCCTCAGGCATACCAAGGTGCGTAGTGCGGGTAGCGATCCAGGCGGGCACCGATGACCATTTCGCTGATCCATGCCGCCAGGAGCGAGCTATACGCTTTCTGGCTCTGTTCGCTGGACAGCGCGTGGTCGGCGCCGTCGACGATGCGATGGGTGAGCGAGTGGGCGTTGACGAACGCCGAGCGGTAGTTCATCAAGGTACTGTGCGGCACGTAGTCATCCTGCTCGGACTCCACCAGCAATACATCCCCGCCGAATTCGGCGCACGCGGCCAGCGCGCGGTTGTCGGCCGGGCCCAGGGGGCGCTGGCGATAGGCATTCAGGCGTTGACGGTCAAGGGTTTGCTTCGGGCTGCCCCATTCGTCATCCCAGTACATGGCAGGTACCCGCAGGGCCAGCCACCTGACCGGCCGTTCGCGGGTCAGCAGAGTCGCCAGGTAACCGCCATAGCTGCTGCCGATAATGGCGATGGCGCTGCTGTCGACTGCCGGGTGGCTGACCAGTCGATCGTAAGCCACCAGCAAGTCCTGCAGGTTTTGTTCACGGGTGACCGTGAGGCGCTGGCTTTCAGTTTTTTCGTGACCGCGCAGGTCGAAGGTCATGCACACGCATCCCAGTCCGGTGATATGCCGGGCGCGGGCCAGGTCACGTTGCTGGCTGCCGCCCCAGCCGTGGACGAAGAGAATGCCCGGCATTTTGGTGCCCGGGCTGACCAAGGTGCCGGCGATGCGGTCATTCTCGACCTGCAGTTCAACGGTTTCACTCTGAATGGCCATGGTCGCGAATCCGCGCAAATTTGCTGAGTTGTCCGAGTTCACTGTCGTTTCCTTGGTAAAAGAGGATGGCATCAGCGGGCAGGTCGGGGTTGCCGAATACTTCGTGGGTGGAAGCCCGCACCCGTTGCAATGCGGGGTCATCGGCAAAGGCCTGCAGGGCCAACAGTTCGGCACTGCTGGCACCACCCAGGCGCCAGGATTGTTCGAGCACCCCGCTGCACAGATGGCCCGAAGGGCTGATGCCGCGGGCGATGTCATAGTTGCGACGTGAGGCGACAAATCCCGGGAAGTGCTGCTCGGCGGCTTGTTCGTAAACCATGGCCTGGTTGATGGCAAGGCGCAGGTGGTCGTCCAGTGGGAGCTGTAGCAACACCTGATAGTCGCCACGTACCACCACCAGTTCAGAACCGCCGTAGACCTCGGTACCCTGATGGTCACGTGTCAGTTGCTGGGTGCCGTGGTAGCTGCAGGTCAAGCCGGCGACGCGCACCTGGCCGACGCTGAAGGTTTGCACCTCGCTCAGGTCTTCTTCGAGCACCAGGCCCCACTGCGCCAACGTGTGGTCATCCATATCGGCCAGCAGAGGCTCCAGGGCATCTGCAGTGGTGATGACCTGTTGCCCGCGTCCCGCACAAGCCAGTACCGGTTTGACCCTCAGCGGGCCGTCGAGCAGCAGCAACTGTGCGGCAGTGCGAGCGTCGGCTTTGCTGAACACGGTGTAGCCGCGCAGCAGGGCATCGCTGGCCTGTCGGGCGAAGTCGTCGGTCCAGCCTGGCGGGAAGCTGGCCCCGGCGGGTAACGGGTGAGAGATCGCCTTGGTCGCCATGTAGGGGTACGGCACCATGCCGCCAAACAGGTCCTGTTCGCTGCAAATACCCAAGCCGGCATATCGTCTGGGGTCGATCAGGGTCTCGGTTGGCAGATAATAGTAGGCATCGGCTGCATCTGGCGGCCGCATGGGCTGTATAAATGGGCAGCCCAGCAAACGTGCCAGGCCTTCGGCAAGCTTGAGATGAACGCCGTGCTCGTGTTCGGGCGTGTGGTCGCGGGTGTCAAGCAACACCACGCCGGCTTTCGGTTCGATGCCACTGGGCATGGTCATTTGCCTGTGTGCAATGAATGTACTGTGTGTGAAGCCGGTGTCCTGGGGAAGTTCAGGGAAACTTGATCGGTGGTCCTGGTCCTGTTGTAGGAAGTGTCCTATTGGCACAGGGCGTCGTGGGCAAGGCATGCCGTATCTTGGTCGTCACGATTGCAGCGCCCTGGCGGCTGTTCCATTATCGGTCTATTGGATCAACCGTTATGAAGCCGCAGGAGAGCGCATGAACGTCCAGACCACCCTTGAGCAAAGCGTGCCGCAGCGACTGGTGCACGTGCGCCAAGCCATGGCGGCAGGGGGCATCGATGCCTTGCTGGTCCCCTCGGCCGACCCCCACCTATCCGAATACCTGCCCGGTTACTGGCAGGGGCGCCAGTGGCTTTCGGGGTTCCATGGCTCGGTTGGTACGCTGGTGGTCACCCCCGGCTTTGCCGGGCTGTGGGTCGACAGCCGCTACTGGGAGCAGGCAGCTCAGGAGCTGAAGGGCAGCGGCATCGAACTGATGAAACTGTTGCCGGGCAAACCCGGGGCGTTGGAATGGTTGGGCGAAAATGTCGAGCCCAACGGTCGCGTGGCAGTGGATGGTGCGGTCATGGCCCTGGCTTCGGCGCGCCAGCTGGCTGAGCGGCTGAAGGCGCGTGGAGCGCAGCTGGTGACAGACATGGACCTGCTGGGTCAGATCTGGGACGGGCGCCCGGCGCTGCCCGGTAACCCGGTGTACCAGCACCTGCCGCCCCACGCCACGGTGAGCCGGGCGGAAAAGCTCGCGCAACTGCGCCAGGGCATCCAGGCCAAGGGGGCCGACTGGCACTTCATCGCTACCCTGGATGACATTGCCTGGCTGTTCAACCTGCGCGGCAGCGATGTCTCCTACAATCCGGTTTTCCTGGCCTTTGCCCTGATCAATCAGCAGCAGGCCATCCTGTTCGTGGGCCAGGACAAGGTGGACGAGCACCTGCGTCATGTGCTGGAGGTCGACGGCATCGAGGTGCGCGACTACAGCGAAGCAGGCAAGGCGCTAGGCACCGTTCCTGCGGGGGCGCGGCTGCTGGTGGACCCGGCCCGGGTCACCTGCGGCCTGCTGGACAACCTGGCGGCAGAGGTGGTTCTTGTCGAGGGGCTAAACCCCACCACGCTGAGCAAGTCCTGCAAGGGTGACGACGACCTGGTGCATATTCGCCAGGTCATGGAGCAGGACGGCGCAGCCTTGTGCGAGTTTTTCGCCTGGTTCGAGGCGAACCTCGGCCGGGAGGTCATCACCGAGCTGACGGTTGACGAGCAATTGAGTGCCGCGCGTGCTCGACGGCCGAATTTCGTGTCACTGAGCTTTTCTACCATTGCCGCCTTCAATGGCAATGGCGCGATGCCACACTACCGGGCCACCGAGCAGTCGCATGCGCTCATCGAGGGTAATGGCTTGCTGCTGATCGACTCGGGCGGTCAATACCTGGGCGGCACTACCGACATCACCCGCATGGTGCCGGTCGGTAACCCCAGCCAGGCTCAGAAGCAGGACTGCACCCGTGTACTCAAGGGCATGATTGCCTTGTCGCGTGCCACGTTCCCGCGAGGGGTACTGTCGCCGTTGCTCGACGCCATTGCCCGGGCGCCGATCTGGGCTGACCAGGTCGACTATGGCCATGGTACCGGCCACGGCGTGGGCTACTTCATGAACGTGCATGAGGGGCCTCAAGTGATCGCCTACCAGGCGGCACCTGCACCGCAGACGGCGATGCAAGTGGGCATGATCAGCTCGATCGAGCCGGGTACGTACCGCCCGGGGCTGTGGGGCGTTCGCATCGAGAACCTGGTGGTCAACCGAGAAGCGGGGAAGAGTGCCTTTGGTGACTTCCTGCAGTTCGAAACCTTGACGCTGTGCCCTATCGACACCCGCTGTCTGTTGCCCGAGTTGCTGACCAAGGAGGAGGTGGAGTGGCTGAACGGCTACCACGCCTGCGTACATGAGCGCCTGGCGCCCTTGCTCCAAGGGGATGCGCTAACCTGGCTGGAGATGCGTACTGCACCGCTGTAACGCAGCGGAAAAAGGGCAGTTTGCGAACTGCCCTTTTCTCTATTTACAGATGATGATCATGCTCCGGCTGGTGTAACCCGCCGGGTTGATGCCGAACAAATAGTCACCGGCCTCTTCATCGCTATCGCCCGAGCGCGCAATGACCCGGTAGCCGCGCGTGCTGCAGGCGCTTGCGGCCTTGCTGTAGCAATTGTCCCATGAGGAAGAAAGACCGGAGCAATTGATATGCAGGCCCTTCTTGCCCCTTTTGACCTCGGTCTTGGCTGTGGCGGCACATCCAGCAATGGCCAAGATGGCCAGGATGAGAAAAATTCGTTTCATTCCTGTCCTTAAATGCAGGGCAAATCAGTTGTCACGACCCTGTCGTTGTCGCTTCGGTTCTTCCTGAACCTTCCCCCAGCGTCCGTGTTCGGCCCAGTAGATAGCGTAAAGATGATGATTCTGTGACAGCTTAATCAGCGAGACAGGCTGCTACAATCATTAATCCTTTCTCAAATGAAAATATTTCTCATATCAGTCTGCTGCGATGGCCGGGCTGGGCGCCTTGCGCATGGACAGGGTGGTGCCGACCGAGGCGGTAATGATTGCCAGAATCGCCAGCCATTGAGTGAGCGTCAGCACCTCGCCGAGGAAAAGCAGGCCGGACAATGCGCCAAATGCCGGTTCGATGCTCATCAGGGTGCCGAACGTGCGCGCCGGAATCCGCGTGAGGGCAACCATTTCCAGGCTGTATGGCAGGGCGGTGGACAGTATTGCAACGGCAAACGCCATGGGGATCACGGCAGGTGTGAGCAGAGCGCTACCGGCGTGGGCGATACCGATGGGGGCGACGAACAGGGCCGCGACCACCACCCCCAGGGCCGCGCTCTGGATGCCGTGCTCGGCCCCTGCACGTTGCCCGAACAGGATGTACAGCGCCCAGCACACACCCGCCCCCAGCGCATAGGCGGCGCCCGCGGGGTCGAGTGCCTGGCCGCTGTGACCTGCCGGCAGCAACAGCAGCAGGCCTGCGATGGCCAGGGCAATCCACAGGAAATCGATCGCTCGGCGCGAGGAGAAGATCGCCACGGCCAACGGGCCGGTGAATTCCAGGGCGACGGCGATACCGATTGGTACCGTTTGCAGGGCCATATAGAAGAGGAAGTTCATGCCGCCCAGTGCCATGCCGTAGATGACCACATTGCGCAACGTGTTGGCGGTCATGCGTACCCGCCACGGGCGCAATATAAGCAGCATGATGATGCTGGCGAAGATCAGGCGCAGGGTGGTGGTGCCTTGTGCGCCGACGATCGGGAACATGCTTTTGGCCAGGGAGGCGCCGGACTGAATCGATGCCATGGCGATAAGCAGTAGGCCGATCGGGAAGAGGGTGGCGGCCAGGCTGCGGGGTTGGGTGTTCATTTAAGTGCGGCAATCCTTGGGCGGGGGAGATGGTGAGCAATATAGTGCGCAATTGGTGGGGGAGGTGGTAGCCCTCAAGCGGCTTTACCAGCAATATTTCAAATCATTGAAATTAAAGGTTGACCTTCTCGATGGCCTCCCTATAATGCGCACCACTCCAACGCGGTAGCGAAGAAAAGCTAGCCACTGTGTTGAGTCAAGTGTTTGAAGCTAAACGAGTTTCTCGCAAAAAACTTCAAAATAAACGCTTGACAG
>NZ_JBICKH010000043.1:0-281 GCF_043103905.1 Pseudomonas sp. yb_2 | reverse complement strand
ACCAGCCGGTTCTCGCAGTCATAGATAAAGTGCTGCAGCTTGCAGTGCCCCGAGCGCTTCTCGATCAGGTTGCCCCACGGGTCGTAGCGGTACTCTTGATCCCGCCACTGTTTGATGCGGTTGTCCTTGACCTTGTCAAACTGACGCGCATTGAAGTCCAACCGGTTGGCCGCCGGGTCATAACGAAACTCTTCGCTGCCCACCAGCGAGCCCGTATCACGGCTGCGCAACTGGCCATTGGCTTCATACTCGTACTTGATCTCGCCACGTAGCTTGTCCAG
>NZ_JBICKH010000042.1:0-2127 GCF_043103905.1 Pseudomonas sp. yb_2 | reverse complement strand
CGAAGTCTGGTCGGCCGTGATGGTGACCTTGACCAGGTCGCCTTCGTTGCTGCCGCCCGGATTGCCTGGGGTGCCAGGCTCGTCGGTGACGGTAGTGCTGACCGGGGTCTTGTCCAGCGTCAGTTGCTCGAACTTGCCGACGTCCGCACCTCCAACGGTTGCGATCGACATCACGACAGGGTCGTTGGTGCCGACGTAGACGTTGTCCGGGGCAGTCACGGTAGCAGTACCCACGGTACCGTTGGCCGGCACGGTGATGACGGTTTTGCCGTCGCTCAGCGTGAAGGTCAATGCACTGTGGTTGTTGATCGGCAGACCGTCTTTGTTGGTCAGCGTGATGGTGTAGGTGATCTCGCCGCCTTCGGTCACCGACGGGGTCGCGGTCAGCTTGGCCACCACTTCGTCGGTGGTGTCGGTGACTTGAACCGAAGCGTTGCCGCCCAGTTGCAGGTTCTCGAAGGTGCGACCGTCTACATCCACAGCAGACGTGATGCCCAGGCTGATCTGGCCAGCGTCGTTGTAGACGTCATCGCCTTGCGCAGCGTGGGTGTATGGCGCGCTGGTCTCGCCGGCCTTGATGGTGACCTGGGCGTTGTTGCTCAGGGTCACGACCAGGTCGTGAGCCAGCGGCTGGTTTACGTGCACGGTGAAGATCGGTTTGACGTTCTCGGCCACCGAAGTCTGGTCGGCTGTGATGGTGACCTTGACCAGGTCGCCTTCGTTGCCCGGCGTACCTGGCTCGTCGGTAACCGACGTGCTGACCGGCGTCTTGTCCAGCGTCAGTTGCTCGAACTTGCCGACGTCCGCACCTTCAACGGTTGCGATCGATTTGATCACAGGGTCGTTGGTACCGACGTAGACGTTGTCCGGGGCAGTGACGGTAGCAGTGCCCACGGTGCCGTTGGCCGGCACGGTGATGACGGTTTTGCCGTCGCTCAGCGTGAAGGTCAATGCACTGTGGTTGTTGATCGGCAGACCGTCTTTGTTGGTCAGCGTGATGGTGTAAGTGATCTCGCCGCCTTCGGTGACCGACGGGGTCGCGGTCAGCTTGGCCACCACTTCGTCGGTGGTGTCGGTCACTTGAACCGAAGCGTTGCCGCCCAGTTGCAGGTTCTCGAAGGTCGCACCAGTGGCATCCACCGCCGAGTTGATACCCAGGCTGATCTGGCCAGCATCGTTGTAGACGTCATCGCCCTGCGCAGCGTGGGTGTACGGCGCGCTGGTTTCGCCGGCCTTGATGGTGACCTGGGCGTTGTTGCTCAGGGTCACGACCAGGTCGTGAGCCAGCGGCTGGTTGACGTGAACAGTGAAGGTCGGTTTGACGTTCTCGGCTACCGAAGTCTGGTCGGCGGTGATGGTGACCTTGACCAGGTCGCCTTCGTTGCTGCCGCCCGGGTTGCCTGGGGTACCAGGCTCGTCGGTGACGGTAGTGCTGACCGGGGTCTTGTCGAGTGTCAGTTGTTCGAACTTGCCGACATCCGCACCTTCAACGGTTGCGATCGATTTGATCACAGGGTCGTTGGTACCGACGTAGACGTTGTCCGGGGCAGTCACGGTTGCAGTGCCCACGGTGCCGTTGGCCGGCACGGTGATGACGGTTTTGCCGTCGCTCAGCGTGAAGGTCAATGCACTGTGGTTATTGATCGGCAAGCCGTCTTTGTTGGTCAGGGTAATGGTGTAAGTGATCTCACCGCCTTCGGTCACCGAAGGGGTCGCGGTCAACTTGGCCACCACTTCGTCGGTGGTATCGGTCACTTGAACCGAAGCCGCACCGCCCAGCTCCAGGTTTTCGAAGGTGCGACCGTCTACATCCACAGCAGACGTGATACCCAGGCTGATCTGGCCAGCGTCGTTGTAGACGTCATCACCCTGAGCAGCGTGGGTGTACGGCGCGCTGGTTTCACCGGCCTTGATGGTGACCTGGGCATTGTTGCTCAGGGTCACGACCAGGTCGTGAGCCAGCGGCTGGTTGACGTGAACAGTGAAGGTCGGTTTGACGTTCTCGGCTACCGAAGTCTGGTCGGCCGTGATGGTGACCTTGACCAGGTCGCCTTCGTTGCTGCCGCCCGGGTTGCCTGGGGTACCAGGCTCGTCGGTGACGGTAGTGCTGACCGGCGTCTTGTCCAG
>NZ_JBICKH010000041.1:0-3368 GCF_043103905.1 Pseudomonas sp. yb_2 | reverse complement strand
CAGCCGGCGTCGCACCGCTTCCGCTAGAAGCGGTGCGACGCCGTCCCCTATCCCCGGCATGTGGCAACTCTGCCTTGACGAATTTTCCGAACATACGTCCACAAGGTGACCCCATGAGCGATAACGAAATAAAAGATGGTAGGCCGCTACGCAGCGCGCGCTGGTTTCGCAAGGATGACTTGCCTGGCTTCGTGCACCGTTCGACCTTGTCGACCGCCGGCTGGAGCCGCGAAGATCTGATGGAGCGCCCGGTCGTAGGCATTCTCAACACCTGGTCCGATATTAACCCGTGCAATCTCAATCTGCGAACGCTTGCCGAAGAGGTGAAAGTAGGGATTCACGAGGCAGGCGGTATCCCGTTGGAGGTGCCGTTGATGTCGATCAGCGAGAACATCATCAAGCCGACCTCTTTCCCGTTTCGAAACCTGCTGGCTATGGAGGCCGAGGAAACCATTCGCGGATATCCCTTCGATGCGGTAGTGCTCCTTGGTGGGTGTGACAAGACGCAGCCGGCGCTACTGATGGGGGCCGCCAGTGCAGGCGTGCCGTTCATATTCCTTGCCAGCGGCCCGGCGACTCCTCGCTCGGCGACTGGCGGCAATTTGGCAAACGCCACCGGCGTCTGGCGTCTAGTTGATCAACTGCGCGCAGGGGAACTCTCCGAAGGCGATTTCGCAGCATTCGAACGAAGCGTGATGGGCACAGCCGGCCACTGCGCAGAAATGGGTACCGCTTCTTCGATGGCGGTCATCTGCGAGGCCCTGGGTGTGTCGCTGCCCGGCAGTAGCCTGGTCCCGGCGGTCGACCGACGTCGTCATCAGATCGCCCGCGAGGTTGGACGCCGTAGCGTCCGAATGGCCGCCGAAGGAAACCCCCGCCCGAATGAGGTTCTCGATGCGCGTGCCTTTGACAATGCGATAACCCTGCTGTGCGCAGTGGGCGGCTCGACCAACGTTATCATTCACCTATTGGCGCTCGCCGGCCGCATCGGCGTACCGCTGACGTTGGAGCGTTTCGACGAGATAGCCAGACGCGTACCTCTGATTGCCAACGTCCAACCTGCCGGCGAGCACCTGACCGAGCGACTCATGGCCGCCGGTGGCGTACCGGCACTGCTCAAGAGACTCGAACCGTTAATGCACCTGGATGCGCGAACTGTCGACGGTCGTACGGTCGGCGAGATTCTCGAAGCGGCGGAGGTCTTCGATAGCGATGTGATCCGTCCGCTGGACAATCCGGTCAAGCCTGGCGAGACGATGGTCGTGGTTAGAGGCAATCTGGCACCAGATGGTGCAGTAATGAAAACCTGCGCGGCAGACCCTAAGCTGTTCAAGCATCGAGGCCCTGCGGTCGTGTTCGAAGATGTGCAGGCCATTGCCGACCAGATCGATAACCCTGAACTCGGCATCGACGAGAACAGCGTGCTCATTCTTCGTAATGCCGGGCCCGTGGGCGCGGCGATGCCGGAGTGGGGCATGCTGCCTCTGCCGCGCCATCTGATGGAACGCGGTGTGCGCGACATGTTGCGTATCTCGGATGCACGGATGAGTGGGACCGCCTATGGTGCAGCCGTACTGCATGTCTCTCCCGAGGCTGCGATCGGCGGTCCGCTGGCGCTGGTGCAAGACGGCGACATCATCGAACTGGACGTCGCTGAGCGGCGATTGGAGCTCTGTGTCGAGCCGGAAGAGCTCGAACGTCGACGCCTGGCATGGCAACCGCCCCTGTCTCGGCATGTGCGTGGCTATCGCAATCTGTACAACCAACACATCGAACAGGCTCATCAGGGCTGCGACTTCGATTTTCTCCGTGGCGCGAACGAGCAAACGCTTCCTGAGGGGCTCTTCGATGGCTGGGTAGGAGGCTGGTAGGACTAGCTATGAGCATTCTCTATCGATCTGATGCGCCTCGTGCTGCAGCTTGGGCGCACTATTTTCGCAAGTTCGCACCTGACCTCGATTTTCGCGTCTGGCCCGATGCAGGCGACCTTGACGACGTCGAATACCTTATTGCTTGGCAGGCACCAGCGGAGTTTATTGCCAAACTGCCTCGGCTGAAGGTGTTTTTCTCTTCGGGAGCCGGTGTAGACCATGTCGATTTTTCCGCGTTGCCCGAGCATGTGCCCATTGTCAGGATGGTCGAGCCAGGGATCATCGATGGTATGGTCGAGTATGTGAGCCTGGGAGTGTTGGCGCTGCATCGCGACTTTTTCGATTACCAGGCAGCGAAGGCTGCAGGTGTCTGGAATCCGCTGGAGGTACCGCCTGCCTCCAGCCGCACAATTGGTGTGATGGGCATGGGCGCGTTGGGACGGGCTGTGCTGGAGCGGTTGGCGAGTTACGGCTTCGACCTGCGTGGCTGGAACCGTTCGTTGCGAGTAATGGATGGCGTGGAGAGTTTTGCCGGCCCAGATCAGTTGCAACCCTTTCTTGCCGGGTGCGATGTGCTGATCTGCCTATTGCCGCTCACACCAGCCACCAAAGGTATCCTCAACCGCGAACTGTTTTCATTACTACCTGTTGGCGCAGCGCTGATCAATGTTGGGCGCGGTCCGCACCTGGTCGATGCGGACCTGCTCGAGGCATTGGATGCGGGGCAGCTATCGCGCGCTATTCTTGACGTGACTGAGCCTGAGCCTTTGAGTGCAGAGCATCCTTTCTGGGCTCATCCTCGAGTATTTCTGACACCCCATGTGGCGAGCATGACTCAGCCCGAATCGGCCGCGCCGATCCTGCTGGAGAACGTTCGTCGACATCAACGGGGTGAGCCGCTCAAGGACGTCATCGACCGCTCACGCGGCTATTAAAGCGAGCGGCCCTTGCAACAGCGCTGAGCGAGCCGTTTCTAGAGTTGGAGAAGGTTCATCCTTGTAAACCTGGACAGGGATGGAGTTGGGTGGATCGAGACATGAAGAAAGATCAGCGCGGAGATTGCCGTAGACGGCGAGCCAAATAGAGTCAGCATTAAAACGGGCGTTTCCTTTGGACGCCCGTTTGCCGTTTATATCTGGCGCATTTTCTGCGGAAGAGTCGTCTGAAACGGACTTTGACAGAGGCTTCCTGCGTTCCGTGAGGATGCATGGAGCCTGCAAACGCACCGGTTTGGAGCTCCCCGCAAAGTCTGCTGGGGGGGGGGATTAAAACAGTGATTTATGTTGAGTGACTCGCGCTTTTAACGCCATATGCTTGTTTCATGGTGCTGTAATGAAGTTGTGGTGCTGCGACGCTTCGTCGCTTTTATCTACTAACCTTCAGGACTGTCCCTATGAGCCTCATGCGCCCCAAGTACATCACCTTCGACTGCTACGGCACCCTGACCAACTTCCAGATGGGCCCGCTGACCCGCGAGCTGTTCGCCGATCGCGTCAG
>NZ_JBICKH010000040.1:0-108529 GCF_043103905.1 Pseudomonas sp. yb_2 | reverse complement strand
TGTTCAGCCCACTTAATGCAGATAGAGAAGCGGCCGTGTGATCAGCAGACGAGAATGTGGCATCCAGGGCCTTTGTGACATTTAGGTCGGATAACCTGTGGCTTATCAGACCTAATATAGCGAAGAGGTCGGCATGACGATATCCATGATCGTGAACGGCAGCAATCGACCCATAGCTGCCCTTCGTGGCGGACAGCTGTAGGCCAGAGGCGGGCGACTTACCGATACCAACGAGGTGATCAAGACCAAAGGCGGGAATCATAAGCGGCTAAAGGAATGGAAAGCGAATTATGGTTCAGGGCCGGTAGAGTCTTGGGTTTCCTGACTCTCAAGCAACACTATAAAAACGGCCATCAGGCCGTTTTTTTATGCACTGAAGCTAAGGGCACTCGGAGCCTTACCTCTTGCGCTGCCCTGACTCATGGGTCGACTGCTGCAACTGAGAGTTTTCCATCCTCTCAATATTGATGGTGTTGTAAGTGATCGACTGCGCCAGTTGCTCTTCGGCCTTACTGAATCTGATGCCCTCGCCGAGAATCCCTCGGGCCTCTAGGTCTAGGGCAAAATCCATTATGTTGGTTTTCGTAACGTCAAGGATGCGAACCAATTTGTGTACCGGTACGTGCAGCGCTGGTTCGTAGTCGGTACGCATGAGGTTCCGGAATGCTGTGTTGAGATTAGCCGGGAATTTGACGATCACCGTTCCAGTCTCTGTGCGCTCCACCAGATCGGCGATCTGACTTACAGAATCGCGGGCTGGGGTTTCACACATCGAAGCGTGGAGCTCTCCGCCCATGTCCACCGGGATCCACCCTCGATACGGATTGAAGGCCTTGAGCTCCCCCGAAATGAGTCGATAGCTAGGCACTGAGCGAAGTTCGTACCCATTCAGTTCGTTATCGAGCCATTCCTCAATGTCCTTGATCTTGAGCTTTCTGGAGACCAGTAATGCTTTTCGCAGGAGATCCGGAATGTGAATTGTCCGGTCAAGCACATCGCGCTGCAGCTCTAAAACCAGGCTGTCCATAGCGTCAGAACGCTCCGAGCAAACTGGTTACCGCAGGTAGGTACGACGCGAGGGCGCTGCCTGCGGCTCCCTCCAGGATCGTTTTGATAGAGCCGAGACATTCCTTGATGACGCTTTTTTTGGGCGACGGGGCATTGTTCTGGAGCCTGATCGTTTCTACATCAGATCGCAGAGCTTGGGCCGCGGTTTGATCGCTGATCCTCGCGATATTTTGAGAAAACGCTTCGAGAAAAGCGTTCAAATCCACATCCTGAACGCGCTGGTCAAGATGTTGAGTGGAATGCTGAGCATCCTGTTGAACTTGCGAATTTTGCATGGTGCCGATCGAAATGTTGTTCGTCTTACTCATAGGTGCGGCCTATTCCGAGGTGGCGATCTGATACCGCATCATCCAATTTCGTCCGGGGCATAGCAACCCATGGCGGCACCTATGGGGCATGGAGGCGCGCTAGACACACTTGGTCGGCTGCATGGCCTGCCAGTGGCGAGAGCAATTACGCAGAGCTGGATGCCCTGACGCCTCTCACAATTGAGCCGCAGGCTCCTTGGTATTGCGATTTCGGAACAGCTTGGCGATGTCTTCGGTTGACGGCGGTGTTACCACCGTAAACTCTTTCAGCCGTAACTTGAAGGGCGTGCCCATCACGAGTTGATTAACATACATCCGACGCTCGTCGCAGGCCTCATCAGCCTTCTTCCAGGCGTCTTCGAACGCTGTGCGCATCAGATAGCTGTAGGACAATTTGCATGAGGCGTTGAAGCTGCTTTCGAGCTGTTTCCAATAGTCGGTTTTTTGGAGGTTGCGAATATCGGAAGGTGACCAGCCTTCCCGTGTTACTCGATCGGCCCAAGATTCGCGCACGCAGTCCCGAATGTTCCCTTCGCTTGCCTGCACTGCCGACTGAAATGCAGACTGCCAGTCCGCATATGCAGGAGTGGGGCATATCAAGTCTTGAGTGTGCTCGATCATGCCCTTTTCATAATTGCGCGCCAACAATGCATCGATGGCCGCGCTGGGCGCTCGGGAATTCTTCCTGGCTTGCTCTTGCAGTTGAGAGAGTGTTGACTTCGCTAGATCGAGGGGGCGAAGCTCCAACGATTGTAATTTTTGTGCGATAGAACCTGCTTTCTCATCCTTGAAGACCGCAAAGGGTAGTGTGCTTGCTGATCTGTTCAGGACATGAGTCATGCTGCTTGGCAGCGCTGTTTGGCCTAGGAGGCTTTGCACTTTTAGCCCGTAGTGTTGCGCTTGAAGGCCGGCAAGGGTGGATTCAGCCGTTTTGGCTTCAGCTGTTGCCCGTTGTGCCCTAAGCATGGCATCGCGGGCAGACTTCTCAGCGTCTCCTACCTTCTGGTTGAGGGTCACAATCTGCTTCTCGATTGAAGCTCGCTGATCAGCCAGATCCTTATTTTTCGCCTCCCCAGCTAGCAGGGATTCCGCTTGCCCCTCCATTTGATGCTGAAGCTTTCGTTGTTCAAGCTGCAGGCGAGCGAGATCCTCGGAGACCACCTCTTTCTGGAAAACTGGCCGCACTGTGTAAAAATAGCCAACTACGACTACAGCTAGCATCAAGACCTGAGAGGCGTTGGCCATCAGTCCTGAATAAGTCATGGCTTTTGCTAACCATGTAGCGATAGGGGACGACTGAGGCGCCGGCGTAGAGTCGCGGTTTGAGGCTTGTTTTTCAAAAAAACGAGAGTATTTAGGGCGGGCTGTCACTGGACCTCCTAGCAAGTGAGTGTGGTCAGCGCCGGATGTTACGAAGTTTCCTGGCCTCAGGCTGAGTTTTCAACTGTCTAATGAGGCGGTGGCGAAAGTGACGACACCCTTCACTGGTAGCTCGGGCAAGATCTGAGGCCGCTCCTCAAAGGTCGTGGCTTGAATCGACCGCTGCGGGTGAAGGCTCAGTCTTCAGGCCAGGTCAAGCGTCGATTCCTGTTACCTATCCCAAGCCCGGAATGTCAGGCATTATCGATCCAAATCGCTATGGCGACTTAAGAGGGCTCACAAGATGATCTGGGAGAGTTGGTGCTGGAAACAACCGCTGCTAGAGATGGCGGATCGTCTTGAGCACCTCAAAACGGCCAGTGCCCTGTCTGATGAAGAGCTGGCCCAGGTGGAACGCGACATCTTTATTGGCTTCTACTCCGTCAGGAAGCTCCTAGAGGCCCCTGCCAAGATCACCGACAATGCCCGCCACCGTACTATCCCTCTTCATAAGCATCCAAATCTGAAGCGCGTGACATGGCGTAACAATCACCGCTTAGATGAGCTCTACGACCTCTCCAAGGCCAGTCAGGAGGGGCGGGACGTTATCTTTGTCTGTGGGCGGATCATTCATAGCTTCGTTTTCGCGATATCTTGGGGAGGCGGACTGGACGGAGCATTCTTCAGCTCAGATCTCGACAAGGATAAATGCCTGTACTTCATCAGTATCGATGAGGTGATTTCGTTATTTCGCCAGGTTGGGAATGATGACCCTTGCGACATTAAGTGGTCTCGTGATCCTGAGACAGGAAAAGAGACGCTTATCGTGAAGTGACGCAGTGATAGGTGCCAAGTGGTCGGGGAGTTCAATCGATCGCGTAGTGGCGGTCGATGGATGGTGCCGAACCCGTTGAACGATCTCGACAGAATAATTGCCTGGGAGGCTCGGCTACCGGGTGAGAAATACGCTTCTCAGTTAACTAGCAGCAGGAAGATGATGTGATAGGAAATATTTTCAAGTTTTTTCCCGCAGGAAATAAAACTAGGCCGCAGTCAGAAAGCCGCTGACCCCAATGCCAGTTATGAGAGCGTCATGAAAGTGATCTGTGGCCAGAAGCGTTTCGGCTACAGCGAGGGCGATAGCACTGGAAAGCTTTTGAGAATCATCATGGCGCAGACACAGATGAAGGGCTTTTGGGAGACACCGCTGATGGTTGTGGGCACGCTTCGCAACAACGACCGGCAACATCAGCAATGGCTGCCTCCGACCCTTAGCGTAGAAGCCCCAACCATCTAGGTATAGGCTGTGCGCTTCTGAAAGGGATTTCCGAGTGAGGACAAGTTGCTTATTACAACTCATTCGGCGCTTTTCGCTCCCCGCCTTCATGACCGGTATTCAACACGCCTCGCTGCATTTCTCACCCACCGGCATTCTTGCCGCCCACAATTCCTCTATCGCCACCAGCAACACGATCCTTGCAAGGCGAAGTCAGCAGCTCCCCCTAAAAGGCAACTGCGCCAGAACCTAAACCCCGCTAAGCCCCGGACTCATTTACCAGATTCTGTAACAAGATAGTTAGCGCCTGTTTGGGGTCATCCTCCTCGGCAATGATCATCTCGATGCCCCACTGGCCGAGCACTTCTTGAGCGACCGGATTTGGGCGGTTTGTGAAGAAATAAGATTTGGGGCGAGTGGATGCAAGGGAAGAACGTCCCCACATCTGAGACAGCCTAGAGAACATCAGGCGGATGTTGATATCGTTAAGGCTGTATCCGATAAACAACACCGAATTGCAGAGGACATCGTGGCTAAGCTTGATGTCGAGCGGTGAGTCGTAATTTAAACGTTGAAAGTAACTGGTTTCGCCAAGGACAATTGTGGCGTCGTCCTCAAAGTCACCATGGAATTTTATGATCTGACGGCGACCATCTGACGTGTTGGCAAGGTCGGCCACGTTGGCAATCCTGTCATACGGAACGCCGAAAGCCTTATGAGCCAACTCCAGCCAACGGTCATAGTTTGTGGTGTAAATCCGCGCAAACCTTCCCTCGGCTATCAAACGGTGAATGTCGGACTGAGTAACATCGGTGGTGGTTTTGTGCCATTCGCGGTCCATCCAGCTGCGAAGCGCGCCCAAACTGCCTTTTTTCTTAATGTAATACTCTGCCAAGGCTAGGGGCGTGCCGTAGGTGGCGAAAATTTTGGGGTCGTATCCCAGCTCTCGCGCGATGTGCGCAATCAACTCGTCCCAGGTGGGCAGCTTCAGGTTGGCGGAGACACCGGCACCGACGAATAGCATCAACTTGTTGGTGCTGTAGGCCCGCATCAATTCGGCGTTCATCGTGGACCTCTTGCAGTTTTTAAATGGGCCGCGAATTTGTCCAAGGCTTTTCGTCGCATAGAAATGTCGTCCTTGGCGGAACCCATTTCAGCAAAGGTTTGGGTGTGGCCATCTGGCACGAAAACACAATCCCACTGGAAATCCTTGGAGCCAGCTGGCAAAGGGGGCACCGTCCCATCGATAGCGCCTTCGAACAAATGGATCTCACATCCATCACAGTATCCCAGCACCGTTTTCGCCGTGACTGCTGAATCCCCAAGCCCGGCAACGAGGGCGGCGAATCGATCGGCTTCCAGCCGGTCCCAGAAAATTTGGGTCAGGCCTGCCGGCAGCCCATTTAGACCTTTCAGGTATAGGCCAGTATGCTCGATAAAAAGTGGGTGACCGATCGCCTGAAACGCTTTGATTAACTTATCTCTTACCAAAAGCTCAACATCTTCGGTTTGTAACTCCTCGATCTTCCGCGACACTGGCACGATTTCCACGCCTACAGGGCCGAGAATGCGCTGGACCTCGGCAATCTTGTGATGATTGCCAGACATAAAACGAATTTTCAACTCAGATCCTCTAGGAAGGAATAGCGTTTGGCGGTCGCAAACTGCTGGTTTATCTCATCCGCAGTGAGACCTTCGGACATGGCAACTGCATAATCGTCCGCAAGCCCACGTTGATGGATGGCCGGATTGTCTGAACAAATAACAAAGGGCACGCCGCACCGGCGAAATTCCCGTAAAGGATGGGCCTGATTGGCAGGGACCGCTCCGGTCAGGCGGTTGCTGATCGGGCAGACCTCGATGCAAATGTCGCGCGCAGCCAGTAGCTCCAGCAACGCAGGATCTTGGCTAGCAGCAGTGCCATGACCAATGCGATCAGCGCCAAACAGTTCGACGGCGGCTCTAACGTTATCCACCCGTCCGGTTTCGCCCGCATGGATAGTTATGCCTAGCCCCAATTGCTCCTTGGCCGCAAGAAACAACGATGGCAGTTCTGCGGGGTAAGGGATCTCCTCATCGCCGGCAAGATCAAGACCTACCACATCGTCTGGCTCACCAAGATCCCGATAGGCTTGAAGGAGGGTGGCAAGTCCAACCGCAGCATAGTCGCCGCGAGTTACCGTCATGATCAACCCTCTACGCATACCATAGGGTTCGGTGGCGAGACGGGTCGATTCTATGAGGTGTTCCAGAGCCTGCGTAACTGAGCATCGTTGGAGGGTCGCCAGGTACAATACGCTGCTGCGTAGCTCGACAAAACGCACTCCGTTTCCAGCGAGACTTGCGACAACTGCCTGGGAAATCCTATCCAGATTCTCACGCTTTCTCGGAAATAGCCGCAGCACCTGCCAAGGCCTCAGGTAGGTTGCCAGGGATGTGCAGGGCTCGCTACGAATTAGGTCTTTCTCAATTACAAAGTCCGGTGGCAGCTCCGTTGCTTCGTCGTTCAGGATCTCGCGTATGGTTGCTGCTGGAATTGCGCCGTTCATGTGAACGTGGAGCTCGCCGCGATCAAGGATTTGACCAGCAGGGGTTGGGGGCATATCGAAGTGGAGGTGTCTATCACCGAACGAACGCGCGAAATTATAGGGGCACTGGTTCACGCGACGTCCTTTTCTCGGCGGTAATGGGGGGATAGAGAATCCTACATCCAGGTAGAGGTCGTGCACCAGCCAGTTGTGCCCTCGGGCGGATTCGATGCTTGCTTCGTTTTGGACCAAAAATGCAGTGAAAGGGGGGTTGAATTTCTATTCCACATAAACGGCGACATGAGCGAGCGGGTTATGACGCTGATTGAGTCCATGGTGCCGGCAACTGAGGTCTACAGCATCGACGAGTGTTTCGCTGACCTCACCGGCATTCAGGAAAACCTGACCCAGTTTGGGCGAAAGCTGCGCTCGAGGATCTTCCAGTGCACGGGGATTCCGGTGGGGGTCGACATTGCTGGCACGAAGACGCTCGCGAAGCTGGCCAACCATACTGCTAAGCGCTTGCAGGCGCAGACAGGTGGCGTGGTCGACATCACCGATCCGTTCAGGCCTGGGTTCCGCTACAGCAAGGCCGAGGTGCTGCTGATGGACCTGCGGCAACCAGGTGAGTTTTCAGAGGATTTGTTCGCGCTCAAGCAATCGGTGGCATGTGACCGGCTGATGCAGGTGATGGATGACATCAATGAGCGCTGGGGGAGGGGGACAATGCGAGCTGCGAGCGTACCGGCAACGTCGGACTGGGGGATGAGAAGGGAGATGATGAGCCAATCTGCGGGCCAGCTGGCTGACATGCTGGAGTTTGCCGAGGCGGCTAGGCTGTGGGCTCTGATTGAGGATGGAGAGGTAGCTTGAGCCGATCGATGCGCCCCGCGGCTAGCGGGGCGTTAGTTGCCGGTCGTGAATGGCTGCTTTCGACCCGAAGCTGCCGAAGGCGATTGGAAGCGATAGTTCAAAAATAGTCGTTTACAAATGACCGCTCATAACTTGTCGGTTGAAGGCCAGCTTGCCGCTGTTGTGCTTGCCTAGACCCAATAGGCCGCTTTAGGTAAAGACTTCAATTAATTCGGAGCTAGATGCCTGAGCGCTTGAAATGATCCCTGATTAGGTCCGCAAGACCAGAAATAGGACGATTGGCATGATCCACCGACTGGAGTCGCACCGCGAACTCGGGCAGTGTCGGTAGCCCACAATCTGCTAATGACAGGATGATATCTTCAGGCGCGAGACTCCGCAGCCAAGGTGTAACTGCAAGCCCATTGCGAACCATGGTCAATGTGGTATCGGCTGATGTATTTTCGAACACCATCTTTCCGACGATACCTTCTTCGCCGAGACGCTGAAAAACGGTATCACGAAAGGCACAATTCGCGGTCAGGAAGCACAGCGCCAACGGCCGCTGTGCTGCTGTCGCCTCGTTGCCCAACCATACCAATTGATCCACAGCCACCCTTTCGCCCAATTCGACGTCAACCGGGCCCTGACTGAGTACCAGATCGAGTTTTCCATTGCTGAACGCTTGGTCGAGATCCGTCGAGGAAGCGCTGAAAATCTTTACCTCTACCCTCGGAAAGACAGTACTAAAAGCTTTGAGTAAGGGGACAAGCGGGGCTCCGGCCATATCGAAAGGGAGCCCTAGGCGCACCAAGGCGGCTGTTTCCCTACCGCCAATGGATGTACAGAAGGCGTCATGTGTCCGCAGCAGGCGACGGGCATCTGGCAGCAGCGATGTTCCTATCGAGGTCAAACGACTGCCCTGTGTGTCACGCAGTAATAACTGACAGCCGAGAAATGCCTCCAGGCGCTTGATTCGCTGGCTCACAGCTCCTTGAGTCAGATGTAGATTGACTGACGCAACGCTCATGCTCCCCGTATCCGCCACCTCGACAAAGGCTCTGAGTAGCGCCAGATCAAGGTTGTGAGTTTTATTCATATCAGGCCATTAGCAACGTTAATGCCGGTATTGTAATTCGTCGCTACTCAGAATTCACGCTTTTCTTTAGATTGCAGGGCTCAGACTGACTAACAGGCAGAAGCAAGAGTATGATAAACACTTTAGATAGCATTAACCTACGAGATGAACTGGATGCGCTCAGAGAATACTGGAAGCCGCGAGTCCTTGGTCGCGTCAATAATCAATTCGTCAAAATTGCAAAACTGAAAGGAGAATTCGTTTGGCATGCTCACGAACATGAGGACGAGATGTTTTCAGTGATCTATGGCACGCTTCGTATTCAGCTCGAAGATCGCACCATTGTCTTGAACGCAGGAGAGTTTTGCGTAATTCCCAAGCAGATGCGACACAAGCCGATCGCCGAGGATGAATGTGCGGTGATGATTATTGAAACTGATACCACACTCCATACCGGCGGAGTACATTCGCCACTTACAGTCTCGATAGATGATCAGTTGTATCCAACCTGATCCAATACAGCGGCCACGTTTTCGCGTTCGAGATTAAGATGCATAGTCAGATCTTAGCTGTGTGCATTCAATCATGCTGGGTAACCATTTCGACTTCTGGCTGCCTACCCGCGGAAGCGAGTCTTCGGTGAGCGCTCATGGCGACTATGACCGTTCTTAGGCCTCGGTAAAGGCCGCTCTGGGTCGAATCGCGACGGTCATACCTCGACCGTCGCTGGACGCTGTCAGACCTCCGTCTGCTCTGCCATCTCCAATGCGTCATCGACTTCAATGCCCAGGTATCGCACCGTGCTTTCAAGCTTTGTATGGCCGAGCAGGAGCTGAACTGCTCTCAGGTTCTTTGTCCTGCGATAGATCAGCGATGCCTTTGTACGTCTCATCGTGTGGGTGCCGTACATAGCAGGATCTAGCCCAATAGACTTTATCCACGCTTTGACGATTGGGGCGTACTGCCGGGTGGAGAGATGCACTGAGGCGTGTAGCCGGCTTGGGAAAAGACAATCCTCGCTGTGGAGTTGGGCTTGATGTATCCAGGCCTGTAGGGCCAGCCGCGTCTGCTCTGTAATTTCAAACTGTACGGGACGTTGAGTTTTCTGCTGCATCACTATCGCCCGCGATGACACGTGCTCCCCATGAGCAACGTCGCGTACGCGAAGCTTGGTCAGATCGCAGGCTCGTAGCTTGCTATCGATGGCCAGATCGAAAAGGGCTAAATCACGAGTTTCCTCCGCGATTTGGAGCCTTACCCGAATGGCCCAGATATCTTTCAGTCGGAGCGGAGCTTTCTGCCCGACCAATGTTCCTTTGTTCCAAGGCTGATGGCTGCTGGTCGTAATGGCGTTCATGGCTTGTCCTCCATGTGAGGTAGGACAAGGATGGTC
The DNA here is from genome assembly GCF_043103905.1 of Pseudomonas sp. yb_2. Classification (NCBI taxonomy): domain Bacteria; kingdom Pseudomonadati; phylum Pseudomonadota; class Gammaproteobacteria; order Pseudomonadales; family Pseudomonadaceae; genus Pseudomonas; species Pseudomonas sp. yb_2. Next base: position 98,667 of record NZ_JBICKH010000040.1, on the reverse strand, counting down.
AACCCAATCCAGAGGCGCTAACCGACTCAAAACGGACATTGGGAGTGTCTGAACGTAATTACATTTTAAAACATCGATTCGTTTGACATTACGAAACGGTTGAACGAATGTTGGGTTTGATTGGATATCAGCTATGGCAGGTATTTCATATCCCTTGAACTAGAAGTTCGTCAATACAGTGATAAATTCATGACTAACATAACCTATCGGCCTGCCCACCCGGATGACGCCTCCCTGTGTATAAAAATCCGAGGGTTGACGCGAGAAAATGCATTCTCATCAGAGGAACTGCATGCGCTTGGCATTACCACCGAATCTTGGAGCACGGGCATCCGAGACGGCAGTTGCCCTGGCTTCGTAGCGTGTGAAAATGGCCGGATGATTGGCTACTGCTTTGGAGATCGGGATACCGGCGAGATTGTTGTTCTAGCCCTTCTTCCATCGTACGAGGGCCTGGGGATCGGCAAATCGCTGCTTGCGATGATGGTGGATCAACTCAAAAATCAAGGGCTTCCTCGCGTGTTCTTGGCTTGTTCCAGCGATCCGGATGTTAGGTCTTATGGATTTTACCGACATCTGGGGTGGAGCCCAACAGGGAAAAGAGATGACTCTGGAGATGACATTCTCGAACTAAAAATAAGTAATTGAACGATATTGGTAATTCTAAGATTAAACGGAATGCGGAGCCTAGGTTTGGAATTGCCACCAAACTTTCATGAACGGCCGCTTTGGGTCGAAAGCGGTCATCCTCGAAGGATGTCGTCAGTAAGGTCAATGCTCCCCCGCATGCAGGTTACTCATGGGCCACCTGCATGCGGTATCACCTAGTCAGCCGTCTATTTTCTCTCCTTGACCATGAAGCTAAGAACGATGGTCAGCACGGTAGCCAAGCAAAGCATGAATGCCATGCCCATCAAGCCGGCGCTGAAGGATCCAGTGACATCCTTGAGCCAGCCGACTGCGTAAGGTCCTACTAAGCCACCAAGGCTGCCAGTCGCGTTGATGAAAGCAATACCCCCAGCGGCGGCTTGCTTGCTCAAAAATGTCGACGGGATGCTGTAGAAACAGGTCCGCACGGAGCAGAGTCCAATCAATGCTACTGTGAGCCCGAATAGAGCTGGAAGTAAGTCACTGTAAACCACAGAGAAGATGAAGCCAGCCGCGCCCGTGCCGCATGTCAGCGCAAGATGCAAAATATAACGTCTTTTACGGGCGAGCAGTTTGGCCCAAATCAGCATGGCTGCACTGGCGATCAAATAAGGGGCAGCGGAGATCCACCCAATCTGCATATTTGTCAAGTTATGGCTCTTGAGGATCTGTGGAAGCCAAACGCCGATGCCCAAGATACCAATGATGTAGCTGAAGAGAATTGCTGCGAGCAACCAAACCCTCGGATCCTTGAGTGACTGTTTGAAACTATGAGCGCTCTTGGATTCATGTTCGGCATCGAGAACTGCCTGTAGAGCCCGCTTCTCCTCGGGTGTAAGCCAGTGCGCGTCAGCTGGCCTGTCCGCCAGTAAGCGCAAACACAAGAGCCCCAAGAAACAGGCCGGGAGACCCTGCAAGACAAGCAACCACTGCCACCCTGCAAAGCCCCAGATACCATCCATTTCCAACATTGCGGCAGACAAGGGGCCGCCGAGCACGGAGGACATTGGAATCGCGAAAAGAAACCAAACCATGACCTTCGTGCGGTAATGAGCGGGGAACCACAACGAAAGGAAGAAGATCACGCCAGGAAAGAAACCTGCTTCGGCAATTCCGGCAAGTAACCGAATCACGGCATAGCTGGTTGGGCCTTGTGCAAGGGAGGTGGCGGAGGCAAACAGTCCCCACGTAATCATGATTCTCGCAAGCCAGCGACGTGCACCGTATTTATAGAGTGCCAGATTACTAGGCACCTCAAACATACAGTAGCCTAAGTAGAAGATACCTGCGGCAAAGCCAAATTGCGACGCTGTGAGCCCGAGATCCTCGTTCATTGTTAGTGAAGCGAATCCTACGTTTGTACGATCCAGATAGTTGAAGAAGTAAGCAAGCGCTAGAAGCGGTATAAGTCGTATTGCGGCTTGTTTGCACGCGTGTATTTCGGCAGGATCTCTTTCCTGTGCAATGGGTACACTCAAGGTTGTCATTTAGGTAGCCATTATTTTTGTAGGGGCAGGGCCGCGCAGCATAGAGCAGAGAAGACGGTCAGTGCCAAAACCTTTTAGCCATGGCCTGCCATAACTTTACGGCATGCTCGCGCCATGCTTAATTGGTATCGTTACTTATGAAAACAAAGCATTTGCTGTTTTCCTTCTGTTACTTATCCTTCTGGGCTACCTTTACACGCCATGAACATAAGATATGGGTGTTTTCAAGACCAACCATGGACTGTGGTCCCCAATATCTTGAAATTCATGCTTGGGATGGAACTGAACACCAAACGCTAGGCTTCTGAAGCGCCGGGCATGTCATGGCTTTGGAACAGCCAATGGAGATGGTCGATGCCAATTCGAAATTCGGGCTTATGCCATCTGCTAAGTTCCGCTGAAGGGTCAGGTTTTTCCAGTACTTGGTGATGACATCTGGTTAATGCCCAGGGCTTTCTCACACCGCTTAGCTACCGTGCGGGTTTGCTAGGCGGTTTTTTTCGTCGGTCGTATAAGGATGGGCAAAGGGCAGGGCTCGCTAGCTATGCTCTCCGCTCACTCGTCCCCGGGCTGGTTGAGTGATGCTCGGATGGATTCTGCGAGCGACAGGAGGATTGGAGCATACCGATCGATGACTCCTCCGGGAGCTTCGACCGTTGAAAGGCTGATGTTCAGAGCGTGTGTCTTGTAGACCGGGTGGTTCAGTGGGGTAGCGATAGCGATGACTTCAGGCTGCCATGAAGCAACGCAATAGCCGTTGTTTTCTACATCGGTAATCGCGGCCTCGATATCTGATATGAGTTGTCCAGCTCTGGCTTCGCATCGTCTTGATCTGAACAGCTCGATCAGGGGCCGTCGTTGCGCGTCGTTCAGGATCGAGAGATAGGCTCTACCCAAGGATGTCATTTCCATGGGCAGCCGCTGGCCGGTCAGTACGTTTCGCGGAGATTTGCGTTTACTAAAACGTATCGACTCGAGGTAAATCATCTCGTCGCCGTCCGCTGCGGCTAGGCCAACATTCACTTGGTGGTCTCGCGCCACCTGGGCCATCAGAGGCGTAGCGACTTGAAGCAGAAAGCTGCCGTGGTACATGGAGTGAGCCATGCCAAGTACCGAAGGCGCTAGCCTGTAGCCTCTGGAAATACTGTCGAAATCCAGGAAGCCAGACCTTACGAGGGTCTGTGTAAGTCTGCTGACAGTGGACTTTGATAGTCCGGTGATCTCGCTCAGGTCCCCATTGGTCAGATGTTCGCTGCCAGGTCTGAAGGCGCGAAGAATATCTAGCCCGCGCTCCAGCGAGCGATTGAGCGGTGCCTTGCCTTGCCCGGGAATGTGAGGGGAGGTAAGGCCGCTCTCGCCATGTTCCAATAGGTGGAACGGTCGCGTTGTCATGAAAATCACTCTCCCTCAGATTGGAATCAAGCTTGGCTCATTGCTGGGCGGTCAATCAACCGAATAATAAGAGAGGCACCGCATGACGACTTCCACGGAATTGTCGACTCCGATCGACCTTACCGTCACTGACGGTATTGCAACCCTGACGCTCAACCGTCCAGAGGCACGTAACGCCATCAGCGATGAAATGCGATCGCTGCTCATCGAGCACCTTGAGCATGTCGCGGCGGACAGCAGCATCAAAGCGCTGATCCTGACCGGCGCTGGCAAAGGGTTCTGCGCCGGCGGGGACATCAAGGGCATGCAAGCCCGAATGAGTGCACCGGCCGGTTCGGTAGCTTTCAACGGCTGGAAGCGTCAGCAGCGCGTCCACCACGCAGTGTCTCTGCTCCATAACCTGCCTAAACCCACCATCGCTGCAGTCAATGGCGCGGCAACCGGACTGGGCTGCGACATGGCGCTGAGCTGTGACTTCATCATCGCCTCCGAGCAAGCTTCGTTCGCTATGAGTTACATCGCGCGGGGCCTGATCCCTGATGGCGGTGGTTTGTACTTCCTTCCACGCCGTGTAGGGCTGAGCAAATCAAAAGAGTTGATCTTCAGCGGCCGCGCCGTTTCGCCACTCGAAGCACAGCAGATCGGGATGATCGATCGCGTGGCACCGCATGAGAACCTTCTCCCGGCAGCTCAGGATTGGGCTCAGCAGATCTCTGCTGGCTCGGCTACTGCTCTGGCGCTGAGCAAGTCGATCCTGAACAACACCTTTGAGCTGACTCAGAGCCAGATCTTCTCCATGGGCAGCCAAGCCCAGGGCATCTGCTACACCTCCAGCGAGCATCAGGAGTCGGTTGCCGCCTTCCTTGCTCGCAAGGCAGAGCGGAGCTAAATCATGGACCAAATTGCACGCCTTCTCAGCCCTGCCAGCGTTGCCGTCATCGGCGCATCGGGTGATGCTCGAAAAACCTCCGGCCGTCCCATCGCATTTCTTCGCAAGCACGGCTTCGAGGGCCGGCTGTACCCGGTGAACCCGCGGTACGAGGAAATTGATGGATTGCGCTGCTACCCCTCCGTGGATGCTTTGCCGGAAGTACCGGATGTCGCGATCATTCTGCTTGGTCCAGAGCGGGCCAACCAGGCTGTTGCCGATCTCGCTGCGCGCGGCTGCCCAGCAGCGATCGTACTGGCAGGTGGTTATGGTGAGACCGGCACAACCGGGGCTCAACGGCAAGAAGAGCTCAAGGCGGCACGAGGCTCGATGAGAATCCTTGGTCCTAATACTATCGGGCTGGTTAATCTCACGGAGCGCGTGACCCTCTCTGCAAGTGGTGCATTGGACATGGACCAGCTGCTCCCCGGCCGCGTCGCAGTGGTTTCTCAGAGCGGAGGTATCCTGGGCGCGCTTCTTTCTCGCGGTGTCGCTGCTGGAATTGGCTTCTCGAAGCTCATTTCTACCAGTAACGAAGTGGATCTCGACGTTGCAGACTTCGTCGACTACCTCGCTGATGACCCAACCACATCGGTCATTGCGCTGTACATCGAAGGACTGCGCGACAGCGAAAAATTCACTCGAGCAGCTCGCAAGGCCCGCAGTGCTGGTAAGCCAGTTGTGGTTTACAAGGTAGGACGGTCCGAGGCAGGTGCTCATGCGGCCAATTCGCACACGGGCGCGCTGGCTGGCTCTGACGACCTGTACTCCGCTTACTTCAAGCAGCTTGGCGTGATCCGCGCCGAAACCTTCGCGGATTTGCTCGATATCCCCTTCGCGTTGGCAAGCGGAAGATCAATGAATGGCCGTCGAGTGGCGATCCTGACCTCGACCGGTGGAGCTGGCACACTGATCGCTGACAACCTGGGCATGAGCGGTTTCGAAACACCTGCGCCTGGGCCGGAAACTGCCGAGAGGCTGCGTAACTTGGACATCGGTGACCAAGCGGTGCTCGACCGTAATCCCATCGATTTGACCCTGGCAGGCTTGCAGCCAGAGTTGATGCGCAGCGCCATCGGCATTCTGCTCGACAGCGATGACTATGATGCTGTGGTCACCGTAGTTGGCTCATCGGGTGTCGCTCAACCTCATTTGATGGCGGACGCTATCCGCGACAGCCTAGCTAGTTCGGATAAGCCGGTCTTGGCCTACATCAGTCCCCACGCCCCCGCAGCAGCTCAGCGTATCAACGGCTCGGGTGGTGTTGCGTTCAACGCCCCTGAGAGCTGCGCCAGCGCGCTCAAGGCTTTGGTCATGAGCGGTCAGGGGAGCTCGGCAAGTGCGGCCGATATAGCCCCGTCAGCTGCAGCAGCTAGGGTGGAAGAACTGCCAAGTGGTCCGCTTGATGAAGAGCGTAGCAAGCGCTTGTACGCGGGCTTTGGCATCACGGTCACTCGCGAACTGGTGGTGAAGAGCGGGCAGGAGGCAGCGCAGGCTGCGAGCGAACTTGGCGGGCATGTAGCCTTGAAAGTGCTCTCGGAACTGATCCCGCACAAAAGTGAAGTAGGTGGAGTAGCGTTGCATCTTACTTCAGACACTATCGGGGATCGTTTGGAGCGCATGCGCGATGAAGTCGGCGGGCATGTCGGCTTCATCCCGGAGTCGTTCCTGGTCCAGGAGATGGTCACTGGTGGGCAGGAGCTGATCCTCGGCTTCCACCGGGACCCTCAGCTCGGCCCAGCGCTGCTGCTCGGAATGGGAGGCGTCACTGCGGAGCTTTTCCAGGATACGACCTTGCATCTTCTGCCTGTGAGTGAAGAGCAAGCCCGGGAAATGCTGTGTGAACTGAAAACCTACCCGCTATTGGATGGCTTCCGCGGCATGCCAAAGGCAGACGTCGACGCCGCAGTAAAATGCATCGTGGCGTTTTCGCAAATGGCCATGCAGCTCGGCGACCGATTGGTCGAGGCGGAAATCAACCCGCTCCTTGTTCGTCCAGCGGGTAGCGGGGTCATCGCTCTGGATGGCTTGACAATCATCGCGTGAAAAGAACGGCTGTTCCATTCTGTGGAACAGTCTCTTTGACCTCGTATCTCACGATTGCATAATCAAAGAACGCTTCATTTCTGACTCATAAAAATAAGTAGGTCGCTATGAACAGTCTCTATTCCGCCGCTTCTCGGCGCAGCGCTCTTCCGACCACTTCAGTTGCGACAGCCAAAATTTTTGAGCTGAACGCCACCTTCGTGCCGGGAGTATCGCCATGACCGCCGTGTTGAAAAGTGCCACCTCACCCGAGCCTATCGGCGCAAAAGCCGTCTCACCGACGGTCATTTCGTTCAGAGAGGTTTCGAAGTCATTCACCGTGAAGGGGGTTGCCAAGCAAGCCTCCCACAGCATCAATGTCGACATTCAACAAGGCCAGGTGGTGACCATCATCGGTCCTTCGGGTTGCGGCAAGTCCACTCTTTTGAACATGGTCGCCGGACTGTTCGCGCCTACAACAGGTGAAGTGCTGTACCGGGGCCAGGCTGTTCAAGGTATCAACGGCCGTACCGGTTACATGACCCAAAGCGACCATCTGCTGCCATGGCGTGATGTGACTGGCAATATCGCCATTCCGCTCGAAATCCAAGGTGTCTCGAAAGCCAAGCGACAGGAGCGGATTCGCGAACTGCTGTCCCTTGTTGGGCTTGAGGGGCATGAAAAGGCGTATCCCAGTCAGCTTTCCGGGGGCATGCGCAAGCGCGCTGCGCTGGCTCGATTGCTCGCTTATGACCCAGAAACCTTGCTGATGGACGAGCCATTCGCTGCCCTTGATGCACAGCTGCGCATGCGCATGCAGACCGAGCTGTTCAAGCTCAGCCGTCAGCTCAACAAGACGGTGCTGTTCGTCACGCACGACCTGGATGAGGCCGTGGCATTGGGCGATCGCTGCCTGATCTTCTCTGGACGTCCGGGCACTATCGTTCGCGACGTGAGCATCCCTCTAGGTGATGACCGCAACATTCTCCAGCTACGCAAGGACCCGCGTTACCACGAGTTGTGCGGCGATCTTTGGGAGTTCATCACTCCTTCTCATGACGCCTAAGGTCCTTCTTCCGGAGAATTACGAACATGAAAATCTTCATCGGCCGTGTCGCCATTTTTGCTGTGCTCTTTCTGTCCTGGCAATTCGCTTCAGGCCCATTGATCGATCCGTTTTTCGTGAGTTCGCCATTGGAAATCGGGAGCCGTTTCATTGACCTGGTCGCCAGTGGCCGTCTGTTCTCGCATGGTTGGATCACTGTGGTTGAAACCCTCGTGGGCTTCTTCTTTGGCGCTTGCGCAGGTATATCGGTAGGCCTGATCCTCGGTCGAAATGAGCTTCTGGCTAAACTGCTCGACCCGATTCTTGTCTCGATTTACAGCCTGCCGAAAGTCGCTTTGGCTCCGCTCTTCATCATGTGGTTCGGTATCGGCATAGAGATGAAAATCATCCTTACCGCCACCATCGTCTTCTTCCTGGTGTTCCTCAACACCTACAGCGGTGTTCGTGCTGTAGAGCGCGAGCAGTTGGAAATTCTGCGGTTGATGGGTGCCAAAGAGCATCACCTGATTACAAAAGTCGTCCTGCCTTCTGCAATTCAGTGGGTATTTACCGGCCTCAAGATGTCGGTCCCGTACGCGCTGATCGGCGCCATCGTTGGCGAGATCATGGCCGCCAACCGAGGCTTGGGCTATCTGCTGCAGGACGCTGCCGGGCAGTTGGATACGGCAGGCGTGTTCGCAGCGCTCATTGCAATCATCTCGCTTGCGCTGATCCTTCAAGCCGCTGTGCGCAAACTGGAAGCGTCATTGATGCCTTGGAAAAAAGATCAGGAAGAACGGGAACTGTCCGTCTGATTGCAACCAACACAACAACAAGAAGAGGTCTTTGCCATGTCTATCAAGCGTCTGTTCTCTGCGCTGGGGTTGAGCGTTGCCATGAGTGCAACCAGCTTTTACGCGCAGGCTGCCGAAACCGTTAAAGTTGCTCTGGGTACGGAGGGGTTTGTTCACATGCCCTTGTTTGTAGCCTTGGACGGCGGCATGTTCAAAAAGCATAGACTAGATGTCGAGCTAGTGAAATTCAAAGGTGGCGGCGCGGCGGCCTCAGGGCTTGCCAGTCGCTCGGTCGAGTTCTGCTCGTGTGCTATCCAGAATGCGATCAACGCGAAGGTGAAGGGCGCGGACATCACCCTGCTTGGTCGTTTGGTCGGCCAATACGCAAGCAACATAGTTATCCATCAAGACCTCGCTGATCGCCTGGGCCTCACAGCAGACTCGACGGTTGAGCAACGTTTGGCTGCGTTCAAGGGGCTGCGCTTGGCAGTCAGCGGCGCCGGCGGAAGCGCAGACTTCCTCGTGCGCTTCCTAGGTAAAGAAGCGAAGTTGAATGCAGAAAAAGACTTCACACTTCTGTACCTCAACAACGGTGCGGCGATGCTTGCAGCATTTGCCCAGAACAAGATCGACGGCTTCGCGCTTTCGTCGCCGGCGTCCGATAGCGCCGTAATCGACCACAAGGGCTACACCTTGCTCGACATGTCCGAAGGAATGGTACCTGAGCTTGATGGCTACCCGTCGATTGCACTCAGTGCTCGTCGTCAGTGGGCGACCGAGAACCAGGACACAGTCAAAGCCTTCCTGGCTGCCTTGAGCGATGCCACGAAACTCATCAACGAGCAGCCTCAGGAAGCCATGAAGTCAGTTCGCAGCCGCTTCGAGGGCGTGAACGACAAGGTTTATGCAGCCGCGTGGGAGAACAATCGCAAGTCTTTCCCGCAGACGCCTTACCTCACCGATGAGGAAGTCAATCGTGCGATCAAGTTCCTGGGTGATATTCAGAACGAGAAAATCCCTGGTAAAGCCGAAGATTACCTGACCCAGGTGCGCTGAAGCGCCTTGCAAACTCCTGCCTGATCACCGCGGTGGCGACGGACTACCGCCGCGCACGATCAACTTCTTGGTAAGCAGTAATGATGAAAAAAAATATGCCGCTCTGCGCGGCAGGGGTTGGCTTTGCCGTGTATCTGCCGCTTGCTGGTGCGCAAGGCTTCTTTGAAGACAGCAAAGCTTCTCTGGAGCTGCGCAACTTCTACATGAGCCGAGATTTTCGCGAAGGTAGTGCGCAATCCAAGCGACAGGAATGGGCCCAGGGCTTCATTCTGCGCTATGAGTCGGGCTACACGCCTGGCGTTATAGGTTTTGGCTTCGATGCAATCGGCATGCTTGGGGTCAAGCTGGACTCAGGGCCGGGTCGTTCGGGTACTGGGTTGCTGCCAGTGCAAGATGATGGTGATGTGCCGGACAACTACTCCAAAGCCGGTGGGACACTCAAGGTCAAGGTGTCCGAGAGCGAGCTCCGTGTCGGCACGTTGATACCAAAATGGCCAACCCTGGTCTCTAACAACGGACGTTTGTTGCCCCAGACATTCGACGGTGCCCAGATTCAGATCAACGAATGGAAAGCCTTGGAGTTTACCGGGGCGAAGATCCAGGGAACTGTATATCGCGATCAATCCGGTTCCACAGGGCTGGCACTGAACAACAAGAACCGTCGGTTTAGCGGCCCTCTTGATGGCGGTGATTTCAACATGATGGGGGTGACGTACCACGTTGCTGATAGTACGGATTTGTTGGCCCAGTACGCGGTTCTCGAAGACGTCTATACCCAGCGATTCTACGGTCTGACTGATCGTAGAAAGGGCACCTGGGGCTCATTTACGAGTGATGTCCGCGTGTTCGATAGCGACGACCAGGGGCAAGCCCGCGGCGGTCCTATCGACAACCGCGCACTTAGTGTCATGGGTACTTACAAACTGGGTGGCCACGCTTTTGGTCTCGGCTACCAGAAAATGTCCGGGGGCTCGGCATTCCCCTACGTGGATGGCACTGACCCCTACCTAGTCAACTTCGTGCAGGTGGGCGACTTCGCCGAGAAGGACGAGCGCTCCTGGCAGGCTCGCTACGACTTCGATCTTGCGAGCGTGGGTGTCCCAGGGTTGACCTTCATGACTCGATATCTGAAAGGCAACCAAGCTGATGTGCGCGGAGTGGATTCGGGCTCGGACGGCGAGCGCGAGCTCGATGTCGAGTTGCAGTACGTGTTGCAGAGCGGGTCCCTGAAGGGGCTGAGCATGCGTCTGCGCAGTGCCACCTACCGCGCGGACTTCGCTCGGGATGCCGATGATGTGCGGGTGATTGTCAGCTACCCGTTGTCGCTTCTGTAATGAATATCCTCACCAGGAGAGAAACGATGCACTCCCTCGTAGCGCTTCAACGCGAAGGTAATGTCGGTCTGATCATCATCAACAATCCGCCAGTAAATGCCCTCTCGCGTGAGGTCCGTGAACAGGTACTTGCGAGATTCGAGCAGGCGGCGGGTGACGCCGATATTCGGGCAGTAGTGATCGTGTGTGAGGGGCGTACCTTCATCGCCGGTGCCGATATAAAAGAGTTCGATCTGCCTTTGCAGGCTCCGCACCTGCCTGATGTATTGGCGGCAATCGAAAACTCGCCGAAGCCTGTTATCGCTGCGATGCATGGTTCGGTCCTAGGTGGCGGCCTTGAGTTTGCGCTTGCCTGCCATTACCGCATCGCAGGTCCAGGCACTCAGTTCGGGCTACCCGAAGTGGGTTTGGGCTTGATCCCCGGCGCCGGCGGAACGCAACGCCTGCCGCGCTTATGCGGGATGCTCCCGGCGCTCGATATGGTATTGGGCGGAGAGCAGGTTGGTGTAGAGCAAGCGTTGGAGATTGGTTTACTGGATCGCTTGAGTCGCTCATCCGTATTCGAGTCTGCTTTGGCGTTCGCACAGGAGACTATTGGGCAGTCGATACCGCGCTCCTGCAATCGGACCGTATCTGCATTTGATCCTGCAGTTTTCCAGCGTAGGGCTCAGGCGATTCTTCGTAAGCTTGTGGGGCAGGAGGCTCCACCTCTCGCGCTCCAAGCACTGCAGGCAGCTTGGCAGGTTCCCTTTTACGAGGGCATGGCGCTGGAGCGAGATATTTTTATTTCCCGGCGTGAAAGTGCTCAGGCACGCGCCTTACGGCATGTCTTCTTTGCCGAGCGTGATCTTGCCTCTCGCCGCCGCACATTAGCTAGACAAGCCCCAGTTCGTGCCGTTGATTCGGTCGCGGTGATCGGAGCGGGCACGATGGGGAGCGGTATCGCGTTGTGCTTGGCTAACGCGGGTATCGCGACAGTGCTGATCGATACTCAGCCTGCGGCGCTTGATCGCGGACGAGCGGCTGTCGAGCGCTACTATGTCAGCGCGCTTGAGAAAGGCCGCCTCTCCTCAGAAAAGGCGGCTGAGCATGCTGGGCATATTCGGTACGAAGGAAGTCTTGAGGCGATCGCAGGTGCAGATTTGATCATCGAGGCAGTGTTTGAAGACTTGGCCGTCAAGCAAGACGTCTTCCGAACGCTGGATCGTTTTGCCAAGCCCGGGGCGATCCTGGCAACCAATACCTCTTACCTCGATGTCGATGCGATTGCCAGTGTTACCGATCGCCCAGGAGACGTCATCGGTATGCATTTTTTCAGCCCCGCTCACGTCATGAAGCTGCTCGAGGTTGTGAAAACCGCTCACCTGCACCCCGATGTGCTGGCAACCGTGCTCCAACTGGGTGGGCGCTTGGGCAAGACCGCGGTTGCGGTAGGGAACTGCTATGGGTTTGTAGGGAATCGGTTGTTGGCCGTCCGCGAGCGCGAAGCGACATTCTTGCTTGAAGAAGGCGCGTCACCAGAGGATGTCGACCGAGTGCTACGTGGCTTCGGCTTCCCGATCGGCCCCTTTGAACTGCGTGATCTGGCTGGCGTTGATATCGCTTGGTTCAACAGGAAAGGCCGGGGGGAACACCTTGGTCAGGCTGAGCGTCAATGTAACCTGATTGAGCAGCTACACGAGGCGGGCCGTTTCGGCCAGAAGTCGGGGGCGGGGTACTACCGGTATGAAGAGGGCCAGCGCAAGGGTTCTCCTGATCCATTCGTTGCGAACATGCTTGTTGAGCACCGGCAAGCAAGAGGCCTGGAGCCGCGGGTAATCTCGGACGATGAGATCTTGCAGCGGTGTTTATTCGTAATGATCAATGAAGCCGCTTACATGTTGGAGCAAGGTATCATCGACAGCCCTAATGACATTGATCTCATCTGGATCCACGGATATGGCTTCCCACGCTACCGCGGTGGGCTTCTCTACTATGCAGATCAGATCGGGCTGACTCAGATCGGCGAAGCCCTGGAGCAGTGGGCTCTCAAGCATCCTGACCGGCAATTGAAAGTCTGCGCTTTGCTTCAATCCAGAGCAAAGGAGCGTGTTTCACTTAGCCAAAGTTAATGCTGTGGATTTACTTTGGGTCGGCCGATGACCACGACTTTGGCTGACCCTTTTTTTCTGCGGCATCTGCGGGCGCGTTTCGTAAAACCTGGCGCGCTATCACCACGCTGACCAATACTACTGAAAACAGTCTCAGCGTTTGGCTGGCTAGCACGAAGCCGGTGTCTGCGTGCGTCTCGACAGCTAGGATCGCCATGGCGTCCAGGCCGCCTGGGCTTGTGGCTAAGTACATCGAAAGAAAATCAATACCCATCAGCTCTGCAAGGAACCAGGCAGAGCCGGCACACAGTAAGATCAGGGCAGAAGCGCTCAGAACCATTGCAGGCATCTGCCGCCAGACGTATGCGACGGTTCGTCGGTCAAATCTGAGCCCGATGTAGCATCCAATCAAACCGTAGCCGAGGCTGAAGATCCAACTAGGAAGATCAATCGTTAGTGCGCCAGACAACTGTAACCCGCCTCCAAGCAGCAGTGGCACTAGCAGTGCGCCTGCCGGCAGACGCGTACCTGCTGCAACACCGACTAAAATGACCCCGAGACTCAAAGCTAGATCCAACAGGTTTGCGGTCTGGCTCATATTGGCGGCTCCAGAGGAGGGCGTGTGCGCACCTAGCACATGGCTTACCAGTGCTCCTACAACTACCACGCAAACCACCCTGACGTACTGCATGGTCGCAACCACACGTGCATCAGCTCCATAATCTTCCGACATTGCCACCATCGCCGATGCTGCACCGGGTGCTGTTCCCCAAGCTGCAGTTGCTTTAGATAGGCCACTGAATCGGATAGCTCCCAGACCTACCAGTGCGCTCATGGCCAGTGTCAGGGCTGTGACACCCAACATCTGATACCAGGATTGTGCGAGCGTCTGGATGACTGGCCAAGTCATCGAGTGAGCCACCAACACACCCACGCAACCTTGGCCGAAGCGAAACGCATGACGATGAACACGGATTGTCACGCCCAAAAGACCACAAGCAATGCCCGCGAGCATGGGCCCGAGGAACAAGCCTGCAGGGATATGCAGGAAGTGAAAAAACTGCCCCGCAGCGCCGGCTGCGAGTATCACGCATAGCCACTGCAACAGGGCGGGCTTCGAGAGTGAAGAGGGGTTTGGCACTGGAGAATCCTCGGATGCTGGGCCAGATGATTATCCGAGGGGCTGATGGCCGTGGTCCATTTGCTGTTTTTGATGAACCGATTACCGAGAGTTATGAATCATGGATCTTAGGGACCTCACTTACTTCGAGACCATTGCACGAACGGGTCATCTCGGTAAAGCTGCAGAGTTGTTGCACAAAAGTCAGCCTGCGCTCAGCAAAAGCATTCAGCGTCTCGAAGAGGCTTTAGGCGCGCAGCTTTTCAGACGAGAAGGCAGGAGAATAAGGCTCACTGAGGTTGGCGAGCTCCTTCTCCAGCGCGGGCGGCAGTTACAACTGAGCATTGCGGAGACCGAGCGCGAAGTACGAGACTTTGCGAGCGGGCAAATCGGGACTATACGCTTGGGCTGTTCCGCGAGCATGGCCGAGCACCTCCTTCCGCAGTTGGCATCCTTCTTGTTGGAGCGCGCTCCCGAGCTGCGATTGAAGCTCTCGATCGGCCAAGATGACATTCTCAGGGAGTCCCTGAGCTCCGGCCGCCTGGATGCGATTATTTGCCCTTTGAATGCTGGTGATCCCCATCTGCTCACCTTCCCGATTCTTCAAGATGAAGCTGTAGTCGTGGCCAGCGCAGATCATCCCGTCTTCTCTTCTGCTATCAGCATCGCAGCGCTATGCCAATACCGCTGGGTTCTGCCTGGCGATGCAGTTGCCTCCAGACGCTGGATCGACGAGGCATTCAGGTCACATCAGTTGCCTGCTCCTACGGTGCAGATTGAAGCAAATGCCGTTTCATTGTTGCCGAGGCTGATAGCCAAGACGCAATTACTGAGCTTTCTGGCCCGGGAAACGTTAGTGTCTGGACGTTGGCTATCCACTCTAAGAGAGGTCCCCATTCAAGAGACTACGATGACTCGGACCGTCGCGGTTTCAGTGCGAGCGGAGGCCTATCTGGCACCGGCTGTGCGACTGATGGTCGAGCTGCTGAAGGCTGACGGAAAGCGATTTTTCACAGAGATCTGATTCCAGTCAGTGGAACTAGCTCATTGTCACTGCCGAAGTGCTCTCCGACACTGTGGGCGCGCGTCGATTGGCTGCGCTAACCACTCTTGTAAGGAGAGCTCTGATGAGTCGCGATGTCTTCATCTGTGATGCAGTACGCACCCCGATTGGCCGTCTGAATGGTGTACTTTCTGCAGTGAGGGCGGATGACCTTGCTGCTATCCCACTCAAAGCGTTGATTGAGCGCAATCCAGGTATCGATTGGGCCGCCGTGGACGAAGTCTTCATGGGGTGCGCCAACCAGTCAGGTGAAGACAATCGCAACGTGGCACGCATGGCGCTTTTACTCGCTGGGCTCTCTCCTTCGGTACCTGGTGTGACGTTGAATCGGCTGTGCGCATCCGGTCTGGAAGCTATTGGTGCGGCCTTCAGGGCGATTGCTAATGGTGAAATGGAATTGGCCGTTGCCGCAGGCGTTGAGTCGATGACTCGCGCGCCCTACGTGATGGGAAAAGCTGACGGCCCGTTTGGGCGTACGCAGAAACTTGAAGACACGACGCTCGGTTGGCGCTTCATCAATCCGGCAATGGAAAGCGCGTACGGTGTCGATAGTATGCCGATGACCGGTGACAAAGTTGCCCAGCAGTACGGCATTTCTCGTGAGGATCAGGACGCCATGGCTCTGCGTAGTCAAGCACGAGCTGCTAGCGCGATCGAGCGCGGGTTTTATGCTGAAGAGATTGTTCCCGTCATCATTCCCGGCAAAAAGGGCGAAACCGTTGTGGTGTGTGATGAGCACCCCCGTCCTGAAACCACTGCAGAAGCGCTGGCCAAACTCAAACCGGTAAATGGTCCTTATTGCACGGTAACTGCTGGCAACGCTTCAGGCCTGAATGACGGCGCCAGCGCGATGATCCTCGCTAGTGCTGATGCGGTAGACAAGTTCGGTCTAAAACCTCGTGCCCGGGTCCTTGGAATGGCCAGCGCCGGTGTTTTGCCTGAAGTAATGGGAATTGGTCCAGTCCCTGCTGTGCGAAAACTTCTGCAACGGCTGAACATGACAATTGATGCTTTCGACGTCATTGAGCTCAATGAAGCCTTCGCAGCGCAAGGATTGGCAGTGATGCGCGAGCTCGGTTTGCCAGATGACAGTGAGCGAGTGAACCCCAACGGTGGAGCTATAGCGCTGGGTCATCCTTTGGGGATGAGCGGAAATCGACTGGTCTTGACAGCGGTGCACCAGCTCGAGAAGACGGGGGGGCGCTTTGGTGTGGCCACGATGTGCGTGGGGGTGGGACAAGGCTTGGCGCTGGCCTTCGAACGTATCGACGCTGTCACCTAGAGAAAGATATTGCTGTGCTGGTGGACCATAAACCGCCAGCCTGACTGGGCCAGCAGCGTCTCTGTCCTTTGAATCAACCGACGACCACGACACCAGGCAATTGGGCGATGACTTCACGAATCAAGGTAATGATCAAGCCAATGGCAGGATCACGCGCATTGTCGATTCGCCATCCCAGTTCTATTGAGTAGCGCGGAAGGTTGATTGGGCATGGGTGGCATTGGACGTTGCTGACGCTGGCCAAGGCTTTGGCGGCATGGGTCGGCAAGGTGGCCACGCAGTCGCTGTGCTGCAGAAGCGCGGGAAGCGCGGAGAAATGAGTGGTTGAAGCCTCCACTGTGCGATTCAGCGACTGCGCAGCTAGCACCTCATCAACCACGCCCACATAGCCGCCCGATGAAACCAGAATGTGGCGCTTTTCAAGGTAAGACCCGGGTGTCAGCGGGGTGGCGTCAGCACGGGCCGCAGTAAGGCAGGTGTAGTCACCCGTTGCAAGCGCCAGCCGCCCCAGCGTCTTCGAGGCCACGGCGCCCGATGTCAAGGCAAGATCAAATTGCCGGTTCATCAAAGCATCGCTTGCCAGCAAGCTGTGGGTTTGCTTGAACACTAGGCGGATACCAGGCGCCTGTTCCCGGACTTTGTCGATCAACAGCCTGCCAATTGCCAGTTCGAAGTCATCCGACATGCCCAGTGCAATGGCGCGCCCGTGAATCGCCGCATCGTCATGGAGTGCCAACATCAGCCCCTGACGACACTTGTCCAGCGCGGCGGCCACGATAGGGCGCAATTCCTCGCTTTTTGCGGTGGGTTTAAGGCCTCGTCCTGTCCGTTCGAACAAGTGGTCACCGAACACTGCCCGTAGTCTGGATAGAGCAGCGCTCACCGCTGATTGGGTAATGCCCAGGCGAATGGCGGCGCGGCCCGCGCCTCCTTCCTCATACAAGGCTTCGAAAACCTTGAAGAGGTTCAGATCCACAGAGGCGATGTCCAGCTTTTTCATGATTGGTGGAACCTTTCCAGGCACACAGGTAGCAGTCCCCCAATGCTGTCACGATATGATTGTAATTGATATCAGATCGAGTCGGTGCAGTATTGCTCAATAACGGATCGGGGCCGAACATTGCCTGCACTTACATCATGCGAGATCTCATCATGTCCCGTATCACCGTTGCAGCGCTACAGGTTGGCTCCCATCCACTCGGAAAGGCCCAGACGCTGAAATCCATCATCGAGTATGAGGCCAAGATAAAGTCGAGCGGGGCGAAACTGGTCGTATTGCCCGAGGCGATCCTAGGCGGGTACCCAAAAGGGCAGATATTCGGCACTTTCCTGGGATATCGCTTGCCGGAGGGGCGTGAGACATTCCAAGCCTATTTCGAGAATGCTATTGATGTCCCCGGCGCGGAGACAGACGAGCTCGCTGCATTGTCCGAACGCACGGGAGCTCACCTGGTCGTCGGGGTGATCGAGCGTTCTGGTAACACGCTGTTCTGTTCCGCGCTGTTCTTCTCACCAGAGGGTGGACTCATCGCCAAGCACCGCAAGTTGATGCCAACGGGTACTGAGCGTCTCATCTGGGGGCAGGGTGACGGCTCGACATTACCTGTTGTCGATTCACCAGCCGGCAAGCTCGGCACGGCGATCTGCTGGGAAAACCACATGCCGTTGTTACGCACTGCGATGTACGCCAAAGGCGTGCAGGTATGGTGCGCGCCGACAGTCGATGAGCGTGACGTCTGGCTGGCCAGCATGCGGCATATCGCTCATGAGGGGCGGATGTTTTTGGTTAGTGCATGTCAGGTGCAGAAATCGCCACTCGAACTGGGTATCGAGGTACCAGCCTGGGATCCTGACCGTCCCCTGATTCAGGGCAACAGTGTCATCGTCGGGCCGCTGGGTGATGTACTCGCCGGTCCACTGCGTGGTGAAGAGGGATTACTGACGGCAGAAATCGATCTTGATGAGTTGGTGCGTGCTCGCTACGACTTCGATGTGGTTGGCCACTATTCGCGGCCCGATGTGTTTTCACTGAGCGTCGATGAGCGCGCCAGGCCGGGTGTCGACTTTTTCAAGTGAGGAGTTTTCGGAACCTGCGGCAGGCTTTGATTAGCTTTGCGAAGCGCAAATGCGCCGTGATGTCGTCGCTCAGGCAGGGGCAGTGAAACGTGGATGTGCAGACCAAGGGCAGGCGCCTCGCGGCGCCCGTCCTGGTTTCCATCAATGCGCGTACTGAGCTTTGGCAAACGTCGCAATAGCGTCGGCCATTGCCTTCGGTTGCTCAGGCGCCATCGCATGTCCGGCGTTTTTGAGCACCACCACCTGAACGCGATCGCCCAGCATGCTTTGCAGAACGCCTGAGAACCTGCGTGGGGCTACTGTGTCGGATTCACCCTGCAGGTCCAGGATCGGGGCCTTGCCAGCGGCGAAGTAGTCATCGACCGGTGTGGTATTGCGTGCATGGGACTGAGCTTCATGCGTTTCGTCGTGCCATCCGCCAAGCCAGACACGAGGGTCGTTGCCGGGGGCGAAGAATGCTTTGCGCAGGTAGACCAGACGTTGCTCTTCGGACAGAGACATGTCACCGGCCCCATCGATTGCCTGACGCATTTCGGCGTTGATGGGCTTCTCAGACGATCCGGGTGGAACCTTGCCGGCAGAAGCCGCTGCGAGCACCACGCCGCGCACCAGGTCGGGCCTGTCGGCCGCCAGTTGTCGAGCCGGGAAGTTACCCCAGGCGTGCCCAACCACTACTACCGGCCCTTGTTTCTCGTGCTCGACAACTGCAGCGATATCGCGGGCAAAGTCATGGACTGAGAGCTTTTCCATCGGGCCTTTGCTTTGGCCTATGCCGCGGGGTTCAGGGCGCACCACCCTGAACCCATCTTGCTGCAGGTAATTTGCCACTTGGTCATAGTCACGACCCGAGCGTCCCAGCGAGGGAAGCATCACGATGATCGGACCCTTACCTTGGGAGTTGACCTCGATCTGGACGTTGTCGTACCGCACCATTTCCTGTTGCACTGCATTCGTTGCGGCAGAGCTGCTAGCCATGGCGATGGAGGCAGCCAGCGTCAGGGACGCACCAATGATGAAGTGAGAAATCTTTTTCATTGTTTTTTTCCTTGGGCAGTAAGTGATGGGGCAGGTTCAAGGCCGCTTTCCTCAAGCAATTTGTTAGCTTCGGCACTGTTGAGGTATTCAAGGAACTCACGTGCAACCTTGGTGTTAGAAGTGGTACTGGCCACGGCCGCATAAAACCGGCTGACTTTCTGTACCTCCTCGGGAAGCGGGCCTAGGTAATCCACGCCAGGGGTTACCTTCAGTTCGCTGATCTGCTGCATGCCGATGTCCGCGTCGCCGCGAGCAAGCGCAGTGCCCACCAGTTCCTTGCCTTGAATCTCGACTGTTTTGTGCTTGACCGAATCGGTGATGCCCAAGCGAGCAAACAGCTCTGTCCGGATGTAGACACCACTAGCGCCTTGGGAATATGCGATTTTGTCAGAGCTGAGTAGCGCGGCACGCAGAGCGGACACGGTGGACACATCCAGGTGAGGATGACCTTTTGGTACGCCTATGCCGATACGGGAGTCGGCGATTTCTCGGCGAGTGCTCATGTCGAAAGCACCTGTAGGTCCCAGTAGATCCAGGGTCTCGCTGGCCATGATGGCCAAGTCCATAGGCTCCTTGTGTTTGATTCGCTGGGGGATGGACTCAGGAGAGTCTCCCATCGAAGGTCCCCAACTAATGCTGAGTGTGTTGCCACTGGCTTTCTCGTACGCTGGCTGTAGTTGGGCCATGGCCCCCTTCAGCGCACCGCTCGCGATTATCTTGAGCTCGGATGCTTCAACGCCGGCAGAGAGGGTCAGAAGACCGGCGAGGCCAGTCGAGAGCAGTAGCGGAGCAGATCTTGTTTTTTTCATATAGCTACCTTAGGAAGGGCGCACTTCAGGCGCCGCGAGTGTTAACGAACAGCGAATACAATGAGGTTGTGGAGGCCATCAGCAGGCGATTGCGTCGCGGGCCGCCGAAGCAGAGGTTGGCGCATCGCTCAGGCAGATCAATGTGTCCAATAGGAGTACCGTCAGGTGCGAAGACGCGAACCCCATCCAGGCCAGGCTCGGGAGCGCCCCAGCCACACCACAGGTTTCCGTCCACGTCGACGCGTATGCCATCGGGCAGGCCATGGCCTGCATCGATGAGTTCCCTGCGCTCGCTGAGCTGGTTCTGGTCATCGACGCTGTATGCGACGATGCGGCGTGGGCGAGCTCTCGACTCGACCAAGTAGAGGATTTTCTCGTCGGGTGAGAATGCGAGTCCGTTAGGACCTTCGACATCTTCGGCAACGCAGTGAAGCTTCCCGTCTGGCGTTAGGCAGTAAACGTTAGCCGGCAGCGCTGCTTCGCCTTGACGGCCCATGTAGTCACTGACCAAGCCAAAGGGCGGATCGGTGAACCAGATACTGTCGTCCGACTTCACCACGATGTCGTTTGGAGAGTTGAGTGGCTTGCCTTCAAAGTGACTCGCCAGAACGGTGATGCTGCCGTCGTATTCCGTGCGTGTGACTTGTCGACCACCGTGTTCACACACCAGCAGGCGGCCTTGGCGATCACGCGTCATCCCATTGGCCTGATTGGCCGGTTGGCGAAACACGCCGAGGACACCGGTGGCTTCATCCCACCGCATGATGCGGTCGTTGGGCAGATCGGTGAGCAGCACATACCGGCCATCTGCGAACCAAGCCGGCCCCTCAGCCCACCGCATTCCCCCACCCAAGCGTTCCACTTTTGCGTGGGTGAGGCGGTAATGTGCAAAGCGTGGGTCAAGCTCCCGTACGGCCGGATCAGGCACACGGGTGCTTGGACGCCAATCTCTATCGTCCATTATTCGTTTCCGTCAGTGTGTTGAAACCAAAAGAGCTCAGCGGTACAAGCGGGCCGGGTTGTCGACCAGAACGGCTTGTTTCAGTGCAGGGCTGTCACATACCTGTTGAATGAAGTTGAGCAGTTGGCGGTCATCCGGAGGGGAGCCCTTGATGTTTGGATGCGGCCAATCGGAGCCCCAAATCGCGCGTTCCGGGGCATACTCCAGAAACTCGCGAACGTAATCCAGAGCCTGCGGCCACGGGCCAGGTTGACCCTGCATGGCGCGATCGATACCGGAGAGCTTGATCCATCGGGCCGAATGCTCAAGATGCTTCCTCAGAGCAGCAAGCTCTTCTCTATCGAGGGGTTGGGTGAAATCTGGGCGCGCCATGTGATCAATGACCAGAGGCGTCTTCAGGTCCTTCCACTGGTCCAGGAACGGCAACAAAGTGTGTAGTTCTCCGTGAACCAACACATGCCATCCAAATGGAGCAACACGTTCGGCCAGTTGTCGCAGCTTTTGAGGATCCCGTGCGCCCGGCAGGTGCCCCATTAGATTGAAACGGATGCCACGCAGCCCGCCGTCGTGCAGAACCTGCAGCTGTTCATCGGTGGTTGTTTCGTCGATCAGACCAACGCCGCGGTAGTGTCCACCGCTCTCAGCGATTGCGGCCAGGATGGCGGAGTGATCCGTTCCATAGGGTGCAGCTTGAACAAGCACACCGTGCTCAATGCCAAGGCGCTGATGCAACGCCAGAAGATCTGAAAATGGCGCGGGGGCGGGAGTGTATGCGGCGTTCGCAGGGAGTGGGAAACGATCCCAGGGGCCGTAAATATGGGTGTGGCAATCCCACATCCCAGGCGCATTGGTTGGGCTGGACATGGAGGCTCCAAATGTCTGGCTGGTTGCTTCGCCGAGTAGGGTGATAGCTGCTGCAGCGATGGCTGTGTGCTTGATGAACAGGCGTCGTGAGGCCTGAACTTGATTTAGATCGTCCATAGTGACCTGCTCTTATTATTTGTCGGTGGACGGGGGGCCATGGCCGGCCCCCTATAGAAATCAGCCGCAGCGAACGGTCATGCCGCCGTCGACGACGATCTCGGTACCAGTCACGAAGCGCGACTCATCACTGGCCAGGTACAGCGCGGCGTAAGCGGTGTCACGACCGTCGCCCATGAAGCCCAGTGGAATTCGAGCCAGGCGGGAGTCGAGCAGCTTGTTTACGTCGCCGCCGGTGCGCTGCCCTGCGAGACGGACTTCGACCATAGGCGTATGCAGCTGACCGGGTACCACGGTATTTACGCGAATACCTTTGGGGGCGTACTCAACGGCAGTAACACGGCCTAGTTGGATGACGCCGGCCTTGCTCGCGGCGTAGGCGACTTGCGCCGAGCCGGTGAACCGAATGCCAGACGTCGAAGCAGTGTTGATGATTGAGCCGCTGCCTTTTGCCTCCATTACCGGGATCACGTGTTTACAGGTCAGGTACACACTTTTCAGGTTCAGAGCGATCTGGGCGTCGAACTTGTCCTCTGGCAGGGCAACTGCGCCACCCGCGGCGGAGCCGCCGACGTTGTTCACCAGGATGTCTACAGTCCCGTACGCTTGCTTGCAGGCTTCTACCATGGCAGCTACCGCTGAGCTGTCGGTGACGTCGCAGGCATACGGCGTCACTTCACCACCCGCTTCACGAATACGGCCCAGCGTTTCCTCCATGGCGCCGAGGTCGCGATCGACAGCGAACACCTTGGCGCCGGCAAGGGCGAACAGTACTGCCACGGCGCGGCCATTACCCCAGCCGGCACCCACACAACCTGCACCGGTGACGATGGCGACCTTGCCTTTCAAGCGATCGCTGGTTGGAATATCTTCAGTCATGGGGTAATCCTCAATTCAACGTGGTAGGCAGTTCGGGAGCGACACCAGCCGGTGGCGGCACTTCGAAGACCTTGATAGTCATGGAAATCAGCGTGTAGTAGCCGGCAATGCCAACGAGATCGACTGCGGCGTCGTTACCCAGCAGCTCAATGAACTCTTTGTAGAGGCCGTCGCTAATGCCGCGGGTATCGTGCAGTTCACGAACGAAGCGATAAACCAACGCCTCATCGGCTTTCTGAAAGCTCGGCTCTTTCCCATCGCGTATGGCGTCGATGATCTCGGGAGCCAGGCCGGCCTCCAGAGCAAACGGTTTATGTGCAGCCCACTCATACTCTGCGAGCCAATGACGCCCCATCAGCAGAATGGCCAATTCAGAGAGGCGCGGTTCCAGGCAGCTGTCGTAGCGGCAGTAGCGACCAAGAGCCTGGGCGCACTCAGCCAGTTCTGGTCGATGTAGCCAGATGGCGAGCGGGCCGCGGACACCTTTGCGTGGGCCGTTGGCGATGCGGTCGTAAACGACACGCTGGGCGTCATTCAGTTGTTGCGGATCAATGGGAGGCAAGCGATTCATGGCCGTTCCTGTTACGAGTGCTGGGTTTGCGATTGAGACTGGGGTTGGGCTTGCGCAACAGCTTCGGGGGCAGTTACTTGAGCTGCGCTGACATCCGAGGGGCGCAGCAGGCTGCGGCCAGGGGCACGGCCCGTTTCACGTTCGAACGCTTCCGGATCAAAAGCACCCTCCCAGCGGGCGATTGCGAAAACGGCGATGGTGTTGCCAACGATGTTGGTCAGGGCTGTTGCTGTCGCCATGATCCGATCAATGCCGAACAGAAGGCCCAAGCCGCTCAGCGGAAGGGTCTGTACAGACTGCAGGGTGGCTGCCAGCTTGATGAAAGCACCACCTGCAACCGTTGTACCGCCTTTGGAGGTAATGCTGAGGATTGCCAGCAAGCCGGCCTGTTGCCAGAGCGAGAACGGAGTGTCGGTGGCTTGCGCAATGAATCCGATAGCGATTGCCATATAGATCGCCGTGCCGTCCAGATTGAAGCTGTAACCGGCCGGCAGCACAAAACCAACAACCACTTCATCACAACCAGTACGTTTCAGTTTCTCGATAAGCCGCGGGAACGCGACTTCACCAGAGGCGGTACCGAACACAAGCAGAATTTCATCGCGGATCAACCGCAGCACGGTCATGAACGGCAGGCCAACCGACCAGCTGATGGTGCCGAGCACTCCGAACACGAACAGGAGCGAGGCGGCGTAGTAGACGGCGATGAGCTTGAGAAGGTAAAGAAGGGTGTCGCCACCGTAGCTACCGATCGCAGCGGCCATCGCGCCAAATGCGCCGAGGGGGGCCAGCTTCATGATGAAGCTGAGCATCTTGAAGAGGATGGTTTGAGCTTCGTCAATTGCGCGCACTGCTACGGACTCTGGCCCGCACGTACGGTTGATAGCAATACCGGCCAGTACTGAGATCAGCAGGACTTGGATGATGTCGCCTTTGGCGAAAGCATCCACAAGGGTGTGCGGGATCAAGCTCAGCAGGTAGGTGATGACCGAGACCTCGCCTGCTGCGGCTGTAGCCTTGATGGCAGCCGAAGACTCGTTCATCCCTGTGGCATGCAGCCCAACACCTGGCTCGACAACGTTCACCAACACAAAGCCTACGAGCATCGCGACCGTGCTGACGACTTCAAAATAGAGCAGTGATTTCATGCCAAGCCGGCCTAGCTTGCGCATGTCCTGGACGTGGGTGAGGCCATGCACCAAGGTCACGAAGACGATTGGAGCGAGCATCATTTTCAGGAGCGCAATAAAGGCTTGTCCGAGAGGTTTCATGCCAGTGGCCCAGGTGGGCGCGGCGAAACCGAGGATGACGGCAGCGACAAGTGCTATCAGCACCTGAACGTGGAGCTTCTTCAACTGGTTCATAGCAATTCCTCGCCCACGGGATGGGCGTCATTGTTCTTGTGATTCGCATGCTGGGGTGGCCAATCCCACCGGCATAGCTATTAGAACTGAGCATAGAGATCTGGCGTAATCGGTGCAAAAACCTTATTTTGATAAAAAGCTATGCCAGTTAAGCATGGAGTTTCAGATGGATATCCGTGAGCTTCGTTCCTTCGTCAAGGTCGCCCAATGTGGTGGATTCAGTCGGGCTGCGAGGGATTTATTCATCGCTCAACCAGCGCTCAGTCGACAGATTGCAAAGTTGGAAGAGCAGCTGCAGGTCGAGCTTTTCACTCGACATGGGAGAGGTGTTGAGCTGACTGCAGCAGGCTCTCGTTTGTTGGAGCGTGCAGAGATCATGCTGCGCTACATGGAAGAAACTGCAGACCATGTGCGCAACACTGCGGATGAGGAGCGGGGGCATTTGGCGATAGGCCTGCCCCCAGCAATTGGGTCAATTGTCGGCCCTCAGCTGATTCGTAGTTTCAAGGAACGGTGGCCAAAGGCATCGCTGCATGCGCTTGAGGGGCTCAGCACATCGCTTCAAGAATGGTTGCTGGAGGGCCGGATCGATGTGGCGGTTGTCTATAACCAACCCTTGATCGAGGCATTCGATGTGCGGCCATTGTTCAGCGAACGGATGGTGCTGGTTGGCCCACCTGGCGAGGCATCGCGTAACGTCCGTCTGATTGCGCTTGGCGACTTCCCTTTGATCTTGCCGGGGTTGCCTCATAGCAACCGTCGCCTGGTGGAACAGATTGCCGCACAAAACGCGGTTCGTCTGAATGTCGTGCTCGAGGTCGATAGCGTTAGTTTGACGAAGCGGTTGGTCGCTGAGGGGCTTGGCTACTCCATTCTCGCCCATGCCGCTGTTCAGGAGGACATGAACAGCCACACGCTGGTCGGCCATGCAATTGAACGGCCCGGTATCCGCTCAACCGTGTCATTGACTCGGCTACGCGACCGACGTAGCTCTCGTCTGGCCTTAAGCTATGAAAAAATCTTGCTGGAGACCCTGGAAGAGCTCGTTACGGTCGGTGCTTGGAAAGAGGCAACGCACTGGTTGGCGCAGTGACAGCGATGCTCAAACCCACGTATGTCCTGTGCTAGACATCGCCCTCGCATGCTGTTCTTTCACCGAGGGAGCGGATTGAAGAGAGCCATGCTCAATTGTCATGAACAGCTATCAATACACGGTATTTGTCAGTTTTTTTTAAATGCATAGTCTGCTGTCAGCGGGGCAGGTATCAGCCTTCGCATACCAGATAAAAATAAGAGGCATAGACCATGCGTTCTACCTACTTTGCGACTTCACTAACTCTGCTCAGTTTTTGCTTGGCTAGCCAATTTGCTCACGCCAAGAATGATGTCTCCATCCTGACTGCGAGCAAGGGGGATGTCCACATTGAGGCATTGGTTCAGGGATCTGGAAAAACCATCGTCATCCTGCCGTCTAAGGGCCGGGGTGCTCACGATTACGATCAGGTAGCCAGCTACCTGGCTGATGATGGTTACCGCGTGATTCGACCAGAGCCTCGGGGTGTCAATGGAAGCCGGGCCCCCATGGACACGCCAACGTTGCATGATTTTGCTGCCGATGTTGCGTTAGTGATGGACAAGGCCCACACCGGGGCTGCAATTGTCGTTGGTCATGCCTGGGGAAGCCAGCCCGCACGCGTGCTTGCGGTTGATCGTCCGGATCTTGTGAAAGGTGTGGTATTGGCTGCTGCATCCATTGGGAAGTTGCCTCCGGGATCGTCGGAGAAGCCCTATGGAAGGATGGTTGAAGCGATCAAGGGAGCGGGCAACTATGCGTTACCTGAAGCTCAGCGAATCAAATACCTTGAGCTAGCATTCTTCGCCCCTGGCAATGATGCGCGAGCGTGGTTAACCGGGTGGTATGACAAAACACATGTGGCTCAAGATCACGCC
The DNA here is from genome assembly GCF_043103905.1 of Pseudomonas sp. yb_2. NCBI lineage: Bacteria > Pseudomonadati > Pseudomonadota > Gammaproteobacteria > Pseudomonadales > Pseudomonadaceae > Pseudomonas > Pseudomonas sp. yb_2. The sequence goes on along the minus strand of NZ_JBICKH010000040.1, from coordinate 71,777 downwards.
CGAGATAGCACACCGGTTGAGAGCTACTGGTCTGCTGGTAACACAGTGCCCATTCTGGACCTTCAAGCTGAAAAGGATGCAGTTGTAATTCCCAATATACTCAAGTCGATGCTGGGTGATCGAGTGGAACACCAAGTAATTGCCGGAGCAGGCCATGCCCTTGCACCTGAACGGCCGAAGGAGATGGCTGATGCGATTTCCAGGTTTGCTGATCGGGTTTACGCAAGTAAGGACTGACTCCTCCACCATCTCTCGGCTCGAGGTCGACATAAGATCTAAGCAAATTTGTCGTGTTCAGGAATCTGGCCATCGCTGATGGCCAGTTGGGAGTTTCTGAAAAGCGCCTACATCAGCGGAACATGCAACAGGCCATTGCCGGTTGGCTTTGCCTCGCTGGATAGATGGCTTTAGCCATGATCAGAACAAGGTCACGAAAAGGCCAAGCTCCTGTTCTCCTACAAGGGGAGCTTAGAGAGGCCATCAGTTGTTTCGAAATCACCAGTCGCGAGCATTACCGCATTATCTGACCGTTGGTCAGTGCCGACAATCCTCCGCGCCAGGTCTGCTGGGGCAGCCCGGTTTACGAAGGTGGTGAGTTTAAGCGGCGGTCTGACTTTCGGGAGCACTCTGGAAGGCGAAAATCACTGCGTAGACAGCCTTTGGCATCCCAGAGAAGGCGTCCTCAAACTGGTTCGTGAAGGGGATGATGGGGAACCTACTGAATCCGAAAGTGTGGATTTTCTACGTTTCGTTCCCGCCCCAGTTCATTCCGCAAGGTCAACCACTGGCTGCTTGGACATTCGGCCTTTGGGGGATTCAGGTACTGCTTCGGCTGCTGTGTCGTTGGTGTTGATCGGTGCGACCCAGTCGTTGGCCACGGTGCTGCGTAAAGAAAAGGCTATCCGCTGGATGGACAGTACGACGGGTGTGATCTTTTTGGCTTTCGGAGCCCTCAATCTGTTTGGCAACGTCCTGCGCGGCTTGCAGATTGACGTCGCTGACTACGACCGTCGCCCCCTCACTTGCCAGGCGCGCTGCTATTGCGGAACCGATACCGCCAGCACCTCCAGTCACGACGCCACTTTGTTCTCGAATCTGTTCATCTCGACTCCGGGTCAGTTGTGGATAGTACGTCTGACCCTAGGCAAGGGCGCTCTGATAGCTGCGCACGGTATCAGCGGAACCGCCGGCGATGAACGCGTCAGCGGCCGAGCGGCTGTTTTGCGCCGAGCATCCAGCGCAACAGTTAGCTGGCGCCCACCGTACGGAGGCAATGTATTATCTACTACGTTTACCGTATTATTATTTTAATATTTAGAGAATTAGGTCGGATAAGATTTGAATATCGCAGCTAATCGGGAACTAGAGAGATTACTTCATTCGACTTGTCAGGCTTTGTCCCGGTCTCCATCCGCTCGATTTTTTTGCCGTAGCATCAGCCCGTCCCGCTGGGCGGCGCTGTCCGACGACGCTGAAGAAGCCTACAGGACCGACGCCATGGTCAAGAAACTGATTCCGGAAACACCCACCCGAACCGCCGGAAATCGATAGTTCAGGATCATTGCTAACCCCCTTTCTGGGGTTAAACAGCTCTTCGCCCTTCCAGCAGTCCATGAAGGCCGCTGTCTAGGGACGGAAAAGTGTCTCTCCACCGATTACGAGCTCAGCTGTAAACCACTTTTTTTCACTGTAAACCACTGTGGTTTACAGTGAAAAAAGTGGTTTACATGGGGTCGAAAAATACAGCCTATCAGGCGCTGTAAACCAGGAAGGGGAAGGCCTCCATTCATGTCGATATGCTGAATCCTACACTGCTGGGCGGTCCCAAATTGAGGCCTCGCGCTTCCACTCTCTGATCACCCGAGCTGGGATAATGCTCTACTCAAGCTTGTGCAACTGAGCCCGCTTGAGCCTAGCCACGCAGCCTTTGGACGATGCAACTGACGCCAAGCATCAAGCAAAAAGGCACCCAAAGGTGCCTTTTCGGTAGGTTTGAGGAGTAGTCGCAGCGATCCTTTAGCTCCCAGCCTTGCGACCTTGGGTTCAGAATCCGACCGGCTATGCCCGTCGTCACTACTTCAGAGAAACCAGCTTTCTCAGCTGCCAAAATTCCGGGGGGGCTCTTGCTGGTACCCAGTCCCGACAAATGCGCAATTGCAGCCCTCAATTACAAGGCTATAGACGTTGACACGTGTGTCAATCACATCTGATGGGTAGATCTGATTTCACGCACGGGACATGCGGCCATTCTTCAAATAAGTTCAAAAAACCTGAAAAAAATTCAAACTATCGTGAAAATGAACGGCAACGTTGTGAAGGCCCGAGACGATTATGCGGCCTTTGCAAACATCAAGCTCATCTCCTCAGCCAAAGACGAGGAATTCTCGCTTGAGCCCGCAATGATTTACGCCAATGCGACTGACCTGAAAACGCTGAACGCTTTCGCGAAGGAAGCGCTATCCACGCAAACCTTCAATCTCTACAAGGAGGAAGCCGGATTGGATAAACGTCGCGAATTTCTGATCAATTGGTTCAAAAGCGTCAAGGGCAATGGCAAGGGGGCGCGCAAGGTCGATTCGGCAATCAAGCTTTTCGATGGGAGCCTGGATTTCAAGTATCCGGCATTTCTGGATGAGGTGTTCGACTTTGGCTAATGAATTTTGGATCGCTGGAGCCGGGTCAGGCAAAACCCACAAAATCATTGAAGATGCTATCGAAGTCATCAAGGCGGGTGGACGCGTGTTGGTCGTTACCTACACGATGAGCAACCAGGCCGAGTTGCGTTCTCGCTTCGTCGAGGTGTACGGCAGAAGCTGTGACGATTTTGTCGTCAAAGGTCTGTTCTCTTTCTACTTGGAAGACAAGGTGAGACCGTACCAACACTTTGTGTTCCCTCAGCGTATCACTACGACAATGTTCACGGAGCAGAACCCTCACCTGATCCCGGGTACGAAGACCTGGTTTCCCAATAGAGGGGAGAAGACCGAGGACGGCTTGAACCCGCTCCATTATCTGACCTCTTGTAAGACAAAAGCCTATACCGGCTTGCTCGCGAAATTGGCGACGAGGGTCTCGGCTGCGTCTAAGAATGCTCCTGCTAAGCGGCTGAGGGAAATTTATCAGCGGGTCTTTTTCGATGAGGTTCAGGATCTGGTGGGCTGGGATTACGACGTCATCAAGGCGCTGAGTAAGGTCATGCCTGACTCGATTTGCTGTGTCGGTGATTTTCGTCAAACCATTTACACGACTACGTTCGGCCATAAGGCGCCGGAAACGCCGCTGCAGAAGATCCAATACTTCCAGCGCTTGAAGTTTGAACAGCGCTCGCTGGCGAAGAACCGTCGATGCATCCAGGACATCTGTGATCTATCCGACACGATTCACCCCGGTCTTTATGACAAGACTCTATCAGAAGTAGAGAACGTTCCTGATGAAGTGGCCCACCACTACGGCGCCTTCGTCATCAAACGCTCACAGGTGAGCGAGTATCTCGCTGCGTTCAATCCTCAGGTCTTGCGATGGTCGTCGTCTATGGGCAAAAGCTATTTGCCGCCTAGCATGCCCTGTCACACCTTCGGCTCCAGCAAAGGTCTTGGGTTTGATCGCGTTCTGATTATTTCTCCGGACAAACATCTCAAGTATTTAGGCGGTGACCTTAAGGTTTTCGATAAGGACAAAACGGAGGAGTCCAGGAACAAGCTGTACGTGGCTATCACCCGCGCGAGGTACAGTCTTGCATTCGTGGTCGACGATGAGCATCTGGAAAGTATTCAGTTGCCGCTTTGGAATGGTATGGGGCAAGCCGTTGCTGAGCTGGTGTTTTAGTCATGGACGACGACGGGCCTCCCTTTGATGGCGGCTTGACTTTGGCTTCATTGCATCCGGGAGTGAAGATCGCGGTCTCGAACGCACGGTGCCCCTCGCTGGCCCAGAGTGCAGATAGGTTCCCATAGCCCTGCCATAATCCGCGTGACTTAGCAATGCTATTATCGATAACCGAGCGATCATGGGCATCGGAAGCTCAATGGCGTGAATTATCGCGGTTAGGGTAAATACGAGCGCAACCAGCTTCCATCGCAGGGTGCGTAACTACCCAGATATTTGCAATGAAAGGAATGGGTTTGCAGTTGGAGTGACATCGGCAATGCTTGCTGCTTCGAGAATAAGGTAGCCATTTAGGAGGCTTGTTTTGCGAGGCCCTCTTACCGTGCAGGTCCATATGTTCTGTCCGTTAGCTCGTTTCTGATGAATTCCCAGCCTCTCAAAGTGACGTTGAATGTGGCGCCAAGGTGCAATCTCATCGTCCGTTTTCGCCTGCTCCGGATGCTCCGCGGCGTAGCGTTGGAAAATGCCCGGAGTGACCAGGAAAAAAGTACCCTCCACGGTGTGGACTTTGGCCTTGCTGTCGTTAATCACCAATCGATGACTGCGCAGACCGTCGCGCAGCCACTCTAGAAAGGCCACTCCGATGGTATCCTGGGGCGGTGTAGTTGCAGACTGCTCGCTTCTAGTGCTTGAGTTGGTCTCAGGCTGACGCGGCTCCTCCAACATATTCATCAGATCGTCTAGGTAATCAAAATCCTGAGTCTGGGGAGCGGCGGCCGGCCGCGTCTTATCCGCGGCAGTTTGCGGCCCAGCTGTACTCGGTTCGCTGGTTTCACTAGTTGGCAGGGGGGCGACCGTCATTGGTTCAATCGTGCCGCTAAAGTAGTCTGGTCGGAGCTCATCGGCCCAGATCAGACTCGGCTGCAGGCGAAGGAAGGTGAAGCGATGCTGCCAGTCACCGTCCGAGACAGTGGCGTTCCAAACCGCTTTGCTTTCCGGTGTCGCTTCCACCAATCCATGTGACTGCAGCTCATCGAACAAGGCGATGTTGGAGATGGGGATACCGTCCACAGCCTGGGCCAGTAGATGTGCGCGCAGTTTGTCGGTCGTGGTCTTGCTCACCAGCCACAGGTGGTCTTCGGTCAGCCAGCCGGCTGCGCCGGGCTGGTTGAGCTTGAACTCGTTCTTGACGAGATGGCGCAGTCCCGTTAGCAAGTGGTGCTGCAGGGAGTGCTTGGGCGCCTGCAAAGCCTTCGCAGGATTACCACCGATGTTTTGCGCGGTGGACACCCGGTCGGCCTGCAGCACGAGCTCCCCAAGTGTCCCAGCGTGCTCGTAGTGGTCGGCGAGCAGGAACAGCAATTGGCTCCACAATTCGGGGTAATTGCTGAGCCAGTCGAGCAGGGCGGGTGACAGGATCTGCGTATAGAGCAACCCCGCCGCGGCACCGTGCAGCTTGTAATCGCGGCCGGGGTGGTGGCGGAAACGGTAGGGCTGGTTCAGCGGGCCGTGCCAGGGGTGCCAGCACTCACCGTTCTGGTACTCCACCTGCAGGTCGACAGCGATTTTACCGATGTCATGAAGCAGGGCGCCGTAGGCAATCGCAGCGCTCCAGGCATCGGCCTGTGCAGCCTGGTCTTCCGGTGCAGCTCCACTGGGGAGAAGGTAGGACTGGCGCAGCTTCAAGCTGCAAGCCATCAGTTCCAACCCGTGATCGAGCATGCCCCCGGGATAGGCGTGATGATGGCTTTCGCTGGCCGGAAGTTGCTGTACGAAGCTGGCGTAGCGGCGGATGGGCTCGAGGTAGAGCCGATCAAACTGCGCTTCGGAGAGGGCCGTATACTGCCAGATACGTTCGAGCAGCCTTTTTCGGTGATCGACGGCGAGCAGATGTTCAGCCGACTGCGGAACCATGAAGCCCTCGACGAAGGGAGTGGGAGTGAGCTCTGGCGCCTCACCTTTTCGAAATTTCAACCACCAGCGTTTCATCGCATGACCTGCTGTTCGTTCGGGAAGTCCTTTTGCCTTTTCGGATAAGCCTCTTACCCTTGCGCCCCCTTCCATTGCCGCCGTTACCCTTTACCGCCTTGGCCTTTTTCGCGTGTGTGATAATTCGAAGCCAGGTCCATCGGAATCGGCGGCCGCTCGGAATAGCGGTCCCTTTGTTCAGGGCGTAGACTGCCCGGCATCATTACTAGAGCAGGGGCGCGGATGACGTTGAGTGATGCAGTGTTGGTCGTGTTACTGGCCGATCGGATTCATGGCACGGATGCGGCCATCCGATCTGCGGCCAAGCGCTGTGGAAAAAACTGCCCCGCAGCCAGCGCGATATCGTGTTCAAGATCGGGAACAGCGCACACCCGAGGCAACTTGTGGCGCTCATGTGTCAGCACTTGTCTGATTGAGTAACCAGGCGAGGTAGTTTTTACCTGCACCTCGCAAGAGCTCGTACGCTTTAAGTAAACCCTCGGCTAAAGTCGCGGTCTCAGTTATTATCCCTGCACTTGTCCCACGCCTAGGAATATTATTCATGTCCAAACTTGCCGAGTTCAAAGCACTGGAAGCGCAACTGGCCGCGCAGCTGCAACAGCTGGATGCCATGAAAAACGACTCCGGTTTGAAGCAGGAAATCGAGTTTGAACAGAAACTCAAAGCGTTGCTGGAACAGTACGGCATGGGCCTGCGCCAGGTGATCAGCATTCTGGATCCGACCAAGGGCCTGAGTGTAGCGACCGCGAGTGCGTCCAGCAGCAGCCAGCGCAAGCCTCGCGAGGTGAAACGCTACAAGCATCCGCAGAGCGGTGAGGTTGTGGAAACCAAGGGGGGCAACCACAAGATCCTCAAGCAATGGAAGCAGGAGCACGGCTCGGACACCGTTGAGAGCTGGCTGCAGTAATCACTGGCTTCCTGCCTGCGGCCAGTGCCGCGCAGCAGATAAAACAAAGGCCCCAGATCGGGGCCTTTTGCTGGGTGAATGAAATCAGGCGGTGAGACGTGTAGGGGTATCCGTGGCTTGAGCGGACTGCAAGGCCAACAGATACTCAGAGGCTTCCCGCGCCTGACCGCTGGCGCGGAAAATGGCTCGTTTGTCTTCCTTGAGTATCTTCAGCCAGGACGCCAAGTATTCCTCGTGCCGCAACTCACCCGTGGTACCGGTGAGTGCGCAGAGAAACGCGGCGCCCATTTCTGCGACCAGCTCCTCGAAGGCATACGCCGTGGAGCCGAATGCATGCCCGTCGGTGATACCTTCCCGGTTCAGACGAGTGCGATGGCCCGACCAGTGCGTGAGCTCATGCAGAGCCGTTGCATAGTAGCTACCGACGTCCTCGAACTGCGCCTTGGTAGGCAGCTGAATCAGATCACGAATCGGCTGATAGAACGCGTCATCGCCGTAGCGATGCTCGATGCGCGCCCCGCTGGCGACCAGCAGATGCTCGGCCGGTTCATGATCGATAAAGGTCGCGGGCTCGGCGTGCTCAGCGGAGGCTGGCTCCTCGCCCGGTAAGCCTTCGGTCTGTTCGATGTTGAACAGGCAGTGCGTCCGCAGCAGCGCAAACTGCACCATCTTGATATTGCCTTGTTCATCACGAACGACTTGACCGTCCTCGTCGTGCGCTTCCTTGCTCATCGGTTTGTACAGCACCGCGAGGGTGGATTGCTCGCCCTTTCGCACATGGCCTCCGGCTTTGCGCGCCTGGTTGTAGGTCAGCCAGCGATCTTGAGTGAAGCCACGCAGTCGCGCCTCCGCCCACAGCAGCGGAATGTTGATGCCGGCGTAGGGACGCCGAGTGATGGCGTTGATGGGAAAAGGACCGTCAGCGCTTGAACCTGTGGTGGTCCAGGGCTTGATCCAGGGGATCACGCCCTGGCTCAGGGCACTGACGATCTTGTTGGTGACGTCCTGGTAGATATCGGACATGGCGTTCTCCGGTTGTGAAGGGGGAACACCTCCCCACCGGGAAGGGTTCCCGGTGGGGTAGAGGGGAAGTGAGTGTGCTAACTGGGTCAGAGGGCGGCGATGTCTACCGCGCTCTCATCAGGCAGTCGGACGAGCAAAAAAGCCGGGCCGCTGCGTGGTGTGACGCGAGCCAGCTGAAGCTGCGGCAAATGGGCAATTTCTGAAGTGCCGTTGCTCAGTAGGTCGAGTTGCAGTGCTATGGGACGGTGCAGGGCAAGCGGTGCAGAGATCAGCGCGCTATTGAGCAGGCCAGCCAAGCGCAGTGCAGATTGTCCAACCGGCTCCTCGCCTGTGGCGGGTTCAATGAACTGCCGCCAGACCCCTGGGCTCAGCACAATTGCAGTGGAGAGGTGGTTCATCCTGGGCATGGAGGCCTCCGGTTAGCAGATTCCGCGTCACCTTTCTGAGGTTTGGTGTGGATTTGCCGGATCCGATCAACCCGCCGAGCAGGGAGCGTCCGTCCATTAAAACGCGCCTGAGCGTGGGGTCAATCTCCGATCCTGACCTCTTTTGAACGGGTCTATCCAGGGTGTTCCAAGGAAGACTATCGGCCTTGAATTCCTGACCAGCGGCGATCTCCACTCAGTCTGAACGTAGTGTGTAATGCCTCCCGAAAGGCCCGCTAAGTGCCTCTCGGGAAGCGCGAAGTGCTTGCTTTTACGTTCAAGCTTTTCCCGCAGGATCAACCTCGGCGGCCAGGTACAGGTGGGTGGAGGTGGCCTCCACCACCAGCGATCCTGCAGTGCCGCGAAGGCTGGCGAGAACGGGATCATTGATGTCAAAGTACTCGGCAAAATCATCGCCGCCAAATTCATCGCGGGCGCGATTCCACCAGGTGTCGAAGGCGTCGACGGCAGGGTTGCAACCGGTGGCGTAAGCCACGCGTTTACGCCCACCGCCATCCGGCTTGCTTTCGCCAACCTCTGACATTAGGTAGACGCCGTGGTCTTTGACCAATATCACTCTGCAACCGTTGATACTGGCCTCTGCTAACACGGCGTGAAGTTCAGTGCCTGTGAAACGCAACATGGTGAGATCCTCCAGAAGGTGCGGAGGAATGCCACCCATGCGGGAGAATTCCCAGCACTGGAATGGATTGGGTTAGGTGCGTCGAAGACGCAGGCTCAGAGAGCTACGGGGATTAGAAGGCGTTCATCACCGGGGAACGGTGACCATGCGAGCTGCCGAACGCGAGTCGCATTTGGGGGGTAACCATCACATACGTGACGTAGCCTCAAAGGTTATGGCTACCTGGGATGCCGGAAAACCAGCGATTGCACAACTGGTTTAACAAGCGAGCCGAAAAGCGTCAATGGTGTTTTTCGCACGGGTCGAGCGAACCAGTCCACTGAGCGCCACCGGTGATAATTCGCTACCCTCAGGTGATCAACGGTCATGGAAATCAGCGGCAGCAGAGTAAGCTAAAGCTTGGATCCAAGTTGGCTGTAACCAAATGGCCGCGAGCGAAATGACGGGAAAGGAGCCAATCAAATGTCGACTACAGCTTCTTCAACCTCCAGTCGGACCAGCATCGGCAAGCATTGCATACACGCTGCGGTTGGTGCTGGCCAGATGGTCAAGCGACTCGAAACGACGGTGCTTCACTCCAGTGCATTAGCTTCAGTGCCCTTCAAGTATCGGCAATTTGGCTTGCAGATTTTCAAGTTGCTCATTTTGCTTGCGGTTGCGTCAGTTGCGCTTTTCTTAGCGCTTGGGATGCTTGCGCTTTGGACAATCGCAGCATTGCCAATAACTGCACCTGATAATGAGCCTGATATTTTCGAAGTGAGTCACCCTCGCCATCGTTTAAAGTATCCTGAAATGTATGACGACCACGGATCACTACGCTGATTTTTACTTGAGCTTTTGAATACCCCCGACAACTTCAGATGATCCTTTCCCAGCTTGAAGTTTGGCGCTTTCCACGCCCTGAGTAAGCAAGCTTTGAACGTTGCTGCCAACGTTGTAACCAGCCCAGCTCATCGCGCCGAGGAAAAACATCGGCAGCACCACGAACATTGCGCCCATAACGTACTCGATCACCTGCGCGGTAACCGTCCCGTCCATGAATCCTGCCGTCGGTAATGACAAAAGCAGCTGTTCGGTGGCGGAGACTTGGTTGTACAGCGTTTCCAGCATGCTCGAATCGATCCAGCGCGCAAGCTCCCACCAGAACGTCAGCATGTGCAGGGTGAACAGCGCGAACGTAATCGTCATGAGCGCCTTGAGCTGGTAAGTGCTGATCAGCAGCACCAGCGGCAAACTGATGATCGTGCCCATGATCAGGAAGGCTTGAACCATGGGTAGGGCGGCACGCAGGGCATTCATCGCCGGGAAATTGCTGAAAGAACCCAGGGCCAGGCCGGTATTGGTGGCCAGGTTGTTGAGCCCTTGTGTCAGTGAACCGCCCCGGGCACTGCTGCCGTAGTCCTGGAACACCTGCCCGGGTGCCATGCTCAACGATTGCTGCCGCGGGCTCACCAGTTCTCGCAAGGTAGCGTCTTCGATCTCGGTCGTGGTGCGCCCAGTCAGCCAACCCCGCAACTGCGACATCAGCGATGGATCGACCTCGGCCACCAAACGATCACGTAATCCGATGGTGCCATCGCTCCACCACTGCTTGCAGGTGGGATAACCAGCACCGTTGTCGAGCTGGGGTAGGGAGGTGTCACGGGTCTCGTCGTATGGCCAATCGATTCTGGGCGTTCGCGATCGATCGGTATCGTAATAGCCCGGTGTGTTCAGCAGGTAGGTCGAGCCAATCCATGAAGCGTCATAGCTCTGCGATTCGTCCAGTTCGGGCCGATTGGTAAACAACCTCGAGCGGGAAAAGCCGTAGCAGTCTCGAGTGAAGTCGGCGACCTCCTGCAGCAGTACCTGGTCGTTGATCCGCGAGCTGTCGATCTCCATGCGCATCGCACGGATGTCAGGTGCGCAGGGGATCGACGCGGTCGCGGCGGCGGTGATGCCTTTGCTCGTGGCATGCACCAGGAACCACCACACCGGTACATTCGCTGACTTCTCGCCGATGGTGTTGAAGGTTGTGCCCCAGGCCGTGTCTGCGGGCTTCGCCATGGACACGCCACAGCGCTGGCTCGCCGCATAGTCAAAGCTCACGGATGAAAGGTTCAGCGGGAAAAACGGCATGCAGCCAAACAATATGACCACGTAGCTCATCCACAACCGGTTCTCGATGCGAGGGATCGACAACAGCCCTTTGTTGCCCTCGTCGGCACCCTGTTGCCGGGCCGACAGCCATTCCTGGAGGATGATTGCACCGAAGGGAGCGGCGAACAGTCCGGTGTCTGCCAACGTGTTCCAGATGCCGTTGTTGATGATCCAGGCCAGCAGCGACAGGTAGTACTCGAGATAGCTGTTGGTGCTCATGTTCATGTTTGCACCTCACACGCGAGACAGTTCGACCAGGATGATCGAGCTGAAGCCGATCAAGCCCAGGCGCTTCAGCCGTTGCTCATCTTCAGGCTTGGGCCGCCTGCGTAACGCTGCGGCCCACCCGGCAAAAATCAGGGTGTACAAGAGCGCGCGCCAGCACGCGAAATAGTGCGTGCTTGAGCGTGCTGTTTGGACCCAATCAAGCTGGGTCACGGACAGGTGCAGCGCCATCCAAGCAATCATCAACATGCCCAGCATGGCGCCGAGGATCATCAGCACACGTGCGAGCGTGGACCTCACCGAAAACAAGATCATGGCGTGCTCCTCTCCTGTTCGGCCCGGCGCAAACGGTCCGGCTCCGGATCACGCTGATCGATGCTACGCGAGGCGTCGGCACCGCCGGCGTGGCGATCGAGGACCAGGCTGGCGGTGTTCGTGGCCAGCGACTGGCGCACCTGCAGCTCGGTTTGCAGCAGGCGGATCTCGCGCTCGAGGGTTTCGACGTTGCCATTGAGGGCGCTGGTGGCGGGCTGTGCTGAGGCCACGTTAGGCTCATGGCTGCCGGCAAACAGCGTGCGCTGCAGCAGCATCGCCTTGTAGATCACGCTCGATAGCGCGGTCTCGCTGGCCAGGCGTCGGGCCAGCAGGTTCTGGTCGGGGTCGTCGCGTAGCCCTTCGATGACGCCGCGGGAGACCTGCAGCAACGGGCTAGAGACTTTGCCCAGGTTCTCTGGTGTCGGCTGGTCGGCACCCGAGACCATGAGTTGCAAGCCTTCCAGGTTTTCCGTGTAGGTTTCCTGGATCAGCGGCGACAGCCCGGTACCGGCAGTTACCCGCAGCGTCTCGCAGTCGTCGCAGGTCTGAACCTCGGTTTCCCCGAGCACACGCGTCGCCCACTCGGAGGCTTCCTCGGGGCTCGACCAGGCTTGGCAGATGGCGCCATTCTGGCAAGCCGAACCAAGAGCCGAGGTATCCTCGACCGCCCGGTTGTGCAGCAGGTTGTAGCCGGCTTTGACCACGTCCGACGTCACCCGGATGGGTTGCTGGCCGTTGCCACCGGCTTTTTTCCCACCGACCCAACTGACGCCGTTGTTGCCGTTGTTGGATTCGGTGTCCTTCACCGCCGTCACGGCATCACCGCCGGACTGCTCGAGGTTGTGCTGCATCTCCTGGTTCTGCGCCAGCGCGCCCCAGCCGGCCTGGTCGACCTTGTCGGCCATCTTCGCCGCCATTGCCTGGCAGGTGAGCTTGGATCGGTCGAAGTCGATCCGTCCCTGCAGAACACCATTGCTCAGCAGCTCGTACAACCCGGGGTTGGCCCGCTGGATGATCATCGCCGGCAGCGACATCACCGCCTGTGTGGCGTTCTGAATGACGTTGCCCATGATCTGCTGGAAGCCCTGGGTGGCGCCATTGAGCTGGTTCTGCAGGGTGTTCGAGAGGTTCATGTTTCCGCACATCATGTTGGCGCGCCAAGACATGCCCACGCCAAGGCCATTGGGTCGGTAGAGCGAGGAGGGCGCTCCTGCCGCTGAACCGCCGCCGATGGTGTACATCACCCGGTCGTCCAGCACCTGAGCCTGGTCACCAAGGTGGTAGCCGTTCTCGGCGGCGTTGCCCACGGCATAGACGAGGAAGCACAGCAGACCTAGCGAGAGTGTCTTCATCATTGGCCTCCGTCAAAATCGATGCTGAACAGGAAGGTCTGGCCCATGCGCTGGCAGCAGCGGTAGGGCCGCCACAGCGACCAGGCATAGGCGCCGTCGGCGCTCTGGATCGTAGCGCTGGGGAAGATGGCGCAGGTGCTTTGGATCACCGGCGTGAGCAATTGCCAGCGGTGGTTGTTGACGTTGTTCTCAATCACCGGCTGCGGCGGCCAGTAGCCGGGAGCGGGCATTGGCTGCAACGGCACGTAGACATGCGGCTGGCCAGCGCGGGTGATGAAATCACTGGCGCGCTGGGCCACTACGGCAGCCGCCTTGAAATCGTCGGGCTGCACCAGAAAACCGTGGCGTGGGTAGACGCTACCCCACATGTCGCCGAGTGCCTGGTTACCGATCTCGCGCATGCCCGGAACCAGTGCTTGCGGGTAGACAGATTCGGGAATGGCCTGGCGCCACGCCAGCGGGTCGAGGGTACTGAGGTAGTAGGGCGCAAGCGGCACGGCACCGCTTGGGCACGCATAGCCGAACGTGTGCGCAAAGGCCGTCAGGGCAGCCCCGCCGGGGTGCCCGATGCCGTCGACATTCTTGAACCGAGGCAGGTTATCGCGCTGCAGCGAAGGCGTGATGAGGTTGCCACCGCCTTGGGATGCTGACGTCGGCATCGACAGTGCCGACATCTCACTCCAGGGGTTGGCGCCGGTGTCGGCGTAACTCGACACCACCAGCTCGGGAATGAAATGCCGGATCTTCGGCGAGGTTCGCACCGTGCAGCCGAACGGCGTGCACAGCAGCCAGTAGCAGATCCCGACGACCCGGTACTCCAGGCACTGCAGCGAAGTGACGGAGGCGATGATGGTCGGGGTGGTCAGTGCCAGGCACTGCTCGGTGGCGATGAGCAGAACCGCCGCAGTGAGCGCACGACTTCGGCCGGTCTTGCTGGGCTTCGGTGATCTGCAGGCGGTAGAGGCGGTCACGTTCATGGGCAACGCTCGGCAGGTGGCAGCGGTGTGCATCCATGCGCCAAGTTTCAGCATCCCGTATCCGGCACTGGAGTACGGGAAACAAACTGAGCCCGCGTTTATCGATTTCGTCTGGCGGCTGATCTGGGAGAGCGAGTCAGGCAAAATACCGAAAGAGTACAAATGTGCTCTTGTCGATTTTTTGCTGAACTAAGGGATTGCGAACAGTCCTGGCGGCATCGCTCATAACATGCCGCGCAGGCGATCGATCTCCGTCGCGATCTGCAGGGCGGCCTCCAGCTCGGACTGCTGGTGCTCCTCCATCAATCGCCACCGTTGGGCTTTTTCCTCGGGCTCGGTCATGGCTAGTGCGAGGTACAGGCTCGGCGGCACTGCGCGGAACAGTGTTTCCAGGTTCTTCGACAGGACTACGCCCTCGGTGTACTTGCACGAGGCCTTGCTCGCGGAGAGCAGCAGCGCCTTCTGCGCCGGCGTGAGTTTCTTGAAACGGGCGATTTCCTCGATTTCCGCCGGCGGCATGTTCAGGCAGATCCACCACTCGATCATGTTGAGCATGGTCTGCGCCGCGTCGGGGAAGTCGGCCAGGTTCTGCGTCGCCAGCCAGAACCAGGCGCCCAGCTTGCGCCACATCTTCGTGCCCTTGACGACAAAGGGGGCCAGCAGCGGGTTTTTGGTGATGATGTGACCCTCGTCGGTGACCATGATGATTGGCCGGCCGAGGTACTGGTCGCGCTCGGCGAGGTTGTTCACCGTGTTCATCAGGCTGATGTAGCTGATCGACATCTGCGCTTCATAACCCTCGCGGGCGTAGGTGGCGAGGTCGACGATCGTCACGTCGCTCTCCGGCCAGGGCGTGCCGGGCCGGTCAAACAGGGCGCCCTCAAAACCCTGGCAGAACAGGTCGATGGACTCGGCCATCTCCTGCGCGCGTTCCCGGCGTTTGTCAGGCAAATGGGCGTCGCTGGCGACCTGGCGCAGGGCATCGCGGACATGACGCGTGAGTACCTGTTGGTCGGTCGCGGCGCTGTGCTGGGCGGCATCGAGGATGCACTCGCGGATCAGGCTGCGATCCGCGCGGGTCAGGCGTGCCTCTTCCTTCGCTTCACCACCGGTGATCATCAGCCGTGCGGTGATCTCCAATTCGCCCAGCACATCGCGCTGCTCATCACTGTCCGGCGCGTTTTCATCCAGGTCTTCGATCGACAGGCTGGCCACCTGATCCGGGTGCTCGATCAGCCGACGGGCATCGGCAAACGGCGCCAGGCTAAGGCTACTGCCGGGTTTGAGCTGGACCTTGTTGACGGACAAGCCGAGCGTGGCGAAGTAGTCGCCCTGCAGGCCAAAGGAGTTGCCCGCTTCAACGATGAACAGCCTCGGCCGGTACACGGCCATGACCTGCATCAGGATCGAGACCAGGGTGGCCGATTTGCCGGCGCCGGTCGGGCCGAACAACAGCAGGTGGCCATTCATCGAGCGGTCGAAGCGCGACAGCGGGTCGAACGACAGCGGTGCACCCCCACGATTGAAAAAGGTGATGCCCGGGTTGCCGGTACCGATGCTGCGTCCCCAAAGCGGCAATAGGTTGGCGACATGCTGGGCAAACAGCAGCCGGGTGTACCAGTTGCGCGTATCTCGGGCGGGGTTGTAGACCATCGGCAACCAGCGCAGGTAGCTGTTGCAGGCGGCCACTTCATCGCCCTCGCGCACCGGCTGCAGGCCGGCACCGAGCAGCACGTTGGCAGCCTGGACCGAACGTTGGCGCAGCTGCTGTTCATCCGCACCGCGCAGATACAGCGCCAAGGTGCCGCGGTACAGCTTGTGCTTGCGCCCAATCAGCGCGCGCGCTTCTTCCACGTCCTGGCGGGTTTGGGTCGAGGCGAGGTTCTCGCCGATGGCTTTACGCGCCAGACGGTTGAGCTGCTCCTCAAGCACATCCTGGGGCGTGATCACCAGGGTCAGGCTCATCACCGCCTGCTCGGGCAACTGATCGAACAAGGCGTTCAACGCCTCGCCCTTACGCGTTTCGCCGGTCAGCTGGCCGATATGCGGCGGCCTACGCAGCTTGTCGACCACCATCACCGCATGGGGCTGTTGATCGAAGTACCAGAGGCCCTGTTCGCTATCGGAGCGCGGTTCCTGGAAAAACAGCCGCTCGGCAAAATCGTGGTCGAACGGCAGCGGTAGCTCCTCGCCGTCGTCCGTCTCCGGATAGGGCACGCGTCGATAGAACGCTGCGGGGGATTCGCCGGTGAGGGCTGGAGACGGGTTGAACCAGGGCAGCAACCAGGTGTAGAAGTCGCGGCCGGTCAATCGTCGAGGGCTGACCCCGCAGGCCTGCAGCGACGCCACCAGGCGGTCGCAGGTGCGGCTCAGCAGCTGAGTCGGGCTCTGCCCGTCTTCGTCACGCTGGTCCCCGAGCCAGCGATAGACCACCAGGCGAATCCGCCGATTGCTGCCGCGCCAGGGCAGGTGGGACACGACATGGTCATCGAACAGCCCTCCCGGTTTAGCAATGGCGTCGAGGTGACGCTGCATCGACGTGAAGAAGGCCTGGGTGAATGGTGTGCCGCGGGCGCGGGGCGCGATATAGCGCTCCAGGCGTTCCAGGTACGGGGCAAAGTCACTGTCGTCCTGGCAAAAGAACTGCACCACCCAGGGCGCCTGGTCCAGTTCGTCGAAGCTGTCCTGCAGCGCATCCTCCAGGGCGTCACGGGCCGCCATCAACCACTCAGGCTCACGGCCCTCGGTCCCGATCGGCTGCAGCTCGAACACCGCGCCCACTGAGCGGTTGTCGTCGAGCAGAAAACACTGCTTATTCTCGAGGTATTCGACCCAGGGCAGGTGATCGGTGAAGCTGGGGTTATGCGCGTACTGGATGGTCTCGTCGGCAAGCGTCGCGCGTCGGCGCTGCGCCGCGCGCCAGGGCTTCCAGCGTGGCGGGTCGTGACTCGGATCATCGGCCATCACAGGTCGTCCAAGCGTTCGCCGGGCAGCGCGTACTGGACCTTCTCGTACAGCGGAAATACCGTCGAGTAGCCAGGTACCGGGGTCTGCTGGGTACCGGCCAGGTGCGGGTACACGTACATGACCAGGTCCGGATTGGGCAGGCGCGGGAACTGGGCGCGGATCTCGTTGGCGGCGGTGCGCGTGTAAGCGCTTTGGTCGCCTATCAGGCGCTCAGGGTCGAGCACTGGACGGCGCAGTTCGCCACGCGCCTCCTGCAGCTGCTGCTGGGAACCGACGGAGCCACCGCCGTTCCAGATGTCCAGCATGGTGTGATCGCCGTGGGGCAGCATTTCCTCTTTGCTGGTGGAGCACCCGCTCAGATGCAGGCCGAGCAGCAGGCTAATCCAGATCCAGTACCGAGATGGATGGGCTTTCATGGTTCACTCTCCGGCCTTTAGGCTCGTAGTCGATGCTGATCTCGTGGTCCAGGTGCAGGGCCACCTTGGCCCCGGGCGGCACGTAGATGGCGGCAAAGGCTTCGCCATAGAGCTTGTTGATCCACTCCCGGATGTCGCCAATTCCACCGCTGATGACCGAGTTCAACGCACTGTTGCCGCTGTTCTGGGTCAGGCCCAGGCTGCCGCCGGCCGAGTTGATGAACGAGGTGTTGGTCTGCTCGCTGCCCAGGGCCGCGGCGAAGCCGGCACCGGCCGCGGTGATCAGGCTCTGGCTGCCCAAGTATTGCTGGGCGTTGGAGCGGCGCTCCCCAGAAATGCAGGGAATGCCGTAGGGATCGGAGATATAGCCCAGCCCGCCACGGATCTTCTCGGTGTCCGAGGTCTGGGCGCTGCTGCGATTGCGGCTAACAACCTTCTGCGGCTGTGGCACCGTGCGAACGGTCCCGTCGCTGAAGACAAAAGTTATCGACTCGACCTGGCCGCGCACGCAGGACAGCGTCCAGTCGCCGGCAGCGGTGCCGCTCATGACCGCGCCGACCACATCCGGCAGGTCGATGCCGTTGGCGGTGAGGTTGTCCGGGCCCACCAGTACCTTGAACGGATAGGGGTCGTTCACCGTACCGTCCACCGGGACCCGGCCAATCAGCGCGGTCATGGCGATCGAGCCCATCAGCGTCGAGTTCTCGGGGATGGTATAGGCGGGCTTGGCGCCCTCGGCGCGGTCCTGGGCATTCTCCAAGTCACGCTCGCCTTTGGCGACGGCACGCAAACGGTCCTGGCCACGATCAATGGCGTTGTTGTCCAGGCCGTGCAGGTCCTTGAACGTCGACGTCAGCGATGACAGCGGACCTTCCGCTTTGCTGGTGTCGTCCAGGCCGGCGCGTGCATTCGACGGCTCGATCCACTGGACTGCGTCAGACGCGGAATCCGCCCCCGAAAACTGTTGCCCGTCGCTGGGCTCAAGGCCAAAGCCTGCGGGGACATCCGACTTCGCGGCCGGCTTGCTGGTAAGCTGGTCCTTGAGCCTGGACAGCAGGCCCTGGGTTTCGCGGTGCTGCTGTTCGGCCTTCTGCCGGGCATCGTTGGCCTGCTGGCGCTGCTCGGTGACCTGCTGGGTGACGCTGCTCAAAGTGCTCTGGATGCGCGTGTCGATATTGCCTTCGCGCGAGCGCAGCCGGTTGTTCTCGGTTTGCAGCGCATCGTTGCCTTTCTTCAGCGTCTGCATCTCGCTGCGCATCGCCTTGACCTGGCCAATCAGGGTGGCCACGGTGTCGCGCGGGGTATCGCCCGCGATGCCAAGGGCCTTGGCCTGTTCCGCGCTGAGCGTGGTTTTGTCCGGATCATGAGCGGGCTGACCGTCCGGCGTGGCCATCCAGGACTTGCCGATGATCAGCACGATGCCCAGCAGGACCCCGGGTACCAACCACTTCAGCAGGCTGTTAGCTTTCATGATCGGCGGCCTCTGGTGTTGGCGGAGGCAACAGCAGCGCGTGCTTCAGGTCGCCGCCGCGGGTGACGAGGTAAGCCACGGTGGTGTCTTCAGGCGTGCCGGCGAGGCCGAGGTCCGGGTGCTGGAACGTTGCGGCGTACAGCGTGGCCTGCAGGTGACGTGGGTCCAGCGCGATTTTGTCGGGGCCGCGGTTCACGATCTTTACCGCCGTTACCCAGTAGTCGCCGAGCCGCCACGCTGCAAGCGCCTTGATCGAAACTCGTTCGGTGGGCAGCAAGGTGCTGAATGCGATGGAGTCGGTCAGCGGCACACGCCGTACACCCGGCAATGGCGCCACGGTACGCAGAGGCGCGTAGAGGTTCTGCGCGGCATAACGGGTCAGCACCACCGGTACCGGCGTCGCCGAGGGTGCTGCATCTTTTTTGGTGTCCGCGTCCGGCACTTGAATCTGGGCCACGATCTTGACTGGTTCCAGCGCCTCGCTGCCCTCGAGCGCCTCGATATCGATCAGGATGATGTCGCCCGTCTTCACCGACTGAAGCTGCAGCCGGGTAGGAGGGAACGCCACGGCGGCGCGCAGGTACACCGTACCAGCTACGGACTGTATGCGGAGCTTGCTGGCGATCGCACTGGGCAGTCCAACGCGAACGTCTTCATCGAGCATCAGGACCCGCTCCTGGCCCACCGTGAGCGGAACGGCCAAGGGTAGGCGGTCCCAGTATTTGACCTCGACGGCGCCGACCGCTGAACACCAGCCGCTGGCCATTATCAGAATCAGGATCAATACACGCATCATCACGCACCTCCCGGCAGGGTCAGCTTCTGCGGTGTGCCTTCGTAGCAGTCCAGCGCCAAGCCCCACTTGTTGCGCTCGGGATCGACATCGAAACGCACCACCCGCAGCGGATAGCGTACGACCACGCGTTTTACTGGCTCGGCGGCGTAGTATTCGTCGGCGTTGAGGTCGAGCTTGACTAGCCAGCTGTGCTTATCCAGTTGCTTCACCCGCAAGTCGGGGTCGTCGCTGTAGCCGCGGCCCAGTACTTCATAGACTCCTCGCACCCGGCCACGCAGTTCGCCAGCGGCCTTGCGATATTCGAAGTCTCCGTCGAAGAACGTTTTGCACGCGGGCGTTAGATAGGGCTGCAGGGCGAAGATGGCGCGGTGGTAATCGACCTCGCCGTCGGTGGGCCAGCGGTTGAGTTGGCCGAAGATGTACAGGGCGAAGGCGTAGATGTTCTCGGGCGGAACATCCCACCATTTGCGCGTGCTGCCGGAGCGCAGATCAGGTGGTACGTGAATGGTGAGCTCGGAGGGAGCGGCCTGCCAGCCGTACCACAGCCCGCAGCACAGGAGCGCCAGGATGGCCACGGCAAGGCGCAGGCTGAAAATATGCGCCTGCTGCGCATCCACCTTGTTGCGGAAGCGGCTCATGGGTTGGCTCTTCTATGCCGGCGTGTACGGCGCACGGTCCACGGTCCCGAATGCAGGATCAGTTGGTGCGAACCAATGCCCCAGTGCACCGCCAAGTGCCACTGCAGCCGCCGGTACAACCAGGTTTCCGGGCGGGCACGCTTGGCCCGGCGCAGCAGCTTGCCTCCGCCGAGCAGCACCAACGCCATGCATAGGAACATGCAGGTGGGGAGAGTCGCGATGGAGGCGGTGGCCACCGCCAGCGGTGCACCGAGGATCACGCCCAACACGGCACCGACGATCAAGGCGACCCACATCTCGTCGTTGGTGAGGCCGCGCAGGACGGCCGGGTCACGGTTGAGGCGTTCCGGCAGGAAGGTCAGTGTGCCGTCAGGCAGGGTGGCAGGGACGTCGGACATGATGACCTCACAGAATCGTCGCGGCTTTGGTGAGGAACCACAGGATCACCACCACCAGCAGCGCGCCGACCCCGACCACGGCGCCGAGGTCCTTCCAAGTCTTGCGCTGGTTCTGCACGTCGGCGTAGACCGTGAGCGAATGCCAGGCCACGCCGAGGAAGGCTAGGGTGGCGATCAACAGGCCGAGCAGTATGCCGCCGTCGTAGGCGTAGTTCTTGATGGTATCGATCAGCCCCGAACCCTCGCCGCGAGAGGGCGCTTCCATAGTCGGTAGGTCGGCCATGGCGAACGTCGAACTCAGCAAAACTAGACCGCCGAACAGGGCTTTGGAACAGGTATTCCCCAGCAGGAGAAACGGGCGAATGAAGTGGCGGGAGAGTTTCATGGCAAGGTCTCCGGATTACGACAGCATGAAAAACATGAGCACGATCAAGGCGAGTGCCAGGCGCAGCGTGCTGCCGCCGAGCGCACCGAAATTGAGGTTACCGGCCGCCCAGCCGCGGTAGCCGGTCCACAGGGCCCAGGTGCACCAGAGCAACGCGAGCACTAGCACCGATGAGCGCCACAGCACCGAACTGAGCTGCGGGGTAAACCCGGCAACGGCAGAAAACGCGCTGAGTTGAGCGTCAGTCATGCTCATTGGAGGGGCTCGTGTGGCGCGCGTCAGTACGGTAATCACCGGTAAGCTCGACCAGATCGGCCGGCTGCGCACGTGAGGGCGATAGGTAGTTGCTGATACCGTGCCGGACGCGCTCCAAGTCTGCCGTTAATCTGGGGTAGTCGAAGCGATAACGAACTCGATCAGTTGCGGTAGCGCTGCTACGGGCTCTATCAGCCAAGAGCTCGATGGCATCGAGCTGCCGATGCACCAGGCCAAGATCCGAGTGCTCACGCCCATCCTGTGCGGCGGCCGTGAGGGCAACTAAGCAGGTTATGAGTAAGGGGTAGGGGGAAAGCATCATGGCGAAATCCAGCTGAGTAACTGGTCTTCACCATGACCAGTAAGGTTGGCGTTGGCATGCGCTAAAGGGAATGTAGAGGGTTCGGTTTTAACGAATCGGGAGCGCGGTCGCTAGCAGAGGCGAGATGCCTCAGTCTAAAAGGGCAGTTCCACTTGCATCGCGCCTGTGTCCGCGGCCCTTGGTGCTCTGGAGGAGGAGGAGGAGGAGGAGGAGCGCCTGACGCATTCGCCGCAGTACTGGGGTGAACAGAAGCCTTCCTTTTCTGTCTGGCACCACTTGTTGCTTTTTCAACACGCGCTCTGGTGGTTTAGCAATGTCTACAATGGGTCGATTGCAGCAGTTCTCGAATGCCCGCAATCGACCCAAGGCGGACACTGATCCAAAGCACTGTAGCCAGTACCGGCCTCATCGCCGGCAAGCCGGCTCCCACAGGAATATCACCAGCCTTCAGGCATGCGCTGTACCTGTGGGAGCCGCGCTTGCCCGCGATGGGCCGCGAAGCGGCCCCGGCTACAGATGTCCGCCTTGGGTCAAGAGCGGCCACTCATGATCGGCAGCTTTCGCCCCATTGCTGCCCTTCGCAACAGGCAGCTATCGGCCAGAAGCAGACAGTGAGTGCTCGATAGCTTCGGCGCTATGTGCCAACAAGCAAGGCATTAGCGCAGAGAGGAAAAGTACTGCGTGGGAGGTTTTCCCAGGGCTTTCTTGAACATCGTGATAAAGGCGTTAACAGAGTCATAGCCCAGATTGCCCGCCACACGCTGCACGGGGACACCCTCTGCCAGGTGACTCAGTGCGATCATCAACTGCAGTTGCTGGCGCCAGCGTCCAAAGCTCAGCCCGGTCGTGTTTTCCACCAGTCTGGCCAGCGTTCGCTCACTCGTTGCAAGCCGAGTAGCCCACTCACGCAACGTCGTTCGATCACCGGGGTCTGCAAAGAGCGTATCCGCGATCTGCTTGATCTTGGGATGGTCTGATATCGGCAAGTGCAGCTCTTTCAGCGGAGCATCAGAAAGCTGCTCAAGCAGCACCGCAACTAGCCGTGCTGTCTTCCCCTCGGAATGGTAAGCAGGTTCCTGTTCAGCGAGATACAAAATCATTTCCCGAACAAGGGGTGTGATGGCGACCGTGCAACATTCTTCAGGCATGGCTGCCGCGTCGGGTTCAATGAATAGAAAGCAGGTTCGGGCATTTTTGGTCATGCGGCAACTGTGCGGCGTGCCGCCAGGAATCC
Source organism: Pseudomonas sp. yb_2 (assembly GCF_043103905.1). Classification (NCBI taxonomy): domain Bacteria; kingdom Pseudomonadati; phylum Pseudomonadota; class Gammaproteobacteria; order Pseudomonadales; family Pseudomonadaceae; genus Pseudomonas; species Pseudomonas sp. yb_2. Next base: position 49,075 of record NZ_JBICKH010000040.1, on the reverse strand, counting down.
ATACCGCGTGCTGGGGAGGCACAAGCCACAATGCGCTCTGCACTTGACAGCTCACCGCACCGTGCAAAGACAGGATCAGCTGGCCTTTTCGATGATCATGAGAGCGGTCAGCTGATTCATTGGGGTCAGGCGCTACCTTGAGGGCAATAGCAGCCTGAGCGAAGAGATCTGAATCGAAATCCTCTGGCGAGGAAATGACTGTTCTTGAGCTTGGCATAATTTAGGTATCAGCTGTCGTAATATCTATATTAGCCAATCCTGAAGCTCTCTAGAGTTGTCTTCTTTCAGAGGACAGCTACAGAATATGTCAGATACAAAAATCAATTGGCATGCCATCGCGCTCGTCGCAAGCATTCTGCTTATTGCTATAAACCTACGCGTTCCCTTTACCAGCATCGCGCCCGTTTTGCCGCTCATCCAGAACGATTTTGGCTTTAGCGCCTCAGCGCTAGGTCTGCTTACTTCACTGCCACTCCTGGCATTTGCCGCTTTCTCCCCGCTCAGCGCCTCGGTCGCCCGCAGGTTCGGCATCGAGCGCACACTTTTCGGTGCGCTGTTGATCATTTCAGCGGGCATCCTACTCCGCTCCGCAGGTAGCGCGTGGGCGTTGTACGTCGGTACGGTACTCATAGGCACTGGGATCGCCTTGGGCAACGTGCTGTTGCCCGGCCTGATCAAGCGCGATTTCTCAACGAAAATGGCCTCCATGACCGGCGCTTACTCCATCACGATGGGCGCAGCGGGCGCTGTCGGCTCAGCCATGATAATTCCGCTGACCCAATCATGGGGGTGGCCGATTGCCCTGAGTTTGCTGGTCGCCGCCCCGCTTTTGGCGCTGGTAGTGTGGCTGCCACAGTTGAAAAAACACGAACACGTGAATCTGGCCGGCGCGAAACAAACGCCAACCGTTGCCGTCTGGCGTTCGCCGCTGGCATGGCAGGTCACGCTGTTCATGGGGCTGAACGCGATGCCATTTTATGTCGCCGTCGGCTGGCTGCCGACCATTCTGATGGACCATGGCATATCCCCCGAGCAAGCAGGCGCGGTTCACGGCACGCTGCAACTGACCACGGCCATTCCCGGCTTGATTCTGGCGGCCACGCTTCGCCGTCTCAAAGACCAGAAACTGGCCGCCGCTACCGTGAGCCTGTTAACAGCTTCATCCCTGGTCGGGCTCATGTACGCGCCAAGCTACGCCATCTTGTGGGCTGCCATCCTGGGCTTCGGCTCTGGTGCCAGCATGATGCTCGGCCTGACCTTTATCGGCTTGCGCACAAAAAACGCCGGTGACACTGCGGCATTGTCAGGAATGGCGCAGTGCGTGGGCTACCTGATGGCAGCCGCAGGTCCCTTGCTACTGGGTCAGCTGCACGATTGGACAGGTGGCTGGTCAGCACCGCTGTTGCTCACCGCCGCAATCTCCGTAGCCGGCGCATTCACCGGAATGCTGGCAGGGCGCAATGTTCAACTCGAACCCACCCATTGCAGAAGCACCACCCTGCAACACAACTAGCCAGCAAACATGCCGATCACCATAGCACGGCCTTATTACGACCTTTGCCGTGACCACTGAGTAAACCCATGAGCAACGTACTGATCATCAACGGCGCCAAGCCATTTCTCATCTCCAAGGGCAAACTTAACAATATGTTCGCCACCCTTGCCGCCGAGCACCTCTCCGCGCTCGGACATAGCGTCTCGACCACAGTGGTCGACGCCCCCTATTCGTTTGACGAGGAAATTCAGAAAATCGCCAACAGCGACGTCATCATCTATCAGATGCCCGGTTGGTGGATGGGCGAGCCCTGGATCGTCAAGCAATACATCGATGAAGTTTTCACCGCCGGCCATGGCGTCCTGTATGCCAGCGATGGCCGTTCACGTAATGACGCCTCGAAAAAGTACGGCACTGGCGGCCTATTGCAGGGCAAGAAATACATGCTGTCGCTGACCTGGAACGCGCCTTTGGAAGCCTTTGATGACCCCGAGCAGTTCTTCCACGGCGTAGGGGTCGATGGCGTCTACCTGCACTTCCACAAGGCCAATCAGTTCCTCGGGTTGGAAGCACTGCCTACCTTCATCGCTAACGATGTCGAGAAGAACCCACAGATTGAGCAAGATATCGCCAACTATCGTCGGCACCTCGATCAACACTTTCCTTGAGCCGTCGTCGCCATCTGCGCACCAGAGGAATATTCAAACCCGCTCGTTCAGCCCTGCAGCCACTGACCTCAAGCTGAATCGCCGTCACGCACGAGCCCGGCAATCCAGTCAGCGAATGCTCTCACGGCTGGCGAGAGAAAACGCTGATGCGGGTATAGCAGGTGCACAGGAACCGAAGCAGGCTGCCAATCAGCAAGCACTTCGACTAACCGACCATCTCGCAGATGCTCGGCAACCACGTTCTCAGCGAGCTGCACCAGCCCAAAGCCTTCAAGGCACATTTTGATGTAGAGCCCCGTCTCGTTGACGGCCGCTGTACCGTTGACTGGGACTGAGATCTTTTCAGTATCACGTGCGAAGCGCATTTCACCCGGCTGCCTCGCGCCGCCCGAAAAGTAGTGGATGGCCCGGTGGTGCGATAGGTCCTGTGGTGTTTGCGGCGTACCGTTCTCTTCGAGATAGGCGGCAGACGCACAGGTCACCCAGCGAAACCGGCCAAGTGGGCGCGCAACCAGGGTTGAATCATGGAGCTCACCCGTACGAATGACGCAATCGATGCCTTCCTGAACCAGATCAACCTGTCGATCGTTGACGCCGATCATCAGATAGATATCCGGATAGCGCTGGTAAAAGTCGCGCAGTTTCGGCATGACGATGAAGTGGGCAATGCCGCCCGGCATATCGACCCGTAAGCGCCCCTGCGGCCGTTTTACGGAATCCGTCAGACTGGTCTCTGTATGTTCGATCAGCTCAAGTATTTCTCGGCACTGCGTCAAATACTGAGCGCCCTCAGGTGTAAGGCTGACTCTCCGCGTGGTTCTGTTCAGCAAGCGCACTTGCAGGTACTTCTCAAGATTCTTGACGCTGCTGGTGACAGTCGAGGCTGGCAAAGAGAGTGTCTGCGCCGCCTGGATAAAGCTTCCTGCTTCAGCCACACGTACGAAAATCTGCATCGCTTGAATACGATCCATGATGTTTAACCGCCTCAAGGCAATGATCCAGAAAGACGTTATTATTCGATTAAAATGAATAATAAAAACAGTTTAACCATCTTTTTCCAGCAGTATCGCCTTGCGTACAGTTCTTCCAACGAAATTTGAAGAGGTGTACTGACATGGCAGACTACAACCGCAGCATTGTGCAAGCCCCATCAGCTCCGGCCGCCCGCACACTTATCCGCGGCGCCACGGTGCTGAGCATGGACGAGGACGTCGGCAATCTGGCTCTTGGCGATATCCTCATCGAAGGCAGCACCATCACTGCCATCGGCGAAAATCTCGAAGCCGGCGACGCTGTTGTGATCGAGGCATCCGGCATGATCGCCATGCCCGGCATGGTCGATACGCACCGTCACTCCTGGGAAGGGCAGCTGCGTCGAATCAACCCAAACGCCGCCACCCTGGAAGACTACTGCAACGCCACGCACTTCTCGTTCGCCAAATACTATCGTCCGGCCGATATGTATATCGGCAACCTGCTGAGTGCACTGGGCTGCATCGATGCCGGAATTACGACCCTCGTGGACAATTCGCATAACAGTCGCACCGGTGCTCACTCCGATGCCGCTGTTGAGGCACTGCTCGATGCTGGCATACGCGCCGTACACGCCTCAGGGGCGCCGGTGGCGGATGAGTGGGACAAAGCACACTGGCCCGGCAACCTGGAGCGGCTGCAGGAAAAATACATCAAGAACGGTGACAACCCGCTACTCTCGCTGGCGGTGATGGCGCAGCTGGAGCCTGAGCTGTGGGCTGAGGCCAGGCGCCTGGGGCTGCCAATCATCACCGAGTTTTTTGGCGGGGACATGGCCGCTGAGTTGGAAGGCTTGCATCGCGAAGGCTTGCTGCGTTCCGACAACATCTTCAACCACTGCACCGCGCTGCCGGACGCCGGCTGGAAGATCCTTCGCGAGGCTGGCGTGCGGGTTAACGTATGCCCACGTTCAGATGCCCACTACGGCATTGAAGATGGAATGTTCGCCATTCAGTCGGCCCAGCGTCACGGCATCAGTCCGGGGCTGAGCGTCGATAATGAAACCTCCTACAGCGGCGACATGTTCATGGAGATGCGGATGGCGTTCTACCTGCAACGTGTCATGGGCATGCACCAACAGCGCTGCTGCGGCGAAGACCATCATCCCGTGGTGACTCTGCCCGCACATGGCCTGCTCAAAGCCGCGACTATCGACGGCGCCACCTGCGCCGGCTTGCAAGACAAAGTCGGCAGCTTGGTTCCCGGCAAACAGGCGGATCTGATTCTTATCAATGCGCAAGACATCAACCTTTACCCGTCAGGCAACGCCTTCGGCACTGTGGTACATGCAGCCGAGCGCAGCAATGTCGACACGGTCATGATTGGCGGGCGCATCGTCAAACGCAACGGCAAGGTACTGGGTTTGAACAGCGAGCAACTGCGGGCCGCAATCGACGAGTCCCGTGAGCATCTGTTTGCTGCTGCAGGCTATCAGCCGGATATCTTTGCCGAGAGATTCCTGCCGCTTGAGTCAGCCAAGTAAGGAGGCGCGAGATGAACGCAGCCTACTACCTGCTGGCCGTCTGTGCGGGGCTCGGCATAACCCTGCAGACCACGCTGAATGGCCAACTCGCTAAAGGTGTGGGAGGAGATTCGGTAGCCGCCGCGCTGTTCTCTTTCACTGCCGGTGCGTTATGTCTGGGCATCTTTTCATTGATGCGTGGCGGGATAGCGGCCTCACTGGTAGCTATCCCTGCCCAGCCTTTGTGGAGCCTGCTGGGCGGCGTGCTGGGTGCCGGCGCGTTGCTCAGCTATGTAGTGCTTGCGCCAAAAATCGGTCTGTCAGCCCTGCTGGGCCTCGCTATCGCCGGACAGATCATTTCGTCTTTGGTTATCGATCATTTCGGCTTGATGGGAGCATTGGAGAGGCCGGTGTCTGCAATCAAGTTGGTCGGGGCCATGGTGATGCTCGCAGGCCTTGCTATCGCGCTGTTCGGTGACAGGTGGTCAGCGCTTTTCTCCAACTGATTGCCTTGCTCACCCCCCATCCTGTTCTGTAGATCGTAACTATGTTTAAAACCCTTAACGGCACCACCAGCCTGCTTGGCGAGTGCCCTGTCTGGTGTGAGAGAACCGAACGCCTGTTCTGGACCGACATCCCCGGCTGGGAGCTGCGTGCTCTGGACCCCACAAGCGGTGAAGTGCAGCGTTGGTCACTGCCCGAGTCACTAGGCTCATTTGCCCTCACGGCAGACGAAGACATATTGCTAATGGGGTTGGCATCCTGCCTGGGCTACTACCGGCTGAGCACTGGTCGTTTCAGCAAAATTGCAGCTACACCGGGCGTGCCCGGAACCCGGATCAATGACGGCCGCTGCGACCGCATCGGCAACTTTGTATTCAGCACGATGGACGCAGCCGAGCAGGTGCAAAACATCGGCAAATTTCACCGACTCAATGCGGCGACGCTCGAAGCAGAAACGCTCGGCCTTCCCGCAGTAGCTATCCCGAACAGCATCTGTTTCAGCCTGGACGGTTCCACCATGTACTACGCCGATTCCCTATAGGGATGCATTTACTGCTGCGACTACCCCTCGATGCAACACCAGCGCGTGTTCACGACAGTCGACGGTCAGGGCGCTCCAGACGGTTCGTGCATTGATGCGCAAGGCTTTCTCTGGAATGCCGAATGGGGCGGCAGCAGAGTGGTGCGTTATGCGCCCGATGGAACAGTCGATCGCGTAATCGACTCCCCGTGTGTTCAGACCACTTGCCCAGTATTAGCAGGCCCCGGTTATGCAACGCTGTACTGCACCAGCGCGCGGATAGGACTGGATAAGCCGACAGATTCGGATGGCACGTTTATGAAAGCCGAAGCTATTGTCGCCGTGGGACTGCCTGAAGAGCGATTCTCAGGGCGCCCGAACTGAATAACGGTCTAGCCTAGCGCATCGTCCTAAATGCCTATTTTGTAGATGCCTCGGGATGCCCGCTTGCGGCCGATTGCGGCCCGTCGCTAGTGACCGCTTCGGGTCGAAAGCCGCCACCCTGCTTCCTTCGACCCATAACAGCCAGCTTGTAGCAACTCGCAGCTTTAGAACGTCTTGCTGGCCGAGACCACCACCGTGGCCGAGCAGATATCCTTGAAGCCGAGGTAACTGGCGCATTCGTTCTTGGAGAGGTCAGTGTCGATGTAGCTGACCGACCAGTCGAGCGACAGCATCGTGCGGGTTAGCTTCACTTCCCATTCGAGGTAGTCGTCGCGGGTGGCGCCGTCATTGGCGAACCAGCTCGGGTCCTTGTAGTCGTTGCGCCCGTAGCGCACCAGCAAGTTGGTGTCGTACGGCAGCAGCGTGGTGTAGCCCACGTAGCTATAGAACATCGACTGGTCGCCGTTGAAGTTGTCCGAATAGTTGCCGCCCAGCAGCACGCCCCAGGCGCGCAGTTCGGCATGGTACTCGCCGTAGTTGAAGTCGCCCTGGCGCGGGTACGCGTACTTGATGTACGAGGTGTCGAGGGTGACGTCGTCGTTGATCTGCCAGAAGTAGCCGGCGTAGTAGTCCAGCTCCTGGCGTGTACTGCTGCCGAAGCCGAAGTCGACGTTCGAGCTCCATACGCCTGCGTATATGCCGCTGGCGTGAGCCAGGGTCAACGAGCCCTGTAGGGCGGGATCGTTCTGGGTCTGGGAGATGCCGCGGGTGCGGTAGTCGCTGAAAACGCCAGCCTTAGCCTCGAGGCTGAAATCGTCGTTGAGGTCGATGGCATGGGCCAGCGGGGCGCAGGCGAGCAGGCCACCTGCGATTAGGCTGCGTACGGTCATTCGGTGCTTTCCATTTATTGTTGTTGTGCACGGTGTAACGGGGGAGGGGCGTTTTGCGGCTGCAGCTGCTCCCACAGGAACTCGTGTCGAGTCCGTGGAAGCGGGTTTTTCTGCGATGCGATCAGCGCTGGTAGATCTGCTTGCCGGCGAACCAGGTCTGCAGCACCTGGGTGTCACGCATCGCTTCGGGATCGACGTTGAGCACGTCTCGGTCGAGGACGATCATGTCGGCCTGCTTGCCCACCTTCAGTGAGCCGACCTGCTGCTCCAGGCGCATGGCGCGGGCGGCATTGAGGGTGTAGGCCTGGAACATGGTTTCTCGGTCGATGGCTTCGTCGGCATTGAGCACGCCCTTGGGGCCTTTGCGGCTGACGGCTTGGTAGATCGCCTTCCACGGCTCCGGGGTGGTGATCGGCCAGTCGCTTGCACCGGCGATGGTCGCACCGGCCTTGTACAGCGAGTGGGCCGGGTAGCTGTGGGCGAAGGCATGCTCATCGACATAGGGTTTGACCAGGTCGACGTTGGTTTCGTCGGCACTGGCCCAGTACAACTGCATCGAGGCAATCACATCGAGTTGTTTGAAGCGCGGATAGTCTTCGGCGCTGACCATCTGCAAGTGGGTGATCGAGTGCGGGACACCACTGTGCCGCGCACGCCGGGCCTGTTCCACGCCGTTGAGTGCCTCGCGCACGGCGCGATCGCCGATGGCATGCACATGCACCAGCCAGCCACGGGCATCGGCGGCATCGACCAGCTCACCGAAGTGCTTAGGGTCCAGCAGCAGTTCGCCGCGTTGGCCGGAGTTCTTGTAGGGCTCGAGCATCGCCGCGCTCTGTGCTGGCATTTCGGCGACGCCGTCGGCGAAGACCTTGATGCCGGGCAGGGTGAGATTGCGTACACCGAGGAACTGTTGGCGCACTTTGTCCAGTTCATCCAGGTCGGCTGGGCGGGCCTTGGAGTCGGCCATCAGCAGGGCGGCGATGTGCGCCGTCAGTTCACCTCGTTCGGAGAGGTCCTTGTAGACCGGCAGCACGCCCAGCGAGTCGTTCTTCACATCCGCGCCGGGCAGTTCGTTGGCCAGTGGGTCCATCCAGCCGGTGATGCCCAACTGCTTGGAGTAGTCCAGGGCCATGCGCCCGGCGGTCATCAGGGTGTCGTGGGACAGCGGCGGCAGCAGGTCGGTCACCGGGTAGTAGCTGGCGTCGGCCAGAAACCCGTTGGGCGTGCCGTCCTGGTGTTGGCCTATGGTGCTGCGCGCTTCGGCGGGCAATGCCGCGATGGTCTTGGCGTCGATCTTGGCGCGCTTGAGCAGGGCCTGGTTGGCCCACCCGGTGTGCATGTCGTTGGTGGCCAGCAGGAGAGGCTGTTCGGCCCATTCGCCGTGGTTGAAACGTTGTTCCAGGGCCGGGATGTCGTCCCAGTAGGTCCCCGGCACGCCACCGACGGCCAGAAACTCACCACGCACGGCCTTGCCATCTTTGCGCCACTCGCGCAGGCGCTGTTCCAGTTCATCGAGAGGGATCTGCTCGCCCATCAGGTTGGCCAACTCCAGTTGCAGGCCGCCTTTGATGGCATGGGAATGGGAGTCGAGCATGCCTGGCATCAGCACCTTGCCGCCTAGGTCGATGACCCGGGTGCCGTCGGCCTTCAGGGCCAGCACGGCCTGGTCCGAACCCACGGCGACGATCTTCTCGCCCTCCACCGCCACCGCCTGCTGTAGCGGCTGGCCTGGTTCGGCGGTGTAGACCTTGGCGTTGTGAAAGATCACGTCCACTGCCGCGAAGCTGTGCAGGGAGGTGCAGGCCAGGCCCGCGCTGATCGCCATCTTCAGGAGGTGCTTCATTCGATGCCTCGTTCTTGTTGGGATGGAGCCGCAGCCTAGCCAACGCGCAAGGCCGGTTAAATGCGACGACAGGCACAACTTTTTTCGCGATCAGGAAACAATCCCTGGCCTGTGATTGCCCTGGTGCAAGCCACAGGCCGCTCGGCGCCTATTCAAATCCGCGCCATTTGCGGGCTTGATGAAAAGGCGCGGATACTCACGCGCTCCCCTCCATTGCCTCGCTTGTGCCGAACAGGAAGAAACCATGGACAAAATGACGGCCCTGACCATCTTCGTCGCCGCCGCCGAGCACGGCAGTTTCAGCCGTGCGGCCGAGCAGTTGGGCAAGACGCCCTCGGCCATCACCAAGGCTGTCGCCCATCTGGAGGCAGAGCTTGGGGTGCGCCTGTTCGAGCGCACCACCCGGCGCATGGCGCTCACCGAGGCCGGCAGCCTGTACCTGGAAGGCGCGCGCCAGGCCCTGATGCACCTGCAACTGGTGACCGAGGAGGTGGAGCAGTTGCAGCACGAGCTGCGTGGCACCTTGCGCATCACCGCGCCGCCGTCGTTCGGCCCGGCGTTTCTCAACCAGGTGTGCTTTCGCTTCATGCGCGAACACCCGCAGGTGCGCCTGGAGGTGAACCTCAACGACGCTAACGAAGACCTGATCGACGGCGGTTACGACCTGTCGCTGCGCGATGGCCCCACCGACCAGCCCGAGCTGATCGCCCAGCCGCTGATCGAGAACCGCGTGATTCTCTGCGCCAGCCCCGACTACCTGGCCCGGCGTGGTGGGGCCATCACCTTGGAGAACTACGCCCAGCACGATTGGCTGCTGCTGCGCCATCCTCTGCTCAATCGCAGCTTCTGGTGGGTCGAGCACGAGGGCCAGACCTTGCGCGTGCGCCAGCCCACTCCTCGACTGGTGAGCGACAACTTCGACTTCCTGCTTGCCTGCTTGCTCGATGGTCATGGCCTGCAGTTCGTGCCCACCTGGTGCGCCGCGCCCTATTTGGCCAAGGGACAACTGGTGGAAGTGCTGCCCGACTACTGGCGGGCGTTGAGTGCCTTCGGGCCCTGGGTGCACGTGCTGTACCTGCCCCATCGGCGCAACACGCGCAAGGTGCAGGCCTTCATCGCCTTGTTGCATGAACAACTGCGCAGCCAGGGGCTGTGACCAGGCAGCGGGGCTCAATTGTTCCGCTCAGGCACAAAAGTTGTGCGGTTGTGGCGATGATCGACCGGGGGTGGCTCGCTAGGCTAGGGGTGGTCGCTTGAACACAGCGGCCACTTCGTGCCCGGTCCATTGCCCTGTCACTCTCATGGCAGGTACATGCAACAGGGGGCGAGGCGGCCTCACTCTTTCCAGAACAGCAACGATGCCACGAGCCTGCTGTACCAGGAGTTCCCCCGCAGTGAAGATCCACACCCTAGTCACCGATATCCGCACGCCCTCCGAGCGTGGTCGCCAGATAGGCGAGCGCTTCGCCGAGCAGATCCGCCATACCACCCAGCTGTACCTGGACTTCTTCCCGCGGGTGGGCGTGTCCCTGCGCGAGGCGCAGCGCATCGGCGAAAACAGCCTGGCCGCCCTGGAAGCCTGGAGCCCGAACCTGGCAGCCGAGGTGATCGGTATGGCCAGCGGCGCCGAGCTGCCGTTGTGGCAGCTGGCAAGCCTGAACGCCCGCACCGAGGTGCTGGCGGCGCGCACCCGTCACAGCGAATATTCAACCACTGTGCATGCACCGCGCGGCCCGCGTGCACCGCAGACCCTGCAGACCTGGGACTGGCATGACAGCCTCTGCCCCAACGGCCTGATGCTGGCGCTGCACACTGAGCGTGGCATGAACGTCAAACTGTTCTGTGAATTCGGCATGCTCGCCAAGCTGGGGGTGAACAGCGCAGGTCTGGGCCTGCACTTCAACATTCTCCATCACACCAGCGACAACGACAGCGGGGGTGTGCCGGTGCACGCGATTGCCCGCCGTCTGCTCGAAGACGCCAGCAGTGTCGAGGAAGCCATCGAACTGGCCCGTTCGGCGCGGGTCAGCGCCTCCACCGTGCTCACCGTGTTCTCCCGCGAGGACAGCAGCCCGCGTGCCGTCAGCATCGAGCTAAGCCCTGAGTGCACGGCGCTGGTGCTGCCGCGTGAAGACGGCTGGTTGCTGCACACCAACCACTTCCTCGACCCGCAGCTGAGCCTGGGCGAACAGGTCGCCGACCGCGCCGACACCCAGTGTCGTCTGGGGCACCTGGAGCAGGTGATCGGCCAGATGGGCAACGCCGATCTGCGCGCCCGTGCCGAAGCCATGTGCGGCGCGCAAGGCGACAGCGCACCGATCTGCTTCCACCCGGACATGGCCATGCCCGATACCGAGCGTTGGGAAACCCTGCTGAGCGTGGGGATCGACACCGAGCGCTGCGCACTGGAGTACGTAGCGGGCACGCCGCTGCAACTGGCCAAGGCTGGCTTCGAACGTTTCTGAGCCCACCCGGTGCCGCCTGAACAGGGCGGCCCTCCTGACACTGAGAACAACAACAATGCATGCGGAACATTCCAACCCTGCGTCGTCCCGGTCTGCGCTGCGCACCTTCTGTGTCTCCGGCATGGGCACTGCGCTGGAGTTCTATGACTTCATCATCTACGGCACCGCGGCTGCGCTGGTGTTTCCCCAGGTGTTCTTCCCCCGGATGGACCACCTAACCGCGACCTTGGTGGCCTTCAGCGCCTTTGGCGCCGGCTTCTTCGCCCGTCCGCTGGGCGGTTTGGTGTTCGGCCACTACGGTGACCGCATCGGCCGCCAGAAGGTGCTGGTCGCGACCTTGCTGCTCATGGGCCTGAGCACCTTCCTCATCGGTTGCTTGCCAAGCCATGCCAGTATCGGCGTCGCTGCCCCAATCCTTCTTGTGCTGTTGCGCCTGATCCAAGGCTTTGCCGCCGGTGGCGAATGGGGCGGTGCCGCGCTGTTCGGCATCGAGTCGGCGCCGCCGGGCAGGCGAGGGTTGTGGGGCAGCTTCACGAGCATGGGCATCGGCGTCGGTGGCATCCTTGGCGCTGCGGTGTTCGCCATCGTCAGTGCCGCCTTCAACGACAACCTGGTGGGCTTTGCCTGGCGCATCCCCTTCTGGCTCGGTGGCACGCTGGTGCTGATCGGCCTGTATGCGCGCCTGAAAGCTGCGGTACCGGTCGCCGCCCCCACGCTGAAGGCGGTCCGCGCACCGATGGCCGATGCCTTGCGGCAGCGTCCACGCCAGCTGCTGCTGTGCACCGGGATCGCCTTTGGCTACTGCACCATCGCCTATATCGGCAGCACCTTCTTCCTGACCTATGCTACCCAGGTGGGCTTCGGCAGCACCCAGGCGTTGATGTTCGACCTTACCTTGTCGATCGCCATCGTGTTCTCCGCGCCGCTGTTCGGCTACCTGTCTGACCGTCTGGGTCGACGCACGGTGATGGTGTTCGGTGCTGTGGTTATGGCGCTCGGGCTGTTCATCTTCTTCGAACTGGTAGGCATGATGAGCTTCGGTATTGCCCTGTTCGCCTACAGCTTGACCGGTCTGCTGATGGGCGCAACCCAAGGTCCCATACCATCGTTTCTGGGGGAGCAGTTCCCGCGCAATATGCGGTACTCGGGAATCTCGGCCAGCTATCAGATCGGTGCAGCACTGGGCGGCGGCACGGCATCTAGCATCGCCACTGCAATCCTTATCTTTACTGACCACAATCCGCTAGGCGTGGCGTTGTATGGAGTTGGCGCGCTGGCATTAGTCGCGTTGTGTTCGTTGTTGTTGCCCGAAGCATCGCGACTGAGCATGGCGGAAATCGACGATGAACCTGATAGTGTTGCAGGGGAAGCGAGCTGGTGCGGAACCAGTACGCGTTGGCGAAAAAATAGTTGAATGTGTATTTCTGGATAGGAGGCGTCCGAATCGAAGTTGATCGTGAGCTACAGAAGCTGCCTTCGCTCTTTACCCGCGTAATGCTTAAGGCAGCCCTCCCGACATGCGTGCCGCCCAGGTGTAAACTTGGTCTACTCATTGTCTTGGCTCTGCGAATGTCCGCAATGGGTCGATAGCGGACAGTCAAAGGTATTTTTTGAAGGTTGTAGCGGTGATTGCCACCATCCACCCCAGCAACGCAGCGCATGGCAATAGCACCCAATTGGGATTTATTGAGGTGGGAAGAGAGAGGTAGATCACCCAGGGGCTCACCATCAATGGCAACAATGTCCGTTTCGCTCGGTGGTAGACAAAGCTGCTCTCGCGATCGGCGCTGAATTTGCGAAGGTCGCGGCGCATCAAACCATCGACAGCGCCGGTGATCACGGCGAGCACGAATAGGGGCATGGCCAGGGTGAGGACGGTGAGGCGCACGACGAAGGTAAAAACGGTGAATAGGGCGGCCAATAGGTAGTCCTGCATCACAACGTACACTTGAGCAAACTGGCCCTGCACCGACATCTCGTGAATCAAGAGCTTGAGTTGAGTGTCTGATTGCGCCCAGCCAGAGCGGACCACGACCCATTCGTTAAGATGCTGAAGGACTTTAGCGGTGGCTTGCGCGGGTTCCTTCACGAGCAGCGAATTTTTGAAGTGATCACTGAGCCATCCCAGTTCACTGAGCCACATGGCATGGCTGTGATGCCAGCCCTGGTCGGGCCAGAACCACAGCATGCCCACGAACTCCAGGACGATAGAGAAGATCAGCGAAGCGAACAGCAAACCGAGCAACTGCAGGCAAAGCTCAAGCGTGCCGAAGATCAGTCCCGGACGTCTTTGCACAGGAGGTTGGCTGGCTGGAGTGGTCGGCATGGGGTCTCCACAGTACTCGCTCGCTTACGGCGCGTTCCTGTGCCCTGGTAGAGGCATCTCGGGGTCGAAATCGGCCGTTGGGGCACCTCCCGCGCTACTCCACCAACTCCCCGCGTTGGCGTTGTAGGACTCACGCATGCGCGCGGCCAAGGTCTGCAGGTCCTCTGGCATCGCATCATCGCTGGCTGGCTTCGGTAGTGGCATGCGAACCTTCCACAGTTGCCCGCCTTGCTGGAACGAGTACATTTGCCCCTTGGGCAAGGCGATGATGTGTGCCGGTTCGATCAGTGGCACAGCGGTGGTGGTGACCCGGTCCTGTGAGGAGGAGGTGAAGTCGGTACGGGCATCGGGGTCGGCAGTGTCTGTCGCGCCGGAGACCAGGGTGCGTGTCTGCACGTTGACCTTGGGCAGTTGGTTGGTCAGTAGCTCCGCCGTCGCGGTTTCCCGCACGCGCAGCATCTGCAGGGTGTTGAAGTTGCCGATGACCTGGCCAGCCTTGGCCCGGTTGCCGATACGTGCCTCGATGTCGCTCAACGTTTGGGTGTAGGCGGTGACCTGAATACCGGCACCGCCACCCTTGTTGATCAACGGGATAAACTCATCGCCCATCAGTTCGTTGAACTCGTCAGCGTGCAGGTTGATTGGCACTTTGTCGGCGGCGCTGGAGGAGCCTGGCAGGCCGTGGTCGATGCCATGTTTGTAGATGTGGCCGGCGACGGAGACTAGGTCGGCGAACATCGAGTTACCGACGGCGGCCGCCACTTCGGCATCCGACAAGGCGTCCAGGCCGACGTAGACGATACCGCGTTTGCGGATCACCTGTAGCCAGTCGAAGATCGGTCGCGGATCATCCAGGGCGGAGTAATTCGGGGCCAGCAGTTGTGCAGTCTTGCCACTGGTGAGTTTTTCCAACAGTGGCAGCAATGAGGCGACGATCTTGTCGAAGTAGGTGCGGTCGTAGCGCACGGCCGAACGTAGGCCGTCCATGACGGGGTCGAAAATACGCTTGGCGGTCAGGTACTGCTCAATGGCGACCACGCGCTTTTCCCGGCCAACCATGTGCCGCGGGATGTTCTTCTCGTTCAAGCGGCCTTCGATCTGCACGATCGCTTCCCACGCCAGCGGATCATGGCGGGCGGAGAAGTGCTGGGCATACTCGATGAACAGCGCGTCGATGTTGACCACATGGCGCTGGATCTGCAGGTAGTCCGGACGGCGGCCGAGTTCAATCAGGGCCCGGGCAATGATATTGACGAAGCGCCAGGCGAACTCGCGGAAGGCCGCCGAGTTACCCTCGCCACTCAACTGGCCGGCGATCCGGGTGGCAACTTCCGAAATCCGCCCGAAGCGGCCGATGGCGTTGTAGCGCGCGGAGATTTCCGGCCAGCCCAGGTGGAACACATAGAACTCGTGCTCACGGTCGGCGCGACGGGCCTCGACGTACATGCGCTTGAGCAGGTCTGCGTCGCCCTTGGGGTCGAAGACGATGACTACCTCCCGGCTTGGGCGGTGGATGTCCTGAGTGATGTACACCTCGGCCAAGCGCGTCTTGCCGACCCGTGTGGTGCCCAGCACCAGGGTATGTCCAACTCGTTCGGCCAGCGGCAGGCTGGCTTCCTGTTCCTTCGGCTCGACGCCGTGCAGTAATGGCGAGCCTCCCACCTGTGGTAACGGACGCACTGGGTTGAATGGGCTGTCCCAGGCAGTCAGGCGGGGCAGCAGCGACAGCCCCGGCGGAGCCTTCTCCAGCAGTTGTTCCATCCGTCGTGCCCACTGGTGGGCAGCCGACTGGTTGACATAGTGGGCCAGCGCCGGGTCCTGAGCTTCGAGCAGGCGCTGCGTGTGCAGGCGCGTCCAACGGAAGCCGCGGCCCATGAACAGGCGCTTGCTGCTCACCGGGATCTGCCGGCTGGTTAGCGAGTAGCGGGGCAGGCGGCGGATATTGCGCCGGTAGCGCAGGACGATCCGCGCCTCATTGAGCCGTTTCAGGCCGAACGCGGTGTACGCCAGCGCCATACCTGCCCCTACCTCGGGCGACAGTGCCACGGCCCAGGACGAGTGCAGGCACAGCGCACCGGCGCCGGCGCAGATCCCCACGGTGTACAGTTCCACCGCTGGGCGCAGCAGGGATTCCATCGCATGTTCGCTCATGGAGTTGCCTCACTGTTCCAGACCGGTCGGCGTGATCAGCACCGGGTAGTGCTCCAGCTCCAACCGCTCGGCGATGTCGTCGCCACTGACTGGCCAGATGTTCAGCTCGGGCGCTGTCATCTGGATACGGCGCAGCGCCCGCGCGCCGTCGACCTCGACTGCCAACCCGTTGGCCCCCAGCTCAAGTAGCGCGTGGGCGTGCCGGGATAACCATTCCAGGGAGCCGGCGTCCTGCCCCACCAGGAACAGTGGTGTCATGCCCGGCAGGGTCAACGTCCTTGGCGGTACGGCGCCAAGGGAGAGTCGAGCGCTGTGCACCGGCAGCACCCAATTCAACGTGGTGGGGTCGGGTGGGCTTTTGGACTCAGCGCTCGCGGCAAGTGACAGCCAGGGGCAGAGAGCTATGGCGACCAAGTGCAAACGGCTCATGGCAGGGACCGCCCTGGTGCCGTCGCGACGGATTGGGCGCTTTGCCAGTGACGAGTGAATTGACGGCGATAGCGTGCCGCAGGGGGACCGCCGGCGGGCCGGTGATAGCGGCCGGCGGCGACAACCCAGTCGCCGGTTTCGGCGTAGTGCGCGCGCAACAACTCGGCGGTGACAGTGAGGTTGGTGCGGGGATCGAGGGCATCGCAGGCGCTGGGGTAGCGGTCCGGGTGATAACCCAGGTTGGTTTGTCCCAGCCCGACATCAATGCGCTTGGGATCGTGATGGCTGAGCGCCTCCCTTAGCGCAACACACGCTTGGTCGCGACGGGCAAACCGCAGCGGTGAACCCGCAACATTCAGGGTCCAGGGCCAGGGTATGAGCCGCCCACGCAGCGGCGTGCCACTTTCCTGCAGGGCAATGGCGAACAGCACCGAGGCGGGGATACCGGCGCGCGCGGCTGCCAATTGATAGGCCGGCGGCGGAAGCGTACCGGCGTGAACGGCGGTGGCACCGACCATCGCCAGGGCGAGGATCAGAAGATACGCTGCCATTTTCCATCCACCTGCTGATAGCGGGCTGGCAAGGGCCGGCTGGCGCCCAGAGCAAACCAGCGGCCGCGGTCATGGTTCAAGGTGACCTGGCCGCCGCTGACCTGGCCAGCGGTGATGCCTGCGCCCTTGGCCCATTGGCGCAGTCGCGCATCGTTGCCTTGACTGTCGACCAGGTACACATCCAGACGCGCACCGGCCTGCAGCCATCGCTGGAGGTTGGTCACGCAGGCGGGGCAGTGGTCCTCCACGAACAGCGCCGTGCGGCTGCTGCTCGAGGGGCCGGCATCGTCACTCATGCCCTGCACGGGCTGCAGCCCCGGAAACATCCGTGCCCAGGCTGCGGAGTAGGCTTTCTGGTAGGCCAGTTCGCGCTCGGCACGCCTGGCTTCCAGACGGACCTGCAGTTCGGCGTAGCGCTGCCGCTCGTGATCCGAATTGGCCTCAACACCCAGGGTGGTGAGCGGGTCAAGCTGCGGCGACCAGTAATGGCGGGGGCCGGTCTGCAGGTGCTCAAAGGTGGTCCACTCGTCATCCGTCAGGCCCCAGGCCTTGGCCTGGTCTGCTGCAGACGCCTGCCGTGCCAGCGGCGACTGCTCGCTGAACTGCACCTGCGCGTCGACATGCTTGGGGGCGTTCAAGCCCTGATCGGCGAACACATAAGCCGGCAGTAGGATGAGCGCAACAGCGGAAAACCTATGCACGTTCACCTCCTCACGGGACGGGCAGGGTGCGATCGCCATGGCCCGGGACGTGGAACACGGCCTGGCCCTCGCGAATCGCACTTAGTTGCCAGCCGTTCAAGCTGTCGCCGGGCTGGAGCAGGTGCACGGTGGACAGGGCATGGGCGCCGGCAGGCAGAGCGGCCACGAACCTGACGGTGCCGCGCGTTTCGATACCCTGCAGGGTGAAGGGCGGCTGCGGCGCCTTGGCTTTTGATTGATTGCTGATGGGGGACGTTCTGGGCACAGCGGCGGCCGGCACTCTAGGGGCGGTCGACAGTTTCTCCAGTATCACTTCTGCCGCGCCCATGCGTTGCGCCAGGGCGGTTAGTTCGGCGCTGCTGGGTCCTGGTGGTACCGCTTGCAGGATCCTGACGGAAGCCGCCAACTTGTCGAGTCGCTGGCCGAGCGCTGCCTGTGCACTGGTGTGCTGAAGTTGGGCGTCTTCCAGTGCCGCGACTTGTGGCGGCAGCGTGGACAGCGTGCTGCGCAACTCCCCGATATCACGGCGCAATGACGGGCTGGGATCAGCCGGGGCATTGCGTGCGGCGGCCTGCAGCTCAGCCAGTTGCTGGTGCTGGTTGTAGCTTTCGGCCGCGAAGACGGCAGCACCCAGGCACAGGGCGCCGATCACCAAGGCCTGAAAATGGTGAACCTTCATGGTGCGGTCTCCAGTGTCGAGGGTGGTTCGGGCGTGGGCAGGCGCAGGGCGTAGCACACGCTCCGCTCGACTGGGTCAATGTCGAGCCGCCAAGCGGGGCCACCGATGACGGTCAAGGCATCCAGCAGCGAGATCGGACCGAGGTCGTGATGCACGGCCGGCAAGGGGCGGCGGAACAACCGCGCCACGGCAGGGCTGTCGGGACAGAGGGAGTAGCCCGAGTGCTTGAGCACGTGGCGCAGTGCTTCACCGACCGTCGCGTGCAGCCCGGGGGCGATCTGGACGTTGACCAACTGATACAGCGGTTGGCGCTGCTCCAGCGTTGGCCGGGTGCTGGCGAGGGTGTAGCGGTCCTGTCGGACCCAGGCGGGTACCGGGGACTTTGGCTTGGCCACTGCCGTCGGGGCCGGTGCAGGTGGCGCAGGGGGGGACGCCGGTGGCGGCGTGCTGCAGCCCAGCAACGTGAGCATCAGTCCAAGCGTGAAGAGGGTGGGAGTATGCATGGCCAGATCTCGACAAAAGATGCCGACACCTTGTCGAAAAGCCAGAGTGCGCCCCCACTAAAAAATTGAATCTCGCCGGCCGATTTACGCTGGCGCAACCATGATAAAGGCGCCCGGAGGGCGCCTTGAGGTCAATCTTCGGTGAACAACGGCAGTTCGGGGAGCGGCCGCGCATCAGGGTCGAAGATCAGCAAACCGGTGTCGGCCTCACCGGCCATCAAGAGCAGGCGCAGCAGCACCGGTGGCACATGATCTGCGCGCAGACGTGCAGTCACTTCCTCAATGCAGCAGTAGCTGCCGCCCGCGGCAATGTTTCTGAGCCAAGGCGTCGAGTACAGCTTGCAGCCCACCGCGTTGTTGCTGTTCAGTACGAAGCACTCGAAGAAGCCCGAGGGCGAACGACACCAGGCGCACACCTGCAGGTACTCAAACTCTTCTGCTGGCAGGTGCGCACTGCTGATTTCCCAACTGCGGCTGTAGTGCCCGGTTGCGAAGGACAGTTGGTCAATCAAGTCCTGTGCAGCTTCCTCACTGGGAAGATCGCTGACGTGTTGCCGCTTGCCATGATGCAGCCCAGTGACCTGATACAGCACCTGGCTGACGGTACCATCGGCAGGACATGGCATGCGCACAAACTCGGGTACGCTTTCGCCATCGGTGATCACCGCGAAGTCATCATCGAACAGGCACGGCTGGAAATTGATGCCGTCATCCGGCAGATCATTCAGGGCAGGGTGAAGGGATCGGTAGCAGGGCGGGCAATCGTCGGCGTAGCTGATCTGCACCACACGTTCGAAACTCAGGTCCTGAAAGCCGCGGAGGAAGGGATTGCGAAGGGAAGTGGACATGGGGGCGCTCCAAGAATGCGAAGGTCACCCCGTGCAGGCAGTGACCCTCCACGTGGTGGGGATGGTCAGATCCAGCCGTACTCGGCCAGCGAAAGCGGCGTGCCTTCGCCCACGATGATGTGGTCCAGCACACGTACCTCTACCAGGGCCAAGGCCTCGATCAGACGATTAGTGAGCACCCGATCGGCGCCGCTCGGTTCCGAGCAGCCAGAGGGGTGGTTGTGGCTGAAAATCACCGCAGCGGCGTTGTGCTCGAGCGCCTTGACGACGACCTGGCGCGGATACACGGAGGCCCCATCGATGCTGCCGGTGAAGAGGATGTCGAAGCTCAGCACGCGGTGCCGGGAGTCCAGACAGAGCAGCGCAAACACCTCATGGTGGTAGGGTGCGAGCTGCAACTTTAGATAGGACGCTGCATCGCACGGCGTGATCAGTTGTTCGCCGCGCTGAAAGTAACGTTGATCCAACAATTCCAGTGCTTCGGTCAGCAACGCATCCTCGCGGGCACGCTGGGCCAATGCAGGATCGAGACGCTCGACTCGGATCTGAGCAGTGTTCATGGGCAATTCCTCGTGGAAGACGGAGCGCCCCCGGGGGAGAGCCCCAGGCTGGTGAGAGAGTGGTGAGTCACTGACGCGTAAAGCGATGTCGAGCTCCGTGCAGTGGGCTGTGGCAGGCCTCGCACGGTCGGGTGGAGAAGACCTCAATGCCGGTGCCAGTGCAGGGATCGAAATCAGCACTCAGTGGCAACAAGGTTTGCAGTTCGCTGCGCATATGGGCGATGCGTTGGTCGATCTCAGCCTCGCTGTAGTACAGCGACAGTGCACTGAAGTCGTCATACGCGACTGCCTGCAAGCAGTCCTCGCATAGCCAGAAACTTTCCATGGCGGCCTCCGACACAGATGAACCACAGGCGCTCGGGAGAGCGCCTGTGGTTGCCGTTCAAGCTGCCTCAGGCAGACTGGCGGGCTGCGGTGGACTTGCGTGCAGCGGCCTGGGCAGGCTGATGCTGTTCGGCGTGAGTTTCGGGCTCGTCCACCTCCACTTCTACTTCCACTTCCACTTCCACTTCCACTTCAGCCTCAGGAGCAGCAGCGGACTCGGTTCGAGCAGGTGCGCGGTAGCTGAATTGGCCATCGACCTTGATCCATTCGATGAAGATCAGCCGGCCTTTGAGGCTCGCGCCGGGTTGCCCCTTGCGCTCGCCTTTCTCGTACATGAACGGATCAACCCAAAGGTCGCCAATGCGAAACGCGATGAGCACCTTGCGCTCCGCGCGGACGTCTTCCAGGTGTTCACGGATCAGCCGGTCGGGTTCACCGCTGGCGACCTTGCAGTCGAAGCGGGTGTACTCGACGTCGTCAGCGGCACCGTGCAAGGCGGCGATGTCACATGCCATGAACGCTTGCCCACGGCGAACGGGGACTTCGCGCACACGGTTCAGGTAACCGATGCCTTGAGTGTGCAGGTTGAAGTAGGTGGTAGGGGCGTTGTTGCTTGCAGTAGTCATGATTGATCTCCTGGTGAGCAGAAACGCGGACAGCCACCGGCCCTGGCGGCTGGTGAGTTCCGCAAGGGGACGTACAAAAACGTGATCGTTTAGAGGGCGCTCATCACTGCCGGAGGCAGTAACCGTGCGAGCTACCGAACGCGGATCGCACTTGGGGAGAACCACCCGAAACGGGCGTAGCCTTGAAGGTTCTGGCTACCGGGACGCTGTCAACGACAGCGGTGCAGCCTATCTATAAAACCCCGGGAAAGGCCCGTCAACTGCTGATTCAACGCGCTCTAGGTAAGCGGAAGTGGTTGGTGCTCAGTGGATTCTCAGCGGCGAAAAAATAGCCCAACGGTCGTCAGGCTAGGAGGAGTTGGACCACGCTTGACCCAGCAATCGGACACCGAGGTTCGTCGCAAAACCACCGCTATCGATCCACCTGAATCAACCGACCCTTGTCGTGGCCTGGGTCGGAATCAACTGGCACGCATCCGCGCACAAAAGGTGCCCAGTGTTTCGCCGGCGGGCACCGGAGCTGAGCATCGTCGCCGAAGCGGATGACCTGTACGACCTAGGATAAGTCGTACAGGTCATCCGCCTGGGTAACTTGAAAACACTGAGAAGCGATCCGAGGACGCTGAGTAGTGTGGCTCCGAACTCTAGGAGTCCGACCGAGCTGCCCGGAGCGAATCGGTCTTTGGTCGCCAAGCGGCGAAGGGCTTGATCACTACACCAGCACCGCTGGCCCGCGTCAAGTTATGCGTCTTTCGAGCATTTGGGCTTGGCCACCGGCTGAGTGCCCTTGCAGTCCGGGTAGCGGGTACATGACCAGAAGCTGCCGGTGCGACTCTTGCGCTGGCGCATGGCGCTGCGGCAAACCGGGCAGTGCGGCCCTTTGACGGGAGGTGGGCGCAGGGTCAGCGAGGCGTGTGAGCGGACCAGGCGGGTCAACCACTCCGCCTGCTTGACGAGAAAGGTGTCGACGCTCAATTGGCCCGCTTCGATGCGGTCCAGCGCCTGCTCCCACAGTGCAGTCAGCACGGGATCAGCCACCTCCGGTGGCACTGCCTCAATCAAGGTGTGGGCTGCGGCCGAGGCCGCCAAGCAGCGTTTCTTCTTGGTCAGATAACCGTGGTCGATCAGGCCCTGGATGATCGCCGCACGGGTAGCCTCGGTACCCAGCCCGCAACTGTCCTTGAGCTTCTGCTTGAGGCGTGGGTCAGCCACTTGGTTGGCGATGGTTTTCATCGCCTTCACCAACGTGCCTTCTGTATAGGCCTTTGGCGGCTGGGTGCGCTGGGCGACGACTTTGGCGTCCGTTAACGCCACCACGGCGGATTTGCTTAGCGTGGGCAAACGCTGGGCCTGTTCGCCGCCCTCGTCGCTGTGGCTTTCGTCGATCACCGCCTTCCAGCCACGCGCCAGAATCTGCTTGCCGCGGGCCAGCAGTTGATCGGTCCCGCTCTGCAGCAGCACCTGTGATTTCAGGTATTCGTGCTCTGGCAGAAACTGCGCCAGGTAACGGGCGCGGATCAGCGCGTAGACCGCCTGTTCGCGCTCGGTGAGCTGGGCCAGGTCCAGAGAGACGGCGGTGGGGATGATGCCGTGGTGCGCGGTGATATTGCTGCTGTTCCAGGCGCGAGAACGGCGGCAGAGGTTGACCTCTTGCAGTGCCTTGCCCAGGGATGGGCTGGCGGCGACCAAGGCTCGAAGGATTCGTGGCGCCTCGTCGAGCATGCTTTCGGGCAGGAAGCCGCAGTCGGTGCGTGGATAGGTGGTTGCCTTGTGGGTTTCGTACAGGGCCTGTGCGGTGGCTAAGGTTTCCTGCGCGCCTAGGCCCAGTTTGGCGGAGCAGATCTCCTGCAAGGTGCCCAGGTCGAACGGTAGCGGCGGTCCTTCGCGAACGTGCTCGACATCGATGCTCTGAACGCTCGCCGTCGCCTGCTGGTTCAGGCGTCGAGCCGCTTGCTGCGCCGCGACCTCTTCGATGCAGCGACCCGTGGCGTCACAGGCGGATTCCGGCGGCTGCCAGCGCGCTTTGAAGTTTGCGCCATCAGCCTCCACTTGGGCATCGACGATCCAGAACGGCTGCGGCAAAAAGCTCGCGATCGCACGGTCGCGCTCCACCACCAGCCGCAAGGTCGGCGTCTGCACGCGCCCCACCGGCAGCAATCCCTCGAAGCCAGCACGGCGGCCGAGCAGGGTGAACAGCCGACTCAGGTTGATGCCCACCAGCCAGTCGGCTCGCGAGCGGGCCAACGCGCAGTAGTACAGCGGCAGCGTCTGCTCACCCGGACGCAGTGTGGCCAAGGCGCGACGGATCGAGGCATCGTCGAGCGCGGACAGCCACAGGCGCGCGATCGGCCCCTGGTACTGGCAGCGTTCGAGAATCTCCCGGGCAATCATCTCGCCCTCGCGATCGGCGTCGGTGGCAATGATCACCTCGCTGCAGGTGCGCAGCAGCTGGCTGATCACCTTGAGCTGGCTGGCGACTTTGGGTTTGATGACCACTTTCCAGCGCAAGGGGATGATGGGCAGATGCTCCAATGACCAGCGTTTGTAATCGCCGTAGGCTTCCGGTGGCGCGGTTTCCAGCAGATGCCCGATGCACCACGTCACGGTGATGCCTTGCCCCAGTAGGCAGCCGTCGCTGCGACGGTTGGCCTGCAGGACGCGGGCAATATCGCGGGCTTGGGATGGTTTCTCGCAGATAAACAGGCGCATGGCTTGGCCCTCTCGGTGAGTACCGACAGGGTGGCGGGGGGATTAGGGAGTGCTAGCAAAAATGCGACGGCGCCGCGCTCATATCGGCGGGGACAGTACTCTTTGCGTTGTGCGAGGTGGCTGGCCAGCGTTTGCAGAAACTGCAGTGCAAACTGCTTATCCGCCTCGCTCAGCTCCTTGATGATCGAGGTGATCTGCTGGCCTTGATCCTGCGGGCGCGGACTGATGGCCAACAGCAGCTCATCGGCCGGGCAGCCATACAGGTCGGCCAATCGCAGCAGCTTACTGACTGAGAGCTCGA
Source organism: Pseudomonas sp. yb_2 (assembly GCF_043103905.1). Taxonomy (NCBI): domain Bacteria; kingdom Pseudomonadati; phylum Pseudomonadota; class Gammaproteobacteria; order Pseudomonadales; family Pseudomonadaceae; genus Pseudomonas; species Pseudomonas sp. yb_2. The sequence continues at coordinate 25,104 of NZ_JBICKH010000040.1, read as the reverse complement.
CCTCGCCACGTTCGAGACGCGACACGGCTTCACCGGAGATCCGCAGGTGCTCGCCCACCTTCGCCTGGGTCAGATCGCGGGCGCGACGGTACTCCGCCAGCTGGCGACCAATGTGATGTGGGCTAGGCTCTTTCACTGGCAATGGGGGCACTCTCCAATTCGACCCATATGGTCGACCAGCCACCCAAAGATATGAACGACCTGAAAGGTTTACTGCCAACCCTATGAGGCGTACCACCGAAAATACCTGTAAGACCCGCCCGTCACTACGGAGGCAAGCCCTTGCACGGATCAAACCAGCGTCAGACGGATGCGCTCGCGATCAAGGCCTACGAGTTGTTCATGGCCACCCACCTGGAACCCGACAATGCCGAGGCGCGCGCCACGTTGATCACCTGGGTTCAGGAGAGCCCGGAGCACTGGCAGGCGTTCCTTGCCCTGGACCAGTACCTGGCAGAGGTGTCGCACGTATTGCATGGCGATGGGGAAGGGAGGTCCCGGCGGAGCTGAACAGTGCCCGGTAGCCTGGATTGCCCGCTGGGCAGGGCGTAAGAACCCCAGCAGTATCGCGCGGCGGGCGCTCGTTCCACTGAGTACCACGTGATCAACCGGCCGTGCGCGAGGCTTTCTTGCCGCCCCCCTTGCGCCCGGAACCGGCGTAATCCTGCGCCTTTTCACGCATGGATACCGACGCCAGGCGGTGCGGCAGGATACCGATGCGCCGTGCCTCCACCTTGAAGGTCACCCGCGCGTTGTCCTCGCTGTCCTCCCATTCCTCCTTGACGGTGCGTCCCTCGACCAGGATGCGCATGCCTTTCTGGAACAAGGTGCTCCAGTGCTCGGCGTCGCGGTGCCACAGTTCGACCGGAGCCCAGTAGCCGCCGCGGTCTTCGTAACCGCCTTCGCGCGGCACCGGGTTATCAAAGTACACGTTCAACCGCAGCAGGCGCCGCGGTTCATCTGGGTTGGTGTTGAACTCCTGAAACTCCGGCACGCTGCCGATGTTGCCTTCGCCAACAAATAACGTACTCATGGGGCTACTCCTCGGTGGGGGAACAGGAAAGGGCGTGTTCGGCGGCCTCGAGCTTGCAGACACCGGTATTGGCTTGCCGATACAGCGATTGCAGGCTGCTCATCTGCAGGTTCAGCACCACGCGGTTGGTCTCCAGTTGGTACAGCGCCTGCCGCAGCTCCGGGTGCAGGTGCGGATGAACCACCGCTGCCTGCCACACTTGCACGCCCATGCGCTGAAAGTCCGGACTGCGCCAGCGCAGAAAGTCGGTGCCCGTCGCGCTGTGCTGGATGACCAGTCGCAGGTCGAGCAACACGAAGGGTGGCTGCGCCATGATCGCCAGCATCACCCCCATCAGTCCGGCGACCTGGGTGCGCAGGCGCAGGATCGTGTCGGCGAACTGCTGCAGCTCCCCCTTACCCTTAAAAGGCTTTAAAAGGCCTTTTAGGGAGGCACCTTGTGCGAACTCACGGTAGGCATTCGTCGATAAGCGTCGGGCAATCGCCTCAGCCAAGGTCATGCGTCACTCCCTTCGTCCGAGACATCCGGTAGAGGAGGGGCTTCGGCCTCCAGCGATTCAGGCAGCTCAGTTACAGAGCCCGCGGAAGTGCGCACAATCGGAGGCGCGAACTGGGAGCGGCGGGTGCCTTCCAGAATGTCCTGGGGCGGCGTGCCAAACTTCTCGAGGGCTTCGCGGGCCCGGGCGTTGTTGGCGGCCATATCACCCCGAGTGACGCCCGCCAAGCGGTAGTGCTGCGCCAGGCCGAACAGGCTGCGCAGGTGATGGGCGCCGCCATCAATCCAGCTTTCCATGTCGACCCGACCGATCAGCGCCGTGTGGTGGGCGAGCAGCACACGACGGACCAGGGTGTCGTAATCGGTGAGCAGGTAGACCGCGAGAAAGCCGAGCTGACTGCCGATATACAGCGGCAGGGTAACGGGGTGGATATTAAGGTTGTCACCGACATCGACCTGGGTGGGCAGGTCGCGCTCCACCTGGCTGACCTGGTGGACCAGATTGCGCACCTCAGCCTTGGTCTGCAGCATCTTTTCCTCCAGCTGCAGCATGAACCAGTCGGCGTACGGGTCATCCTGACTGCTGGCTTGCTTGAGCAGATTGGTGACGGCGATATAGCCAGGCATGCCGAGGATGGGATGCACGCCCTCGCGGCGGGAGCGGCCCTGCCACAGCCGCGCCGCATGATGCGTGTGCAGGGTCAGGGTGATGCTGCTGCGCAGGGACCCCAGGTTGAGTTGGTAGTGATCGGCCATCGCCAGTACCTCGCCGTCGGAATGACGCCGACGATGGGCTGGTCCGTGAAGGCCTACGAGCATCAACACGAAGCTGATCAGGTCGCATTTTTCCGGCAGTGGACGTCTCTGGAAATGATTGCAGAGGCATTGATTCCACCGACGTCCAACCTACGTCGGTGCACTGACCCCGCGACAGCGTTGTTTCAGTTCCTCAAGACAGGAAAGGGCGAGGGGCGAGGCAGTACGCTGGCCGCTACGGCGTGATGGTTCGCTGGGTGGCCGCGGGATTGGCTGCGGCGTGGACGCCCGCGAAGGGGTGGGCGCCGAGGTCGACGCATCGGCGCGGGCGGCCCACAAGGTGAATTCGCCCTGGCATGCACGCTTGATCAAACCCATCAGGTAGGCGACCGGTTTGCGGATCTCTCCGCGAGCACAGCGCACCGCTGCTTCATTGATTACCGCTTGTTGCTGTTCCGGCTCGAGCTGACGCATTGCCTGGGAGGCCATGCGTCGCTCAGTCGGGTTCAGCGGTAAGTCTTCGGGCCATCGCGCTCGGCCAAATTCCACCTGCGCCAGTACCGTACTTTTTTTGCTTTTGTCTTTCCGTACTGTACGGCCAACGTCGGCATCCCGAACTCCAGCTGAAACCGGTGCATTGCCACAAGGTTCGGAATCGGACAGGGCGGCGCCAGAATCCCGAACGGGGTGGTGCTCGCCAGGTTCGGAATTCTCCGCATTGCCGCACGTCAGCGGCAGCGTCTGCTGTTGCAACGGCGGCACTGCGGCAACTAGCCGGTCCTTGTCGACCTGGGCCACCTGCGTATCGGCCTGAATTTCTTCAATGACGTGCTGCGTCACATCCCGCACGCCTTTGTTGGCATGGCTGAGATTCTGCTGCAGCAGGGGCGCGTAGCCGTTGTCGAGTTCAAGCTGCTCGGCCGGAGTCAACGGATCGCCGTGCAGCACGTAGACACAGCCACGCAGGCAGCCTTGGGCATCACGTGAGCGGTCGACCAGGCTGAGCCAGCGGGTGGTGCGCAAGACGTTAAGTGCGCGGGCAATGGTCTCGCGTGAGGCTTGAGTGCCGCACGGACTGGTGGCCAGATACGGTTGCAGGTCTTGGTAGCGCGGGGTTCTGACCTTGCGCTCGGTGATGAGCCAGCGCAGCACCTGCCAGGTATTGCGCTCCAAGGGTGTCAGTCGACGATCCAGCAGCAGCGCCATCGGCAACGGATTATTGTCGCCGTAGTAGATAGTGCGCACCGCAGGGGCCTCGCCGGTGTCGGCCAGCTTGGCCTGCGCAGCCTGCCATTCATTCCGCCGGCGCAGTGCGTCGTAGCACTGGCGCACCACGTCCTGCCAATCGACTTCGTAGAAACTCAGCACGGTGCACCTCCGTACAGTTCGACCTGCTGCCAGACCAGGGTCAGGGTGATGTGTTGCTCCTCGGCCAGCATCATCATCGTGTCCAGCGGGTCGTTGTCAGGGTCCTCCGCCCGCAGCTGGCTCCATCGGTTCCACACCGCATGCTCCTGGGCCTCGCTAAGCTGAACCGGTCGGCCGCGATGGGTCTCGATTTTCAGCACGCGCCGGCGCAAGGCGGTTTCCGAGTGGTCCAGACCGAAGCAGCGGTACATGATGTTGGAGCTCGCCCCCAGCTTGAGCGCGCGGTTGATCAACCGCTCGTTCTGCTCGTCACGTTCGGCTTGGGCAATGAGGCGACGCAGCACCGTGGTATCAACCTTTACTTCGACCCAGGCGATCGACGAATGCGCCAGGTGCGAAAGGGTGGTCGGCGGCAGCGACTGCAACACCTCGATGTCCTCATCGGCCAGCCCCAGGGCTTTGCAGCGCTGCAGTCGGCCATGGCGCAGCTCATGCAGCACCTGATTCAACATGGCATGGTTCAACAGATTGAAGGTCGTGGTCATGAGGCAGCTCCTCACGTTAACGAGTGGTCGACAGCGTCAGTTCAATCAGCTGCCGAGCGTGGCGAATCAGAGTGAACAGCTGCTCAAGCTGGGCGTCGGGGAGCCGCTCGAGGCCCACCGTCAGGGCCGGGCGCTCGGCAAAGGGCAGGTCATAGGCGCCAATCAGCAGTTGTCCAAAAAGGGCGGCGGGTAACTGTTGGCGCTCTTTCCAGCTCACGTCGTCCTGCAGTCGTAGCAGCGCTGATAGCAGCAGTTGAATGCCGGTGTGACGGGCACTCATCTGCTCGCCATGTTCGGGTGCTAGCGTAAAGCCCAGGCCATCCGTGTGTGGATTGACCATGGCAGTGGCATCGGCATACCTGGCGAGTTCGGATGCCAACTCGGCGCAGCGCTTACGCAAGGCACTGAGGTTATCCTCTGCCTGAACCTGGAGTGCCAGCGAGTCCCCCTGCACCTGCACGGCCTCAAGGTCATCTGACCCTTCAGCGAACGACGGTTCGTCACTCAGTGCCTGGCGGATGTCGGGGAGACGTGGTGCTTGCAATGGACTGGTGTCGTCGCCACTAGCGTTCTGATCTGGGTTGGGCGACTCCGTCGCTGATTTGGGCACGCCTTCGATAACCGACTGCGGCGGTGCATCGATTGGTAGATCTTGGAGCAGGGGCCGGGCGGGACTCGACTGAAGCGGCGAAGGTTGGTGTTCTTGGTGCAACTCCAGGGCCAGCAGTCGAGGTGTCTGCTTGAGGATCACCGACATCCTGGCCAGCAGTTCGTCCTGCAACTCGCCCGCGTCCAGCTCGGGCTTTTCTCCGTCATACATCGACAGTATTTCGAGCCAGAGTTGCACGAACTGTAAAGCGTCGCCGAAATGCTGGTTCCAAATTGACTCCGTCCGGCGCCGCAAGCTGATAAGCCGAGCGATGGTAGGTTTACCAAGGCCGGCGTACAGCATCTGCGGGATAGCAGGCAATAGGTACTCAAGCGTGTCGAACATGCGGCTGATCTGCGATTGTGAGATCGGGTAACCGCCTTGGCTCAGGCGTGAAGAAAGCTCACGCTGACTCAAGAGTTCATCTGGCCCCTGAAGCATGCCCTGCAATTGCGCAACCGCCAGTGCCCGCTCAATGAAGGTGAGTTGGCCATGCAGATCGCTTTCGGCCAGGTGCCCGAGCAATGTATGCGCCTCGGACTGCCAAGGCCGGAACAGGCAGTGGATGCGGAAAAACCGTTCTTCGCGGGTTTCCTGCCAGAGTTCGCCAAGGATACTCAGGCGCGTGTTGCCACCGTTGCGGATGATGAAGTGCGGTTCGTTAGGACGGCGGGTGATGGAAGGCGGCTGGTCCAGCCCGCGTTCGCGGATCGAAGCCTTGATGTCGTCGTAAATAGGGTTGCGCACCACGCGTGGGTTCAGCTCATACGGGCGCAGTTGCTCAAGGCTGACCACAATCGGGGTATCGGCGATCGGTACGGACGAAACCTCGCGGCCGGGGTTTTGTGGAAAATGTGCCTGCTGCAGCTGACGCGTAATGTCTTCGGACGTTGGCGGCTTCATTACCCATCCTCCGTTTAGCCGCGACGGACCAGCACGTGTCCGGCAGCAGACCGTGGGCCTGAATAGCGTGCATCCAAGCCAAGAAGCTGTTCGGTCCACTGAGGGAAGAGCTCGACGGCCAGCGCGCGCATCACCGTGGCAGCGCACGGACTGCGGCTGCCGGAGGGGGGCGTAGGGTCCACTCGGTGCACGGGAAGCCCCAGCGAAGCGGCATTGGTATAGGCCACGCGGTCGGGAATCGTCGTGGTGCAGACGCTGACATGCGGATCGGTTTGGAAGGAAGCTTGCAGGCTCTGCATGATCAAGCGGGTGTCGCGGCGATTGGCATTGACCTGATTGAGCAGCAGCTTCACTGAGGGCAAGGGGAAGCCCAGGTAGCGATAGGGCTCCAACTCTTCGAACAACCCCAGCGTGCCCCGGCGCAGTTCGCGAGCGGCGAGCATTTCTGGCGGGACCGGACACAGCGCACAATCGGTGGCCAGAATCACCATCTCGACCACCACGCTGCGCGCACCCTGGGTATCGATGATCAATATATCATAGAGATTTTCGAAGGCGGACAGCAGATTGCGCAGCCGCAATCGGCCATCGGCTGCGTGCAAGAGCAGAGTGCTGATGTGCCCAGCCCGGTCGTTGGACACGATCAGGTCCAGGTGTGGAATAACGGTGGCGGAAATCACCAACTCTGGCGTTGTGAGCCCCTGCGCGAGGAGTTCATAGCTGCCCGCTTCACGGGGTTCGCGCAAGCCGTAGTAACTGGACAGCGTTGGCTGGCTGTCCAGGTCCAGCAGCAATACTCGCAGGCCTGCATCGGCGAGCAACCCACCTAGATTGGCGGCGACGGTGGTCTTGCCCGCGCCGCCCTTGGTCGAGATCAGCGAAAGGACGTCCATGATTCAGTCCCCGCTGGACAGCCGGTCTTGCACCCACTGCTCGATTTCCAGCGAATCCCAACCGACGGCACGGGTGCCGATCCGCCGGCACTGCGGGAACTGGCCGGCCTTCATCAGGTTGTAGATGTGTGAACGTTTGAAGCCGGTTTTCTGCTCCACTTCATCGCGGCGCATGATATGGCGGTCGGCAGGCAGGGGGGCAGGGCTGGTCGGTTGCATGATGTCACTCCTTAGCGCCAGGTGGCGCGTGGTGGGATGTGACAGTCAGTCAAGGACCGGCGGGGAGAAAAATCATTGCCAGGCAATGCTCGCCATTGCCTGGCTATACGACGTCAACCCGGTAGAGCTTGAGCCAAATGACGGCGAGCGTTGGCAAATCTCCGATCAATGGTGTGTTTACTCAGGCCTCCCATCCCGGGAAATCGACGGGTGATAGCCTCGACCAGAGCTGCCTGGCTCGGATAGATCGATTGCCTCTGACCGCTTTTCGATTTGCCCAATGTGACTTCCAGCAACGCGCCGACCAGCAGGTTGTGCGTGCCTTCGGACAGTTCGGAGGGGATCCCGCAGGCATTCAGCTTCTCTGACAGCTCTCTGTTGAGATTGACGAGCGCGGTCATTTCTTCGGTGGTAGCTTTGAGCTCCTCCCGCAGCTTTTCAATGATGCGCTGCGACGCCTGGAGGTCTGCTTGCTGAACCAGATGCGTATTCAAGCTGATGCATTCCGCGTGATCCAAATTTGAAGAAAACAGGAAGGCGGGCTTCTGATCTGGGAAATTGCGCATGAACCAAACCAGCAAGTCTGCACGCCGTACACAGCAAAACTCGCGGTGAATCTGGATGGCGGTTGTCATAGGGCAACCCAGATAAGTCGCGGGTAGATCGCCGCAGCCGATGGCGTCGTTGATGCACTCGATTGATTTATGAAGCAGCGGCCATTGCGGAAAATGCCTGAGCAGGCTCCCTGGCAAGGAAAGATCGACTTGGAGAATCTCTTCTGCATGATCGACGAGGTCACACCAAAGGATCGCGACTTCGATAGGGTGATAGGAGCTTCGGATCGAGATCATGGCACACAGCCTCCTGCTGCGTTCGTCCCAGAATCGCTGGCGGGGGCGGCAGTCCTTGGCCTCTGTCAAGCGAGCCTGATTTCACTAGATCGTTTTTTACAATCCAATTGTGATGACCAGCGACCATTCGGTATGTTCCGCGGGCATGTTTTGAACGCGACGGATTTGGGCGTTATTAAAACTGGACTATAACATTCAGAGATATAAAGTATTTTTAAGTGTCTTGGGAGAATCTAAGAAGTTGCCTTGATCGTGGCATCGACAATCGTACCCTGGCGCAACGACAGCCACTTGTCTTGCAGGGAGGCGTTGATGGTCTCCAGGAAGCCTGCAGCCAATTTTTGTTTCTCCAGCAAGTGCCGGAAATTCATTACCGTCGTGACTTCGGGGATCGGGGCACTGAGTGTCAACCGCGCAGACTGGCGCATGAAGGTAATCTCACACAACGCTTCTTCCATCGCCGGATCGCCCAGCGGAAACCCGTTCTGCAGCAAATGAATACGCAGCATCGTTTCTAATGGATAAGGCTTGCGACCGCCACCTGCCTTTGGATAGTGCGGCTCGATCAACGCGACCAACCCGCGCCACGGCACGACCTGCTGCATCTCGCCCAGGAAGCGCTCACGGCGGGTCTGTTTTCGCTTACCAGCGTACTCGAAATCGGAAAGCTCATCTGGTTGATGGGCAAGGCTCGTGGAGGTTGGCTGAACGGGAGGCTATTTCAGCACAGGTCAGACGGCCTGTACTGACTTGATCGGAGTTTCCTTAGCGAGAACGATGCCGTCGACCGAGACCAAGTCGGCCTCTTCAAGAAGTAACAGGTTCACGGTTGGGTCGCTGGCGGTTGGTCGTTAAGGTCGTTGGCGGTTTCGTCGTGGGCGCTGCGCTTGCGAATCAGGCTGCTGCACAGTACGCCGACCTCGAACAGCAGCCACATGGGCACTGCCAACAGGGTCTGGGAGAAGATGTCCGGGGGGGTAAGGACCATGCCGACCACGAAGCAGCCGATGATCACATAGGGGCGAATCTTCTTCAGGTACTTCACGTCGACCACGCCGATCCATACCAGCAGCACCACCGCCACCGGGATTTCGAAGGCTACGCCAAAGGCGAAGAACAGCGTCATCACGAAGTCGAGGTAGCTGGCGATGTCGGTCATCATCGACACACCGTCCGGCGTGGCACTGGCGAAGAAGCCGAAGATCAGCGGGAACACCAGGAAATAGGCGAAGGCCATGCCGGCATAGAACAGGAAGATGCTCGACACCAGCAGTGGAATGGCGATGCGCTTTTCATGGCGGTACAGCCCTGGCGCGATAAAACCCCAAATCTGCTGGAGGATGAACGGGATCGCCAGGAAGAGCGAGACGATCATGGTCAACTTGAACGGGGTGAGGAACGGCGAGGCCACATCGATGGCGATCATTGTCGCATTGGCCGGCAAGTGTTCGCGCAGCGGCGCGGAGACCAAGGTGTAGATCTTCTGGGCGAGGGGGAACAGCCCGGCAAAGATCAGGAAAATGACGGCAACGCAGCGCAACAGGCGAATGCGCAGTTCGGTCAGGTGCGAAACCAGCGGTATTGGCTGGTCGTGTTCCGGATTCTCGCTCATGGGGCTCGCGGCGGTTGAGGCGGTTCAAAAGGCGTTGCCCGGGTGGCCGTTGTTGCGGCTGGCCTGGCTTCGAGCCCGGCGGGGGGCTGCGCCGGTGGCGTCATCGGGTTGAGGATGCGCTTGGCTTCCTCTTCCATCTGCAGGATGTGCTCGTTGTGCAGCTGGCGGCGAATTTCGTCGGCTCCGATTTCGCGCTCCACTTCCATCTTGATGCTGCTGACGCCGCGCTTGAGCCGAGCGATCCACAAGCCTGCCTTACGCGCGGCACCGGGCAGGCGCTCGGGGCCGAGCACCAGTAGGGCGACCAGGCCGACGAGCAGCAGCTCGCTGATACTGATGCCGAACATGGGTTAGTCTCTCCGTTGTGGCCCTTGAGCTGGCTGTGCCTGGCCTTCGATGATGTGACCCTGATGTGTTGCGGTGGTTGGCTGTTGTGTGGTTTGCATTGGCGACACAGGCTGAGCAGACAGTGGGGGCTGCTCGGCCGACTTGCTTTCTTCTTCGTTCATGGCTTTGCGAAAGCCCTTGATCGATTCGCCCAGGTCACCGCCGAAGTTCTTCAGTTTCTTGGTGCCGAACACCAGGACCACGACGACCAGCAGGACGATCCAGTGTTTCCAGTCAAAAACACCCATTTTTCATTACTCCCGAATAACGTGAGTCGGTTATGGCCCAGGTCAACTGCGCGGACCAAACCGCTCGTATCTCGTGTTGCTTTTGTGTTTGGCCTCCATGGCGTGCATCACTGGCGGCCAGTCACACAGTGCCATCGTGCAGGCTGGTGGCATTAAGGCGCACTGTTTACGTTGACTCACGGTACAGTCAACTGTCACGGAAATAATCAGCCAAATCCAATAATTGCTTTGGTTTCCAGGTACTCTTCAAAGCCGTAGACACCGTACTCACGACCATTACCTGATTGCTTGTAGCCTCCGAATGGAGCCATCGGATTCCAGGCCGGGTAATTCAGATGCACTTGGCCTGCGCGGATACGAGATGCAATGGCTCGTGCAAGATCAAGGTCCTGCCCCTGAACATGCGCACCTAGCCCGTAGATCGTATCGTTAGCGATAGCAACCGCTTCATCGATCGTGTCATACGGAATGATACACAGCACCGGACCAAAAATTTCCTCCTGAGCGATCCGCATGGCGGAGTTAACCTCCGAGAACACAGTCGGACGGGTGTAGAAGCCCTTTTTATAACCCAGCACACGTCCTGGTCCACCGCAAACGAGTTTTGCGCCTTCATTCAGGCCAACCTCGATCATCAACTGCACGCGGTTGAACTGGGCCTCATTGGCAATGGGCCCGAGTACCGTATCTTCGGACTGTGGATCACCAACGATGATCGCATCCACGGTTGCAGCAGCCAGCGACTCAACTTCCGCCAGCCGGTCCTTCGGAACGATCATTCTTGTCGGTGCGCTGCACGATTGTCCGACGTTGCGAAACGCAGACATCACTCCCAGCGGAACGGCTTTGGCAAAGTCTGCATCGGGAAGCAGCAGATTCGGTGACTTGCCTCCTAACTCTTGAGTGACGCGCTTCACCGTAGGCGCGGCAGCCTGTGCGACCAGAGCGCCCGCGCGATTTGAACCGGTAATTGAAATCATATCGATATCGGGGTGCGCCGCCATGGCTGTGCCGACTTCGGAGCCACTACCATTAACTAGGTTGAACACGCCCGGTGGAAGGCCTGCGTCGTGCACCAGTTGTGCGAAAAGAAGCGCGCTCAGAGGTGACAGTGCGCTTGGTTTCAAAACCACTGTGCATCCGGCCGCAATAGCAGGCGCGACTTTGGCGGTAATCTGATAAAGCGGCCAATTCCACGGAGTGATGAGGCCGCAGACGCCTATGGGTTCGCGCTCGATCGCTGTGCCGCCTTCAACCGTTTGGAAACGATAGGTAGAAAGCAAATCACGTGCGACGCGAACGTGTTCGGCCGCCAATGGAACTTGCATGGCCCTTGCGGAACTGATGGCTGCTCCCATCTCGAGAGAAATGGCCTGTGCAAGCACTTCCTTTCTTTCAAGGATCAGATCATAAATTTTTCCTATGATAAGTGCACGCGATTCTGCCGATGTAGCAGACCAACCCGGAAAAGCTGCACGCGCAGCCGCTACGGCTCGATCGACATCCTTGGCTGATCCGCTCGCGACCTGAGCGGCAACGGTTTCGTTTGCTGGGTTCACCACCGGCACACTTGTGGGAACTGCAGGGGCTGACCAATTACCATTAATGTAAAGCTTGTGAAACGTTTCAGGATTAACGCTGTAGGTGTTCAAAGATTGTATTGTCATCCAACTAGCTCCATTAGAATAGTAATAGGCACTGCGAGCAGCATAGGGTTGCCTGCCTTGCGACACTTGAATGCCGCTGGAGCAAATATCCGAACCTGGCCTGGGCGGTGTACTTCATCAGGATATCGCCGTGCTGCGCACGGAGATACTGTCCTCTTCAATAAAATACCAAAGCTATCCAGCGATAATTTTCTGTTCTTTAAGGTTGTGGAGGATAATCTGCTTTTTTTGCACTGAAAACTTTGTGTCAATGCTGTTTCGGTGTGCTGTAAATCTGGCTTTCCATCCAGATGGCCAGCCCGAACCGTTCCTGATATCTATGCGTGATGCTGCAATTACCATTGCCAGTACAATCAGATTGGAGTAATCGGCAGAGCCTAATGCTGACGAGGTAAGAGTCCAGGCGTAGGAACGATGCGAACACAGACATCCCTGGCGAAGCGCTATTCCTCAAGCTCGTTTGAGCCGATTGCGAAGGGTGCACCGGTGTTATCGCGTTCTCGGGCACCCAATCCTGTCTGCGTTTACTTAACGACGTAGAATTTGCGAACGTAGACAGTGCTCTTCCATGCGCATGGCACGCCTTTGGGCACGAAAACCGTATCGCCGGTGTTGATCGTCAGCTCGCTCCCGTCGGCTGCTTGCAGGGTGACACTGCCTTCGATCAAATGCATCAGCTCATGCACTTTGTGCGGGCGCTCCCGGCGGGTGTAGGGCGTTGAGTCCCAGACACCAATATTTAGATTGGCCGATTCTTCGATGAACATATTATTTGAGCGGCATTGCGGCGCAGGGCTGAGTAGAATCTCGGCGTCCAGACCCCGGGAGGGCGAGAGTGCCGCGAGCGAGTCGAGTGCGGTGAGTCCAGGGCGGTCCTCGCCGACATCTTGGAGATCAGCGCAGAATGCCCAACGGGAGTTCGCCTGCGCTTGCACCTGAAGTGGCGAACCGCGGCCAATAACGGCACTGGCACCTGGGCCGAGTTCCAACGTGGTGCCCAGGCTCTGCAGGATGACCCGTCCAGAATGGACCACGATCATTTCGACATAAGGGTACTCGTCAACGGTGAATTGTCCGCTGGCCTCGATCAGGCCCGCAGCGATTTCTCCTGCACTTGCATAGGCCGTTTTTCGCTGCGCACCGAAAGGGTCTCCCGCGTCCAGGGGGCCAGCGGTGAATGTGGTTGAGACAGGATTGCCGTCGGCGCGTGCCAGCAGCAAGGTGGTGGGTAGTGACATCTGCGTTCTCCTGGTAGGGGTGGGCAAGGCGAGAGGTGTGGGAGGGTCAGCCGATGGCCTGGCTAACCAGCGCGAACTGATTAACGCCGCCGACAGCCTGAGGTGGGGTTCCGCGAGCCATTTGCGCGACTTTGTCGACCTGTTTCAGGCCTGCGGTTTCGAGCCAGTCGGACAGACCGCTGTCTGTCGGAACATCAATGCGAATGAATTCATTGGGCACCTGGGCCACTAACGCGGCTATCAGGTGTTGGGCTTGTCGAGGATTCTCCGCGATGATCGGGCCGATGCAGTGGCCGCGACCGAAGGCGCGTTGAATGGCGAAAGCACACAGTTGACCATCACGCTCTATGCCGACTGCGTGCTCAATGACATCGAACAGGTCGTTGAGCACGCTCGCACGATCCAGACCGCTGCCGGCGTTAGCCAGTTCGAGTTGACGGCGCCGGTCGGCTACGGTCAATGGCCGGCACCGTTCATTGGCTGGCAGGGTAGGCAGGCAGGCGGCTTGCGCCTGGCCCTGATGCTGTTGGACCTGACCGAACTCGACAAACCCCTGGCTGCTATAAAGCGGGACCCCGGCCAGTGTGGCATTGAGGATGGCCGTGCGCGGACTGGAGGCCTCGAGTGCCAGGTCCATCAGTTTGCGACCAATGCCTTGCCCTTGGTAATCGTCACTGACAATAACCAGGCCGATGGTGGCGTATGCGCCCTGTGGACAGGTGAATGCGGTGCCGATCAGACGTTCGCCGTCTTCGGCGACGAAACCCTCGGCGACGCGCTGCAACATCGCCCAGTCCTCCAGGCGGTGAGGCCATTTCAACTGGACCGACAATGCGTGGGCCTCCATTAAATCGGCTGGGGTAAAGGGGCGAAAGCGATAAGAGGGTTTCTGCGAGACGGACATGACAGGTCTCCGTGAATGGCTGATCGGTGCGAAAAAATCATCGACGTTGGAGCTTGTATCCCACTTGCGCAAAGGCCTGACAAGGGGCGGCGCTCAATTCGGCAGATTCCCCAACTGAAAGCTCCAACAGCCCAATTTTTGACTTGAACGCCACGTGCTATCAGCAATAAGTACTTGGAGGTTTGTTCTTGTGAGAGGCAACGAAGAGATCTTTTGCAAGATCAGACAGAGTGAAAAGGCGCCCGATTGGGCGCCTAAAACTGAGGGAGTGTGCACTAAGACTTCAGAGGATCCGACCGCAGAACCTTTACAGAATACTCAACGGATACTCGATGATTAGACGCACTTCGTCCACGTCGCTTTCATATGAGCTGGAGCGGTGGGTGGCCTGGCGCAAACGGAAGGAGAGGTCCTTGGCCGAACCTGACTGGACCACGTACTTGGCCTCGATATTGCGCTCCCAGTGCTTCTCGTCGTCTGCACCGGCGCGGAAGTATGCGCCCGAGGGATCGGCCTTGGTGAAGTCGATCTGGTCACCTTTTACGTAGCGAGTCATCAGGGTGAGACCAGGTACCCCGAAGCTGGCCATGTCGATGTCGTAGCGGACCTGCATGGACCGCTCATTGGGGCTATTGAAATCCGAGTACTGAATCGAGTTCGCCAGCCAGATCGAGTCCACGCCGATATAGTCGAAGGTCTCGTCGCCATCAATTTTTTGATAGGCAAGTGTGAGTTTGTGCGGCCCGAAGGTGTAGGCTGCCTTGGCCGACCAACTGGTGGTGTCGATCTTGCCGGCGCGCGCCTCGCCCTCGTCGCTGGTCTTGTAGGCGGTCAAACCGAAGTTCAACGATTGCTTGTCTGCCAAAGGAAGGGTGTAGGAGGCGCTGCCGAAATACTGGCGCCAGACCTCTTCGGCTCGACTGGTATAGGCCATCAGGCGGAGGTTTTCGCTGACCATATAGGAGCCACCAAGGAAGTCGACGCTGTCCGCCTCGACACCTGCGTAGCTGGTGATCAGTTTATCATTCGAGTTAGTGGAGTTTCTCCCGTTGTACGCAGTGAAATGGCCAGCTTCGAGAAAAAGATCATCGAATTCTTTGCTCGACACCTGGAAACCGGTTGCCACTTCTGGCAACAGGCGGTTGTCACCCATAGCGAATACAGGTGCAGTCGGGCGCTGTTCACCGAACTTAAGCACAGTGGAGGAGACCCGCACTTTCACTGCTCCGCCAATCTCACCGTATGAGTCTGGCACATTTGCATCGGAGGTTCGGTTGTTGCTGATGGGTAGCAGGCCATTACCGACTCGCCCCCGACCGCTGTCCAATTTGACCCCGCCGTAAGCGAAGGCATCAGTGCCGAAGCCGACGGTACCTTGAGTGAAACCTGAAGCGAAGTTCAACATGGCGCCCTGTGCCCACTCTTCGCGGTACCCATTGCGCTCGCTGGCCGGCTTGGCGCCGTTGCTGCCCTGGCTGTTGCTGCCGCCGTTGCGCAAATCGCGGTTCATGTAGAAGTTACGGTTGAGCAGGTTCAAGCTGCTGTCCTCTATAAAACCCTTGGCTTCCTCTTGCTGGCTGGCGATAGCCAATTGCGAGGCCGTGGCGGTGACTGCCAGGGCAAGACAACTGTGTTTCACAACGTTCATGGGTTACTCCATTGAGTTTTTATTAGTGTCCGTTGCCCCTACAGCGGACAACGTTTTTGGCAGACCAGTGAACTGCTCCAGGGTAAGTGAGGGAGGTGAATGGAGCCCTTCCTATTGCTCTGGTAGCGGCTGTATCGCAGTTGCTGAGAGGCCTGACAATAGGCCGAACGCAATTCGGTAGATTGCATAAAAGATCGCCTGATCGACCGCATCTATGGCTCAAATCGAGGGCAATGTCGGCAGCAAATTTCGGCTATTTTTTCGGGATGAACGCTTAACCAGCGTGCCATGTAAGGGGCCTCCAGATTTTCGGAAAAAGTTCTAGGTTGCCCAAGCGTTGTCGAGCCGAGTGCGAGGAAAGGTCTGCGGGGGAGGGGGGGCGGCTTTTCGAAGGCGGGCTCGCAACAGACAAAAAAAAGCGGGAGCGAAGCTCCCGCCGAATAACGAAGAAAGAAGATCAGAACTCGGAAACCTTCCCCCAGACTCCTTTGTTCAGGCGAGTGAGTGTGTATTGCGTGTGGTCCACAAAGGGAGTTGTACCTATCGCCAGTTCAGTAATCAGGCGCCCCGCACCGGGGCCGATGCCGAAGCCATGCCCCGAAAAGCCTGCGGCCAGAATGAAGCCGGGCAGGTTTTGCGCTTCATCGATGACGGGTACGCCATCGGGGGTGCTGTCGATGTACCCGGCCCAGCCGGCTTGAATCGGGACGCTGCCCAAGACGGGCAGTAGTCGGCGCGCGCGGGCCAGCGTATCGCGCAGTATCGATTCCGACGGGCGCGGATCGAGAATGCGCACCCGCTCCATCGGTGTGGGGCGGTCGAGTGCCCATTTGCGGCGCGTTTCGTGGCCGTATTGCCAACCCTGCAGGTCACCCGGTGAGAGCATCTGCCAGCGTTTGGCGAACATCGGCAGAAAGTACGAGGAGAAGCGTAGTTGTTGTGGCGTCGGATCCACGCAGGCACGTCCAGAAATGGCCAGTGTGTAGCCGCCGTCGCCGCGCCGAGTGACGGTCACCTCACTGGTATGCAGCGCGTCGGGAATCCCCTGTACACCTGGCATTACCGAGAGGATGGAGGAGCGCACCGAGGCCTGCGGGAAACGAATTCCCAGCTGTGCGCAGAAAGAGGAAGCCCAAGCGCCGCCGGCCATCACCACCTGGCGGGTCTTGATCACGCCTTTTTCGGTGATAACCCCCGATACGTGGCCGGCCTCGGTCTCAATACCGCGGGCGGCGCAAAATTGATGGATTGTTCCGCCATGCTTGATGACGCCCTTGGCGATCAGCGGTGCAGCCCGCGACGGGTCGGCAATGCCATCGGAGGGCGAGAACACCCCGCCCAGCCAGGGCTTGCCGGTCGCCGCGCCACGTTGGGTGGCTTCGGCACTGCTTAGCATATTGGTGGTGACCCCCTGTGTGATGGCGAAGTCACGCCATTTGGCCCAGCCATCCAGTTCGGCCTGGTCATCCGACAGATAGAACAGCCCGCAACGGCGAAAACCAAGGTCTTCGCCGAGGTCGGCGCTGATCTCCTCCCACAGTTTGAGGCTCTGGGTCGATAGGGGCAATTCGCGCGCGTCGCGGTTCTGCTGGCGGCACCAGCCCCAGTTGCGACTCGACTGCTCGGCGCCGATCCGGCCTTTCTCCACCAAGGCAACGCTCATGCCGCGACGGGCCATGAAGTAGGCGGCGCATACGCCGATGATGCCACCTCCGATAATGACGACATCAGCGCTATTCGGAAGCTCCGGACTGGACTGCATGGTGATCAAGGGAGCCGGCATTATGTTCTCCTGGCCTGAACCTGTTGCTGTTAGGGCTTTGCAGCGAATAAAGCTGGCGAGCTACAAGGCCACGTTGGGTACGCCGATGAGCGGATTGGGGTGCATCAATCGGATGATCGAAATTGAGTTTGCCTCGTCGCTTGATTCGGCGCGGCAGACAGGCTTCGGCAGTCACCCATACCGTTGCGCTGATCCTATTTTAGGCATTGCACCCCAAAGGGGCTGTCGTATTGGCCGTGTGCGATCGCAGAATCGGGTGTTTTCCAAAGGGGGACTGGAAGTTTCTGCTGCGGCGCTGGCGCAGCAGGTTTTTGAGCCTCTGCATCCCTTCCCTCCATGCAGAAGAGGCTATGGCCTGGCGGGATGATGGGGCGCAGCAGCGAAGCGTTAGCTTTTGTCTATAGAGGGGAAAGGATGCGGGAATAGCGTATTCGCCCTTGCATTCGAAACTTTCTGCCGAGTGCTCACCAGCATACTTACAGAAAGTCGGCACTGTAGTGTCGCACTACGTGCGCCGACCAGGGCGAGCAGCCCAACATCGATGCTGCGTGCGTAAACCCGGTCAATAAAGGTCGCCCAATCAGAGAATAGTGAGGTCCGGCAGATGAAAACCCTGCTACTTAATAAAGCGGAAGTCGGCAGATTGATATCCATGGAGGAGGTCATCGGTTCGGTGGAGGAGGCCTACAAGGCCTTCAGCGCCGGACAGGTGGTACAGCCCGATTATATCGGCATACATCTGCCTGAGCCGCGCGGTGAGATCGACTTCAAAGTCGGTTATTGCAAAACCAATGAAATCATCTCGATGAAGGCCTCTTCCGGCGGCTTTCTCGACAACCCGACCGCGTATGGCGTGCCCAACGGGATGGGCAGCGTGCTGCTGTTCGATGCCAGGAACTGCGCGCTGATCTGCATGATGGATGGCAGCCTGCTCACCGGTCTCAGAACCGGCGCCGCGGGTGCCGTCTCGGTCAAGGTGCTGGCAAGAAAGAACGCCAGAAAAATTACCTGCATTGGCACCGGCAACCAGGCGCGGATGCAAGTTCGCGCAATCAGCCTGGTGATGCAGATCGAGGAGATCTATGCCTGGAGCAGAAGCTCGGAGACGCGCGAGCGCTTCAAGGTGGATATCGAAGAGGAGTTCGGTATTCCGGTGATCCTGTGTGAATCGAAGAAGGCAGCGGTCGAGCAGGCCGACATCCTCATCACTACCACCCGTGGCAAGGGCTCGCTGGTGGAAGCCAGTTGGGTTAAGCCTGGCACTCATATCGTCGCTATCGGCACGGATATGAAAGGCAAGCAGGAGTTCGAGCCTGAGATATTCCGCAACGCCAAGATCGTCACTGACTCGACCTCGCAGTGCATCGAAAAAGGGGAGGTCTGGCATCCGCTGGACGCGAAGACCATCGGCCTGAGCGATATCCACGGTGAACTCGGCGAGATTCTGCTGGGCACCAAGCCAGGTAGGGAGAACGATGAGGAAATCACCATCTTCGACTCCACCGGCATGGCCATCCAGGACAACACCACAGCCGAAAAAATCTATCGCAATGCAGTGGAAAGTAACGTTGGAACCTTCTTTGTGTTTCTTTAAAGCGTGATTTTGGGCAATAGGAGAGAGGACATCATATGCGCGACCATCCAACCATTCAGGACATTCGAGAAGCTCAGGAGCGCCTGAAACCCCATATCAAACATACGCCGCTGCTGCGCGCGGAGAAGATAGAGAAGGCCGCCGGATGCCAGCTCTATCTGAAGCCCGAAACCCTGCAAATCACTGGAGCGTTCAAGATTCGCGGCGCGCTCAACAAAACGCTCTCGCTGCCCAGGGAAGAGATCGCCAACGGCATCATTGCCACCTCTTCCGGCAATCACGCCCAGGGGCTTGCCTACGCCGCGCGCATGCTAGGGGTGAAAGCCATCCTGGTGCTGCCGGTGATGACCCCGAAGATCAAGATCGCTAATACCGAAGCCCTCGGTGCGGAAGTGATCCTCTTTGATGGCGACAACGCTGCCCGCTGGAAAAGGGTCTACGAAATCGCCGAGGAGAACGGCTATGTGCCCGTCCATGCCTTCGAAGACCCGCTGGTCATGGCGGGCCAGGGCACCATCGGCTGCGAGATCCTCGAGGACCTTGCGGATGTGGATACCGTCATCGTTCCCATGGGCGGCGGCGGTTTGATCTCGGGC
Source organism: Pseudomonas sp. yb_2 (assembly GCF_043103905.1). Classification (NCBI taxonomy): domain Bacteria; kingdom Pseudomonadati; phylum Pseudomonadota; class Gammaproteobacteria; order Pseudomonadales; family Pseudomonadaceae; genus Pseudomonas; species Pseudomonas sp. yb_2. Next base: position 5,715 of record NZ_JBICKH010000040.1, on the reverse strand, counting down.
ATCGCCACCGCCATCAAGGAAACCAAGCCGTCGGTGCGGGTGGTCGGGGCCGAACCTGCCTTGACTCCCAAGTACTATCACAGCCGGTTGAACAAAGAGCGCACCTCGCTGCCTTTGCTGAACACCATTGCCGACGGCTTGCGCTTGAGCGTGCCGGGTCGGAACCCCTTCCCGATCATCGAGCGCTACGTCGACGAGATCGTCCTGGTCGAGGACCAGCACATCATCGAAGGCATGCGTTGCCTAGCCAAGGACGCGAAGCTGATTGCCGAACCCGCCGCTGCGATCGGCATCGGCGCCCTGTTGGCGGGCGTGGTCAAAGTGCGGCCGGATGAGAAGGTTTGTGTAGTACTGAGCGGCGGCAACTGGGACCTGCGGGATCTGGCCGAGGTATACGGCACTGCCGACTAAGCGGTTGGTACGCTAAAGATGCGGGCAGAGTGCGCGGTATGTTCGATCGCCTTGGCTGTGGGCCGGAACAGATGATGCACGTCTCGTCGTGCTTCCGTTACGACCTGATGACTACGTCGGATCTCGGATTCATGGCCGACCGCGGTCACACACCTGCCTGCGACGGCTAGGCGACGTACGCGGCGCGAGAATGTTCGTCGGTGTGGAGCTTGTCGGGGACCGCACAACGCGAACAATCGGTTGCTAGAGGAGAGTATTGGCATCGAGAAATTTGCCAGTCGGATCGTACTGCGACAACCGCTCGATCAGCGTGGATATCCGCTGAGCTCCATCGCAAACGGAGAGTCAAGTTGAACTGGCCTAATGATTTTGGACACCTTCATCGGGCGCTATGATGGCGCCCAATTAGAGGCAAAATCAGTGCGTAAATCTTACTCAAGAGAATACAAAGTCCAAGCTGCCGAAATGGTGCTGGACGGTGGCCAGTCAGTTCCTGAAGTCTGCGCAGCCCTTGGGCTGGGGCCTACGGCCCTCCGTCGCTGGGTTGAGCAGGTGCGTGAAGAGAGAGCGGGCAAGGTTCCGGTCGGAGCCAAAGCGATCACGCCGGAGCAGCAGAGAATCGAAGAACTTGAGGCGCTGGTTCGGCAAAAAGATCGGGATATCGAAATTCTAAAAAACCGCCTCCCCGGCGCTCCGCGGCCCATTGGACTAGAAACACTGCGTTCTACACTGATCCCACTGGACAGTGGTCGCTGGCTTTTTGGAGGCTAAGTCCCCGTCAAAAAACTTGACCCAGGGGAAGCTGCGGACCCGTTAGTGGTGGCGCGTACCGTGACCCCGTTTAGGAAGGTGATTTGATCCGAGTCCCCGTCCAGTTCAACTTGACTGGAGGTGCTCATGAAAAGGCACGATCTAAAGCAGCGAGGGTTACCGGTTATTCATGATCGCGCAGCTGGCATCGATGTTGGCTCACGCTTTCATGTGGTGGCCGTTCCCGCCGACTTGGCCAAAGAGTCTGTTCAAACCTACCAGGCGTTTACTGCTGATCTGGAGCGCATGGCCAACTGGCTGGTCAATCTCGGCATCACTACCGTCGCGATGGAGTCGACCGGCGTTTACTGGATTCCCGTCTACGAGATTTTGGAAGCGCATGGTCTTCAGGTGGTACTGGCCAACGCCCGCGAGGCTCGCGCCGTGCCAGGGCGTAAAACCGATGTGAATGATGCGCAGTGGATACAACGACTCCATGCCTGCGGTTTGCTGCGAGCCAGTTTTCACCCGAATCGCGAGATTTCAGCCTTGCGCAGCTATTTGAGGCTACGGGAGCGTCATCTCGACTATTGCGCCGCACATATCCAGCACATGCAAAAAGCCCTCACGCACATGAACTTGCAATTGCATCACGTCGTGGCCGATATCACCGGATTGACGGGCATGCGGATAATCCGGGCTATTGTCGCTGGTGAGCGCAATCCCTCTTCGTTAGCGGCGATGAGTGACAAACGCTGCAAGGCTGGTATTGATGTCATTGAGGCGTCATTGGTCGGTAACTACCAGCCCGAGCACATATTCGCCTTAACTCAAGCGCTGTCCATGTATGACGCCTATCAAGCGCAACTCGTTGTCTGTGACCAGCAGATTGCACAAACCTTGATGACACTCTCGCAGCAAAAGGTAACTCCCTCCGAGCCGTTGCCAAAACCACGCCACAACACACGGCAACCCAATGCGCTCAACTTCGATGTCCGTACCTTGCTCTATCAATTGGTCGGGGTCGATCTGACGCAGATCCACGGCATCGGCCCTTATCTGGCCCTGCGATTGGTCGCTGAGTGCGGCACGGATCTAAGCCGATGGCGTACCTGCCACCACTTTACTTCCTGGCTAACGCTCGCCCCCGGCTGCCGCATAAGCGGTGGCAAGGTGCTTTCGGCCCATACCCGCAAAACCAAAAATCGAGTGACCGCCCACTTGCGGCTAGCAGCAGTGACCGTCGGAAGAACCAATACGGCATTGGGTGCGTTCTATCGACGTCTCGCGGCTCGAATCGGTAAAGCCAAGGCAGTCACGGCGACCGCGCGAAAGATCGCCATCCTGTTCTACAACGCCATGCGTTTCGGCATGAATTATCAAGACCCAGGAGCAGATCACTACGAGCAAAAATATCGGGAGCGAGTGGTAAAAGGTTTATACCGGCGTGCAGCTGAGTTTGGCTTCACGCTGCGCCCGGCGGATGGTGTTTCTTAGGAAGGCCAGTGCTCTTCTGCTTCGGGACTCCAAAGATCGTTCTCGCTGATCAACGAGCTGAGTGAGCAATACCCTGTTATCGACTGCTGCCGCGTGCTTGGGGTCAAGCGCAGCAGTTTCTATGCATGGCGCAAACGGCAAGGGCGTGAAGACCCGGCCAAAGATGCTCTGCGCCTGCTGGTAATCAAGAACTTCAACGCCTCGCGAAGTGCCTCTGGCTCGCGGACGCTGGTGCAGGAGTTGCGGCGAGAAGATCATGAAGTCGGACGATACAAGGTGCGCGGGTTAATGCGTGAAGCTGGCCTGAAGTGCAAGCAGCGCAGGCCGCACCGGTATCGGTCATCGGGGCGGAATCATTGATCGCGGAAAATCAGCTGAAGCGCAATTTCAAGGTTTCGACGATCAATGAGGTTTGGTGTGGCGATGTGACCTACATCCAGGTTGGCAGGCGCTGGTTGTACCTGGCCGCTGTGATTGACCTCTATGCCCGTCGAGTAGTGGGTTGGGCGTTCTCAATGATTGCAGACGCTAATTTGGCTTGTAACGCCCTTCGCATGGCTGCCGAATCGCGAGGCAGGCCGACGGGTGTAATGTTTCATTCAGACCAGGGCTGTCAGTACACCAGCCACAAATTCAGGGCGGCACTCGATGAGTACAACTTGAGCCAGAGCATGAGCCATCGTGGCCAATGCTGGGATAACGCAGCCATGGAGCGATTCTTCGGCGCGTTGAAATCAGAATGGATGCCAGCGGAGGGTTATGAGACCGAAGCACAGGCACGAGTGGATATCCAGGCTTATCTGATGCGCTACAACCTCAAGCGCCTCCACAGCTACAACGGCTACGAGACGCCGGTAGCCATGGAGGAAAAGCTCAGGGCAGCGGCATGAACCTTAACCGGTGTCCAAAATTACTTGACCAGATCAAGTCGGGACTGATGGGGTGCAATGTCGGCGCGGTTCTTACAGCGATTTGGATGCAGGTTCGAGCTTGTCGTCCACCATGGATGGACCTTCAGTAATGGCGCAGCTAAGGTGTCTAGACGCAGCTGCTGCCAGGCCCGAAGAGAGTTTCGGCAGATTCCATAAATAGCGCCTCGACAAGCCGCAGCTACTGCTCAAATGAAGGGAAAGGTCGGCAGCATCTATCGGGCAATGTTTCCTAGGATGGAGGTCTGGTCCCATACGCACCGAGCCGGTGCCAACTCTTCATCCTGGAGTCCTTTATGAACAGCTTCGATCCTAGCACCGTCAAGGTTCGTAGTGCCCACTTCATCGGTGGCAAATACCGCGACGGCCTTCCGGGGCTGGATGTGGCGCGCCCCTCCGATGGCCAGTACTACGCACCGCTGCCGGTTGCCGATGTAGCATTGGTTGATGAGGCAGCGGAGAACGCCTGGCAGGCCTTCTGCCGCAGCGACTGGTCGAGCCGTCCGCCGCGCGAGCGCTGCCGCGTGCTGCGCCGCTGGGCCGATCTGATCGAAGCTGATGCGGCGACGCTGGCGCCGTTAGAGGCGGTCGGCTCGACGCGTCCACATAAGGATGTTCTGGGCTGGGATATTCCCTACGTAGCCGAAGTGCTGCGCTTCTTTGCCGAGCTCGCGGACAAGCACGGTGGTCAGGTGGCGGCCACCCAGCGCGACCGCCTCGGCATGCAGATCGCCGAACCATATGGGGTGATCGGTGCAATCGCCCCGTGGAACTTCCCGCTAAGCATGGCCAACTGGAAGGTCGCTCCCGCACTGGCGGCAGGCAACGCCGTTGTTCTCAAACCGTCCGAACTGACGCCATTTTCCGTCCTGCGCTACGCCGAGCTGGCAGTGCAGGCGGGCCTCCCGCCGGGCATCTTCAATGTGGTCCAGGGCGACGGCCGGCTCACTGGGGATGCGTTGTGCCGACACCCTCGAATCAGCAAGGTGACCTTCACGGGTTCAACCACCACTGGGTCGAGCATCATGTCGACCTGCGCCAGATTCGGCCCCAAACCGGTTACCCTCGAGCTTGGCGGCAAAAGTCCGCAGCTGGTGTTCGCCGATGTTTCGGATCTTCGCAAGACAGCCTTCAGCGTTGCCAAGGGCATTAGCGGAAACGCAGGGCAGGTCTGCGTCTCCGGTTCTCGGCTGATTATCGAACGCTCAATTCTCGAGCCTTTTGTGGAGTACCTGCAGAAGTATTTCCGAGAGCTGCGCCCCGGCCATACCTGGTCGGCACATACGAGCCTGTCGCCTATCATCTCGCGTCAGCAGGCCGAACGTATCGATGAGATCGTTCAGCGTTCGCGCCAGGCCGGTGCCGAAGTGCTCGAGGGCGGCGGGTCAATCGATGGCCTTGGCGGCGCTTATTACCAGCCCACCCTATTGAGCATCGCCGATAGCCACAACCCGGCGGTGCTCGAAGAGGTGTTCGGTCCGGTGCTGACCATCCAGTCGTTCGAATCCGAGCAGCAGGCGCTACAGCTGGCCGAACACCCCACCTATGGTTTGGCAGCCGGAGTGCACACATCCGACCTCAATCGTGCTTTACGCCTGGTCCGCGGTCTTGAGGTCGGCACTGTGTGGGTCAACCGATACGGGCGCAGCGACGATCATGTCCTGCCGACCGGGGGCTACAAACGTTCGGGCATCGGCAAGGATTTGGGCAGCGAGGCGTTCGAAGCCAATCAGCGACACAAAAGTGTGCTTATCGACATTGGTTGATTCTGCTGCGATGAGTATCAAGGGCGCCACGATGGGCGCCCTTGGTATTTGTGCAAGCCTGCGAAAAATGCGTTCCGGGCGCAATTTTGTAATGTGAAGCCACTCCGCAGAGTCTGCTGAGATTGCCCTGAAAGATTGTCTTTTAGTATCGAGCGGATTGAGCTTTTAACCCCATCTGCTGAGTGCTCGGTGCTGTAATGACCTTGTGGTGCTGCGACGCTTCGTCGCTTTTATCAACTAACATTCAGGACTCCTTTCATGAGCTTCATGCGCCCCAAGTACATCACCTTCGACTGCTACGGCACCCTGACCAACTTCCAGATGGGCCCGCTGACCCGCGAGCTGTTCGCCGATCGCGTCAG
>NZ_JBICKH010000003.1:0-18044 GCF_043103905.1 Pseudomonas sp. yb_2 | reverse complement strand
GGTTTCGTCGCCGCACTGATGATCAACTACCCGCAGCTGGACCTGCAGAAAGAGCGCATTCTCGCCCACTCGGGCAACGCCATGACCGTGGTGCTGCTGGTGTTCGCCGCGGGCATCTTTGCCGGTATTTTCTCGGGTACCAAGATGGTCGATGCATTGGCCCAGACGCTGGTGGACTGGATTCCGGAAGCGTGGAGCCACTGGTTCCCGCTGGTGGTGGCGCTGACCAGCATGCCGCTGACCTTCGTGCTGTCCAATGACGCGTACTACTTCGGCGTTGTGCCGATCCTGGCCAATGCCGCGGCCGCGTACGGCATCGACCCGGTGGAAATCGCCCGCGCCTCGGTGCTTGGCCAGCCGGTTCACCTGATGAGCCCGCTGGTGGCCTCGACCCTGCTGCTGGTGGGCATGGTCGACCGCGATATCGGTGATTTCCAGAAAGCCACCGTGAAATGGGCCGTGCTCACCTCTCTGGTGATCACTGCGCTGGCACTGCTGACGGGCGCCTTGTCCTTCATGGTTTGAAGCACCCAGGGCGCCGCTCGGCGCCCCGCTGACTCACCCAAGAACAACAACAGAGTAACCATCATGTCCCGATTTCTTTTCCGTGGGGCCACTTGTGGCCTGCTGTGCGGCTGGCTGCCTGTGGCCGGTGCCGCCGGTTTCATCGAAGACAGCAAGCTCAAGCTGCAGTTGCGCAACGTGTATTTCAACGAGAATTTCCGTGACGAGCAGGGTATGAGCGCCCGCGCCGCCGCCACTGCCAAAAGCGAACGGGTGGAATGGGCTCAAGGCTTTCTGCTCGATTACCAGTCCGGCTTCACCCAAGGCACCCTCGGCCTGGGTCTCGACGCCTTGGGCCTGGTCGGCTTCAAGCTCGACTCCGGCCGTGGGCGCAGCGGCACCGGGCTGCTGCCAGTGCATGACGATGGCCGCGCAGCCGACGAATTCGCCAGCGCCGGTATCACGGCCAAAGCCCGCCTGGGCAGTACCGTGGTCAAGCATGGCACCTTGCTGCCCAAGACGCCGATACTGGTATACAACGATGCACGCCTGCTGCCGCAGACTTACCAGGGAACCCAGCTGACCAGCACCGACATCGACAACCTCACCCTTACTGCCGGCCACCTGGATCGCTTCAAACAGCGCGACTCATCTGATAGCACCGGGTTGTACCTGGACGGGTATGGCGGCCCAGCGTCTGGCGACTTCAGCTTCGCCGGTGCTGACTATGCCGTCAGCAAGCAACTGCGCCTGAGTTATTTCCATGGCGAGCTCGAGCATTTCTACCGGCAGGACTTCGCCGGGCTGGTGCATGACCTGCCGCTGGGCGGCGGTGTGCTGACCACCGACCTGCGTTACTTCAAAAGCCGCGACAGCGGTACGGCGTATGGCGGTGGCATCGACAACGACATGTTCAGCGGCCAACTGTCGTACGCCCACTCCGGGCATACCGTCGGCGCAGGTTACCAGGTGCTCGATGGTGAAGCGGGGCTGCCGTATATCAGTGGGGCAACGGTTTATTCGTTCAGCAACGTCGGCATCGGCAAGTTCATCGAAGAGGAAGAGAAGACCTGGATGGCCAGCTACGCCTACAACTTCGCTGCCGCCGGGGTACCGGGGCTGACCTTCATGACGCGCTACCTGAGTGGCGACAATGGCCGCTCAGGTGGCGAGGGCATCAAAGAATGGGAGCGTGACGCCGAGATTGCCTACGTGGTGCAGGGCGGGCCGCTGAAAGGGCTGGGCGTAAAGCTGCGAAACTATGTGTATCGATCAGATTTCGCCCGCGGCCGAGACAGCAATCGCCTTTACCTGACCTACGATATCGCCATCTGGTGATGGCGCAGGCCGGACAAGATATCCGGCCCTGAACCGCCTGAGGCGCCGTGGTTCAGCGGCGCAGCAGGCGAGAGACCACCAGTGTGACGGCGGCGGTGATGGCCATTGCGGCGAAGGGCTTTTCCTTGACGAACGAGGACACCGTGTCCAGGGTGTCGCCGTAGGTCTTGGTCACCTGGCCTGCGGTCTGACGCGCATCGCCTTCGGCTTCCAGCGCCGGGTCTTCGACCAGGCGACCTACGGCGCTTTGCGCCTTGCCAGCCAGGTCCTCTGCTACACCTTCGATCTGTTCGCGTTTCATGATGGCTTAGTTCCTTCCTGTGAGCGGCTTTGGGTTAACAGCACAGGGTTAGGGCGGTGATTCGTCGCAATGGTTCAAAGCGACTGTTTGTCACCTGCAGGTCATGCGCGCCGGCATAGATTCGCATCTGACATGAGCGTGCTAGGTTAGCGTGCCTTCTTTTCGAGGATCCGCGCCCCGGTCCCTTCCTTGCCCAGCACATCCTCGGGGTTGCGCAGCGGGCAGTCCTCCAGCGACAGGCAACCGCAGCCAATGCAGTTGTCGAGGCTGTCGCGCAGTGCTTCCAGTGTGCGAATGCGGGCATTCAGGTCTTCGCGCCAGGCCGTGGACATCTCGCTCCATTGTGCGGCCGTGAGCTTGCTGTTGGGGGCATAACGGCTGAAGGCTTGTTTGATTTCCTCAAGCGGAATTCCCGTGCGCTGGGCTACCTTGATGATCGCCAGGGTACGCAGCACCAGCGAGGGATAGCGGCGCTGGTTGCCAGCCGTGCGGACGCTGGCGATCAGCCCCTTGGTTTCGTAGAAGTGCAGCGCAGACACCGCCACGCCGCTGCGCTTGGCCACTTCACCCACTGTGAGCATCCGTGTGTTGTCCGCTGCCATGCCTGTTGACCTCAAGTTAAGTTGAGCTCTTATAGTCCTGCCCGATCTTTCCTGCAACCGCTTTCCCTGTGATCGGAGCTGTGCATGAACAAACGGATGTTACTGGCCTGGGCCGGCGCTGTTGCCGGTGCGCTGGCCGCTGCCTATGCGCTGGTGGGAAGCGGCTCGGCGCCGCCCGCTGCGGCGGTGTGGCCGGCGACCAAGGTGGCGCTGGCCACGGCCGAGCAGGTGCAACTGGCGCGGCAGCGCTTTGCTTCGGGGGAGTTGGAGGCGGTCAACCAGGTGCAGGTGGCGGCCGAGATGCCAGGGCGTATTACCCGCATCGCCTTCGAGTCGGGGCAGACAGTCGCGGCCGGGCAGTTGCTGGTGCAGCTCAATGACGCGCCCGAGCAGGCCCTGCGCGTTCAGTTGCAGGCCAGGTTGCGTAACGCTGACGTGGTGCTGCAGCGCAGCCGCAAACTGCGCGCGATGAATGCCGTGTCGCAAGAGCTGCTGGACAACGCCGCCACGGCCGTGGACGTGGCCCGTGGTGAGCTGCAGCATGTCGAGGCGCTGATCGCGCAGAAGGCCATTCGCGCACCGTTTGCCGGCAAGCTCGGTATCCGCCGTGTGCATCAGGGCCAGTACCTGGGCGCTGGCGAGACCATCGTCAGCCTGGCCGACATCAGCCAGTTGCATGTGAACTTTGCCTTGGGCGAGCAGGCCGCCCCCGAAGTGCACGCCGGGCAAGTGCTGGCACTGACGGTGGACGCGGTGCGTGGGCAAGACTTCCAGGCGCGGGTGGTGGCGGTCGATCCGGTGGTCAGCACAGCACGCCTTGTGCAGGTACAGGCGGCCTTGCCGAACCCGCAAGGGCAGTTGCAGCCGGGTATGTATGCCGGCGTGCGGCTGGATGCTGCGCAGCCGTCGACCGTGCTGGCCGTGCCGGAAACCGCGATCACCTACACCGCCTATGGGCAGACGGTGTTTGTCGCGACCCAGGACCCGCAGCATGGCACCCGGGTGAGCCGGGTGCAGGTAACCACCGGTGAGCGCTGGCAGGGGCGGGTGGAAATCACCTCCGGCCTGACGCCCGGTGACCGTGTGGTGGTTTCCGGCCAGCTGAAACTGAGTGATGGCATGCCGGTCGAGCCCGTGGCGCAGGACAGCCTGCAGGCCAGCCAGGGAGGGCGGCAGTCGTGAGGTTTACCGACGTCTTCGTGCGCCGCCCGGTGCTGGCGCTGGTGGTCAGCAGCCTGATCATCCTGATGGGGCTGTTTGCCATGGGCAAGTTGCCGATCCGCCAGTACCCGTTGCTGGAAAGCTCGACCATTACCATCAGCACCGAGTACCCCGGTGCCTCCGCCGAGTTGATGCAGGGTTTCGTGACGCAGCCGATCACCCAGGCAGTGTCCTCGGTCGAAGGCATCGACTACCTGTCCTCGGCGTCGCAGCAGGGGCGCAGCCTGATCACCTTGCGCATGGTGCTCAACCGCGATTCGACCCAGGCGCTGGCCGAAACCATGGCCAAGGTCAACCAGGTGCGCTATCGCCTGCCGGAAAAAGCCTACGACCCAGTGGTGGAACTGTCGGCAGGTGACGCCACTGCCGTGGCCTATGTGGGGTTTGCCAGCGACAGCCTGTCGATACCGGAACTGAGCGATTACCTGTCGCGGGTGGTGGAACCGCAGTTCTCCGGTATCGACGGCGTGGCCAAGGTGCAGTCGTTCGGCGGGCAGCGCCTGGCCATGCGCCTGTGGCTGGACAGTGAGCAGATGGCTGGGCGCGGGGTGACGGCGGCGGACGTGGCGCAGGCGGTACGTGCCAACAACTACCAGGCAACGCCGGGCCAGGTGCGTGGGCAGTACGTGCTGGCCGATATCCAGGTGGACACCGACCTGACCCGGGTCGAAGACTTCCGTGAGCTGATCATCCGTAACGATGGCACCGACCTGGTGCGCCTGCGCGATGTCGGCACCGTCGAGCTGAGTGCGGCGGTCACGCAGACCAGCGCCACCATGGACGGCAAACCTGCCGTGCACCTGGGGCTGTTCCCCACGCCCAGCGGCAACCCTCTGGTGATCGTCGAGGGAATTCGCCAACTGCTGCCACAGATCCAGCAGACCTTGCCGCCTGGCGTGAACGTGGCGCTGGCCTATGAAACCGCACGCTTCATCGATGCGTCGATCCATGAAGTGCTGCGCACCTTGGTAGAGGCGATGCTGATCGTGGTGTTGGTGATCTGGCTGTGCCTGGGTTCGCTGCGCAGCGTGCTGATCGCGGTGGTGGCCATTCCGCTGTCGATGCTGGGGGCCGCGGGCCTGATGCTGATGTTCGGTTTCAGCCTCAACCTGCTGACCTTGCTGGCGATGGTGCTGGCCATCGGCCTGGTGGTGGACGATGCCATTGTGGTGGTGGAAAACGTGCACCGGCATATCGAGGAGGGCAAGTCCCCGGTCGCGGCAGCATTGGCCGGGGCGCGGGAAATTGCCGGGCCGGTGATCGCCATGACCCTGACCCTGGCGGCGGTGTATGCGCCCATTGGCTTGATGGGCGGGCTGACCGGCACGCTGTTCCGTGAGTTTGCCTTGACCCTGGCGGGGGCGGTAATCGTGTCCGGCATTGTGGCGCTGACCTTGTCGCCGGTGATGAGCTCGCTGTTGCTGCAACCCGGTCAGCAGCATGGGGCAATGGCCGCTATCGCCGATCGGTTGTTTGGTACGCTGAGCGGGGTCTATGGACGGGTGCTGGCCTACACACTGGCACACCGCTGGATCAGTGGCGGCGTGGCGTTGCTGGTGTGCCTGAGCCTGCCCTGGCTGTACCTGCTGCCACAGCGCGAGCTGGCGCCGCCCGAGGACCAGGCGGCGGTGCTGACCGCCATCAAGTCGCCGCAGCATGCCAGCCTCGAATACGCAGAACGCTTTGCGCTGAAGCTCGACCAGGTGATGAAGTCCATTGCCGAAACCACCGACACCTGGATCATCAACGGTACCGACGGCCCGGCCGCCAGTTTCGGTGGCATCAACCTCAGCGCCTGGCAGGCGCGCGAGCGTTCCGCCGCACAGGTGCAGGCGCAGTTGCAGCAGGCCGTTGCGGATATCGAGGGCAGCAGCATCTTCGCCTTCCAGGTCGCGTCGCTGCCGGGCTCCAGCGGTGGCCTGCCGGTGCAGATGGTGCTGCGCAGCGCCCAGGATTACCCCGAGCTGTTCCAGACCATGGAAGTGCTCAAGCAACGCGCCCGCGACAGTGGCCTGTTCGCCGTGGTGGACAGCGACCTCGACTACAACAACCCAGTGGTCAAGGTGCGCGTGGACCGGGCCAAGGCGGCGAGCCTGGGCATCAGCATGCAGGCCATTGGTGAGTCGCTGGGGGTGCTGGTGGGCGAGCAGTACCTCAACCGCTTTGCCCTGTTCGGGCGTTCTTATGACGTGATCCCGCAGAGTATCCAGGACCAACGCCTGACGCCTGCGGCGCTGAGCCGCCAGTATGTGCGCGCCGAGGATGGCAGCCTGGTGCCGCTGGCCACGTTGGTGCGCCTGGATATCGAAGTGGCACCCAACCGCCTGTTGCAGTTCGATCAGCAGAACGCCAGTACCCTGCAGGCGATCCCGGCCCCGGGTGTATCGATGGGCAACGCCGTGGCATTTCTGGAACAGCTCACCGCCGAGCTGCCACCGGGCTTCAGCCACGACTGGCAATCGGAATCGCGCCAGTATGTGCAGGAGGGCTTTGCCTTGATGTGGGCATTTCTCGCCGCCCTGGTGGTGATCTACCTGGTGCTGGCGGCGCAGTACGAAAGCCTGGTCGACCCCCTGATCATTCTGGTGACCGTGCCGCTGTCGATCTGCGGTGCGCTGCTGCCGCTGGCGCTGGGCTGGGCCACGCTGAACATCTACACACAGATTGGCCTGGTGACGCTGATCGGCCTGATCAGCAAGCACGGTATCCTGATGGTGGCGTTCGCCAACGAGATTCAGGTGCGCGAAAACCTCGATCGTGCTGCCGCCATTGTTCGTGCGGCGCAAATACGCTTGCGGCCAGTGCTGATGACCACGGCGGCGATGACTTTTGGCGTGCTGCCACTGCTGTTCGCCAGCGGCGCCGGCGCCAACAGCCGTTTCGGGTTGGGGGTGGTGATTGTGTGCGGGATGCTGGTGGGGACCTTGTTCACCTTGTTCGTGCTACCGACGATCTACGCCTGGCTGGCACGCGATCACCGGGTGAGCACGGCGCGGGCGAGGCAGTTGGTCGAAGCTGAAAGGCAACTGGGGGCGCTTTAGGGGCAACGGTCTGTTCATTGGCTGAAAGTTGCACCATCCCTGTACGAGCGGGTTCAGGCGGGGGAGCGGTCGCGGCGCATCTGGGTGACCAAGGTAAAGCGGTCATCCGGGTGCACGGTCTCGGAAACCGCCATCAAATCACCATTTTCCTCGCGGTAGTGGCGGATGATCTTCAGTCCCGGCGAGCCCGCCTCGGCCTTCAGCGCCCGGGCCATTTCCGCTGTCAACAACACCGCGCGCACCTGCTGGTCGACCACTGCGATTGCCCGGCCATAGTGCTGTTCGATCAAGCCGGCAATCAGCTGGTCAGGGTGCTCGCGGGCCAGCTCGATGACCGCGGTGTAGTCGCGCTGTGCATACACGTCGGTCCAGCACAGCGGCGCGCCATCGTGCTGCCGGTCGACGCGGATGCTCGACACGCAGAAGTAATGCTCCCCTGGCACCAGCCCCAGCCTCGCCGCCTCGCTCAGGTCGGCGACAAAGTGGCGCACGCCCTGGATTTCCCGCTGCTGGGTGTCTGCCAGGTGCGCCAGCTCAGCCACGCTGGCCAACGACTGCGAATAGCCGCCGCGCGGGCTGCTGGCCTCCACCCGGGTGCCCACGCGCTTGCGCCGCGACACCAGCCCTTGAGTGAGCAACTGGTCGATAGCGGCACGCACCGTGTGCCGGCTCACATTGTAAAGGTCGCATAGCTCGAACTCGGTCGGCAGCAGGCTGCCCACCGGGTAGCGGCCGCTGGCAATCGCTTGCATCAAGTCCTTTGCCACGGTGGAGTAGCGCGTTGGGTTCATACCTTTGCTCGGGCTCGCCAATTTCATCGGTTGACAGTGTAACAGCGGCCGAATGCCGAACGCTCTGGCCGCCCACAGCGGTCAATGCTGCTGCCTGGCCCGCAGCAGCAGCGCTGCCAGGGCACACCCGACCAATGCCAGGCACGCCAGGTAGAACGCATCACTGTAGGCCATCAGGTAAGCCTCTCGTCGAATGGTCGCCGCCAACGCTTCCAGCATTTGCTGCTGAGGCGGCAGCCAGCTTTGCACCGTCTGGTTGATACGCGCCTGCACGCTTGGCTCGAACAGCGTCACCTGCTCGTGAATGCGCTCACTGTGAAAGCGTTCACGGGTCGCCACCAGTTGCGTCAACCCGGCCGTACCGATGGCGCCACCCAGGTTGCGCAACATCGAGAACACCGCCGAGGCTGAGCCGGCCTCACGCTTGTCCAGCCCGGCCACCGCCAGCACCGATAACGCAACCATGATGAAAGGCTGGCCAATACCACGCACCACCGTGGACGGGATGATCACGTTGTCGGCACTGTCGGCGCTCAGGCCAGCCCCCAGCCAGCAGCCCAGCGCCATGATCAAAAAGCCGCTGGCGACCATGAACTTGGCACTGGTCCAGCCCATCAGGCGGGGCATCAACGGCGCCAGCAGCAACTGCACCACGCCATAGGCGATCAGCGCCACGCCCACGTCGTGCGCGCTGAACCCCTGCAACTGCGAGAGGTAGTTGGGCACCAGGAACACCAGGCCGAACGTGGCAGCGCCAAAGATGAACATAGCCACGCTGGCAACGCCGAAGTTGTAGTGCCCCAGCAAGCGCAGGTTGATGAACGCGCGCTGGCCGAACAGCTGGGTCACCACGAACACCACCAACGCAATGGCGGCGACCACGCTTATGCCGACAATGAGCGGCGAGCCGAACCAGTCCAGCCGGCCGCCTTCTTCCAGCACGATCTGCAAGCCGCCCAGGCCGATCACCATGGCCGCGATACCCAGCCAATCACCTTTGCGTAACAGTTCGAGCTTCATCGGCTTGGCTTCGATCGACCAGGCGATGGCCAACAGCAGCGCAATGCCGGGGAAGAGTTGCAGATAGAAGATCCAGCGCCACGAATAGGCATCGGTCAGCCAGCCGCCAATCGACGGCCCGGCGGCCTGCGCCACGCTGTTGGCCAGGCTGAACAGCGCCATGCCCATGGCCATCTTGCTGGCCGGCAGTTCGGTGATGATCAGCTGGAACGACAGGGGAATCAGCACCGCGCCCGCAGCCCCCTGGATCACCCGGATTACGATCATCGCCTCCAGGTTGGGCGCCCATGAGCAGGCCACCGAGGCGATCAGAAAGATGAGCGAGCCGGTCCACATGACCCGGCGCAGCGAGAACACGTCCACCAACCAGGCCGTCAGCGGAATCATCACGATTTCCGCCACCAGGTAGGCGGTGGAGATCCATGAGCCTTCCTCGAAGCTGGCACCCAGCGAGCCGCGGATTTCTGGCAGTGCGGCGCTGGTGACATGCACGTTCATGCCCGCCATGAAGCAGCCGAACAGGCCGCCAAGCACCGCTACCCAGGCGCGCAGCGAGACCGTTTGCTCAGTGCGCATCGGCGACCTCTGCGGGGCGTGTGTCGACTGTACTGACCACTGACATGCCGGGCAGTACCTGCGGGCCATCCAGCGGTTTGTCGAGCAAAATGCGCACCGGGAAACGCTGGACGATCTTGGTGAAGTTGCCGGTGGCGTTGTCCGACGGCAGCAAGGCGAAGACATTGCCCGAGGCTGGCGAAAAACTGGCCACATGGCCATGCAGTGGCTGGCTGGCGAAGCTGTCGACACGTATTTCTACCGGTTGCCCGGGGCGCATGCGGGCCAGTTGGGTTTCCTTGTAGTTGGCCACCACATAGGCTTGTTGCAGGGGCACCACAGCCAGCAGCGGCTGGCCCGGCACCACGTACTGGCCGGTGCGCACGCGACGTTGGCCGACCACGCCGGTGATCGGCGCGCGGATCACGGTGTCCTGTTCGTCCTGCTCGGCGAGTTGTTGGTGGGCCTGGGCGCGTGCCAGGGCCGCTGCCCGTTGTTGCAGTTCGGCCTCGGCCTGGGCTGACCGGGCCTTGGCCATGGCCAGTTGTGAGCGTTGCTGGCGCAGCGCGGCCTGGGCACCTTGCAGTGCGGCTTGTGCCTGGCTGGCATGGGCGCTGGCGGTTTCCAGGCGCTGCACGGTCGCTGCGTCGTCACGCACCAGGCCACGGTAGCGTTGGACATCCAGTTCACTGCGGCGCTGTTCGGCGGTGGCGCTGCGCACGACGGCCTTGGCCTGCAGGATGGCTTGCTGTTGCTGGTCGATGCGCTCGGTCGCTACCTGTTGGCTGGCCTGGGCGGCGGCCAGTGCCGCCTGTGCCTCGGTCACGCCAGCCCGGGCCTGGTCGAGGCGGGCGCGGTAGTCGCGGTTTTGCAGGCGCACCAGCACATCGCCGGCTTTTACCGGCTGGTCGTCAGCCACCTCGACCTTGGCTACGTAGCCCGCCACGCGTGGGCTCAGGGCCACCCAGTCGGCGCGGACGTAGGCATCGTCGGTGGTTTCCAGGTAGCGGCCGGTGCTTAACCAGTAGCAGGTGAAGGCCAGCAGGGTGATCGCGGCCAGGCTGCCGCTGGCGATGACTGCCAGGCGGCGACGGGTTTTTGCGCTCGGCCGCTGTTCAGTTTCGGCGGGTGAGGGTTTGTCTACGGCAACATTCATGGTTGGTTTCCAATCTCGAATTGGGCCTGCTGGCTGTCGGTTGTGGGAGCCACTGTCTTGCTCAATTTCTAAAAGCTGGCGCGTGTGGGAGCGGGCTTGCCCGCGAACACGGGCGAAGCCCGTGCCATCCACCGCGGTGTATTCTTCGCGGGTACAGTGGGCGGTGCTCGCTGCTGGTCTTGCCTCTCGCTACCACCGCCCGCCCAGCGCGCGGAACAGGTTTACCTGCGCTTGCGCCAGGCGCCCTCGGGCTTCTGTGTGCCTGGCCCGCAGGCTGATCATTTCGCGCTCGCTGTCGAGCAGGGCCAGCCCGTCCACGGTGCCGGCACGGTAGTTACCCTGGGCCAGGGCAAAGCTGTGCTGGCTGTGCGCCAGGGCTGCGTCCAGCGCCTGCAACCGTTGTCGCTCGCCGTCGTAGCGGGCCAGTGCCTGGCGCACGTCTTTCAGCGCGCTCAGCGCTACGCCGCGGTAACGGGCGACCTGCGCCCGCTGCAATGCCTCGGCCTTGCTCACCCGTGCGCGGTTGGCTTTCAGGTTGGGAAACTCCCAGCGGATCAGCGGGCCAATGCCGAACATCACCGCGCGGCTGTCGCCGAGGTTGGCAAGGTGATGGTCCGAAGACGTCAACGAAGCGCCGAAGCTGACCTTTGGGTAAAGGTCGGCCCGCACGATGTCGGTCTCCAGGGTGGCCGCCTGCAGTTCCCGTTCGGCCTGGCGCACATCTGGCCGGCGTTCGAGCAAATGCCAGCCATCGCCAGCCGGCAGCGGCGCCGACAGCGTGGGGATGGCTACGCAGGTCGTGTCTTCGGCCACCGAGGCCTGGCCACTGAGCATGCTCAGTTCGTAAAGCGCCATCTGCCGCCGGGCTGAGAGCATCGGCAGTTGCGCACGCACCTGTTCCCGCAAGCCCAACAGGCGCTCGCTGTCGAGGGCAGTGGCCACACCGGCCTGGCGCTGACGCTGGCTGAGTTGCACGCTGTGGTCGAGGGTTTGCAAGGCCTGCTTCGCTGCCTCCAGGCGCGCCGCGTAGGTGCACTGGTCGATGTAGGCGCGGGTGGTCTGGGCGACCACCTGCAGGCGTACCAGGTCTAGCGCCGCAGCGCTGGCTTCGGCTTGCACCCTGGCACGTTGGATGGCGGCGCGTACCTGGCCCCAGATATCCACCTGATAGGCCAGTTCGATGCCCGGGTTGAATTGCCATTGCGACGGCGCGTTGCTGTCGGTCGCCTCGGCCAGCGTCTGGTCATCGGCGCTTCTGCCATAGGTAGCGGCAACGCCCATCGCGGTAGACGGCCAGCGCCTGGCGTCGAACTCGCCGATGCCGGCCAGCATGGCCTGCACGTTGGCCTCGGCCTGTGCCAGGCCTTGGTTGTGCGCCAGGGCTTGCTGTACCCAGCGGTTGAGTTGGGGGTCTTGATACAGTGCCCACCAGCGTTCGGGCAGGGGCTGTTTGCTGACGCCGGCCGGCATGTTCGCCAGCGGGTCTGCCTGCAGCGCTACAGCGGGTTCGGCAGGTGTGGGTTGGTGGCCGCAGGCCGCGAGTGCAGCAAGCATGCCGAGGGCTGTGGCAAGCCGGGCAGGGCCGGGAAATGAGTGCAGTAAGGGCATCACGATTGTCGCTCAAAGGTCGTGATGCGAGGTTAACGAGGGTTGCATGGGCGTCGCTGTCGCAAGCGGGACAACCCTGCGCGCAAGCGGGACAACCTGAGGCTCAGTACTCGCGCGCGGTACCGTTTTGCCAATCACTCGGCGCATGGCCGAGGATGCGCTTGAACATGGCAGTAAAGGCGCTGGCGCTCTGGTAGCCGTGCTCCAGCGCAACGTTCAGGATCGGCTTGCCATCGGCCAGGCATTGCTGGCTGAGCATCACCCGGGCACGGGCGCGCCATTGGCCATACGACATGCCCACCTCGCGCTGGAACAGCCTGGCCACACTGCGGGCACTCATGTTCAGTTGTGCGCCGCATTGCTCCAGGGTCAGGTCCTGGGCCGGGTCCTGCAGGAAGCGCTCGCACCAGGCGCGCAGGCGTGCGTGCTGCGGCGTCGGGACGAAGGCATCGATGCGCCGGGCGGCGGCGAGTTCGTACAGGATCAGCGCCCGAGCATGCGCACCGTCGCGCAGGTTCAGCACCCGTGACGCCGCCAGGATCAGTTCGCGCAGCAGGCCGGACACGACGATGACCTGGCAGCGTTCGATGTGGGCATCGAGCAGCAAGGTGCGCATGCAGACCACGCCTTTCATGCGGATGGCATGGCTGACCCCGGCGGGCATCCACAAGGCATGCCCGCCGGGGATCACCCAGCTGCCGCCCTCGCTGCTGACCCGCATCACGCCGCTCGCGGCGTAAATCAGCTGGTCTTCGGCGTGGCAGTGGCTGGCCACTTCATCGCCGTGTCCGTAGTCCCTTTCCAGTGCTTGCATGCAGGCCATCCTCGTTATTGGATCCAATTATATCGAGGCGACCTTGTGCCGGGTTGCGAAGTGTGGGCTACGAGCGAATTGCCATGATTAGAAATGGCTGTAAGGCGATTTTTTATGGTTAATTATTGCTGTGAAGTCAGCGACTACAGCTTGAAAGTGGTGAGTGTTGTTAAATCCAGACATCGCTCTCTGCTGTGCGATTCCCCCCTTCATGACCGGTATTCAGAATGCCCCGCGGTTCGATCATCATCAGTTTCGCTTCGCCTTGCGCAGCGGTCCGGTGCTCGACGCCGCGGGGCACCACATAGAGTTCCCCGGGGTTCACATACACGCAGCCATCCGGCAGGTCGATACGCAGGGTGCCTTCCAGTACCAGGAATGCTTCGTCGGTCTCCGGGTGCGCGTGCCAGATGAATTCGCCTTCGATGCGCACGACCTTGAACTGGTAATCGTTCATCTCGGCAACGACCCTGGGGCTCCATTGCTGTTCGATAAGCGCTGCCTTGTGGACCAGGTTCACTGGCAGGGAGGGATGTGGGTGACGGGACTCAGGCATGACAGTTCCTCGGAAAGTGGAGTGGTCAGCCTATCGCGCCGGGCGAGTCCGGTTCTTGTACGATCCTGCAAGCCTGTTCTCACGGGGTGCGCGGGCGCCTTCGGTAACTCAGCGTGACGCTCGCAAACGCTCCAGCCAGCGTAACGGCGGTACGCCATAGCAGCGGGTGAAGTGCCGGGTCATGTGGCTCTGGTCATGAAAGCCTGCGGCAAGGGCGGCGTCGACCAAGGTGAAGCCGTCCAGGATCATTCGGCGCAAGCAGTCGAGGCGGCGCAGGGTGACAAAGCGATAGGGGCTGGTGCCGTACAGCGTGCGAAAGTCCCGCGACAGGCTCCAGCGTTCGCGGCCACTGGCCTGTTCCAGCATGTCCAGTGTTATGCCCACATGCAGGTGTTCCATGATGAAGGCCCGGGCGCGTTCGGCTGCCTGGTAATCCAGGCGCTTGCGCCCGCGCGGCTTGCCGCCGACGGCCCGCAAGGCGATCGCCAGGTCATACAGGGCGTCCTGTTCTTCCAATGGTTCCAGCGCGTGGTCCACTGCCTGTACGAACGCTTCGCTGGCGTGGTACAGGCGTGGGTCGCTGGACAGCCCGCCAGTGATGAAGGGCAAAGGCTGACCACCCAGCACGTTCTGGATCAGTGCCGGGTCGACGTAGGCCATGCGGTAGCGAAAGCCTGCGTCGGTGCCGGCCATGCCGTCATGCAGTTCGTCCGGGTGCAGCACCAGCGTGTTGCCCGGTATGCCGTGGCGCAGCGAACCCTTGTAGTGGAAGCTTTGCACGCCGGCCAGCGTGCGGCCGATCGAATAGGTATCGTGGCGATGCGGGTCGTAGCCGTGGCTACCGAACCAGGCTTCGATACGCTCGATACCGCCCGGTTGGGCACTACGGATGACCCAGTCGGACGGCGGTAGGGGCTTCGCTTTGCGGGCCATCGCGGTCAGTGCCTCCTGCTCACGCCCGGGTGGGCAGGCTCATGTGCAGCAAGGGGAACGGGCGACCTTCGCCATCCAGTGGTGAACGGCCAGTCTGGACGAAGCCATAGTGCTGGTAGAACGCTGTTGCCTGTGGGTTCTGCTCGTTGACATCGACACTCATCGCACTGCGTGACTGGCGGCCGAAATCCAGCAATGCACGGCCAATGCCCTGGCGGTGGCGCGCTGGGTCGACGAAGAGCATTTCCACATGGTTTTCATTGAAGCCGACAAAGCCCAGTGGCTGGTTATCGGTGTCTACCGCAACCCACAGCTCGATGGCCGGGAAGTACACGTCGCGCAGCTGTGGCAACAGTGCGTCGATGTCGGAGGGTTGCAGGAAGTGGTGCGTCGCGCGAACAGCGCGCAGCCAGATGTCGAGCAGCTGCGGGTAGTCTGCAGCGATGCCTTGGCGAATGATCATGGTGTCATCCTGAGTGTATTGATGGCGGATGGGCGCGCCAGTGAGCGGCGGCCATGCAAGTGTCGGCATCATGAATGCCCGCTTCGCGAGTCAACGCCTGGGCGGTGCACGGCAGGGGAGGCCGGAAGGGAAGAGAGCGGAAGATTACCCCGGTCGCGCAGTAGGGGGCAATGGCGATTGCATAGAGTGCAGTGCAGGTTTCGACTCGGCTAGGATGCATGTCGATGCTGGTATTGAACCCTAACAACAAGCACGGCCCGGGAGCGCCCATGAACCGCAACGAACTGCGCAAAGCCGATATCAACCTGATGGTGGTGTTCGAAGCGCTGATGCAGGAACGCAACCTCACCCGTGCCGCGGAGAAGCTGTTCGTCGCCCAGCCCACGGTCAGCGCCGCGCTGGCCAGGTTGCGTGCGATGTTCAACGACCCATTGCTGGTTCGAGTGGGCAACCGCATGGAGCCCTCGGCCAGGGCCGAAGAGGTGATCAAGTACCTCACGCCAGCCTTGGATGCGATGTCTGCCGCCCTCAGCATGACCCATGATTTCGACCCGCTGACCAGCAAGATGACCTTCCGCATCGGCTTGTCCGATGATGTCGAGTCGGGCCTGCTGCCGCCGCTGTTGCGGGCGCTGCGGGTGGAGGCGCCAAACGTGGTGGTGGTCGTGCAGCATGTGGACTACTGGCGCATTCCGGACCTGCTGGCGGCGGGCGACGTGACGGTGGGTATCAGCCAGACCAAGGGCCTGCCCGCCAATGCCAAACGCAAGGTGCTACGTACACTGCAAGCCAGGGTAGTGCGGGCCGACAAGTCCAGCACGCCGCTTTCACTGGATGAGTTTTGCCAACGTCCGCATGTCCAGGTTTCGCCAACCGCCAACACCCAGGGTGTGGTCGATGACTGGTTGAAAGACATCGGCCGTGAACGCAAGGTGGTGTTGTCGGTGCCGCAGTTCAGTTCGCTGCCGGCGATTCTGGCCGGTACCGACCTGCTGGCCTGTTGCCCGGACTATGCCGCACAGGGTATGGAACGCTGGGGCAACCTGCAGGCCGAGACGCTGCCGTTCGAGACTGCTGCACTGGAGCTGGCCATGGTCTGGTTGAGCACCACCGACAGCGACCCGGCCGAGCGTTGGCTGCGCAGTCGCCTGGAGCACTACATGGGCGGACTACGGGAAGCGGTCATGGGATGATGGCTTTGCATCGTGCTGCACCTGGCTGCCGATGAAGTGCGCCGGGTGCAGTTGGATCAGTCACTTTCGTTGGCCTGTTGAGGAGTAGAGCGCTTGCGTGGTTTTTTCGCCGGCCGCTTGCCGGGCTTGAGCTGCCAGCGGTCGGCGTTGGCGAGCAGGCGTGCCTGGATTGCGGGTGGGTAGTCGCTCAGGGTTGTCACGGGTGGGACTGGCTTGCCGGGCAGGCCGGCCTCGCGGATGACCTTCGGCCAGCGCGGTCGCCAGCACAGCAGCAGGCTGAGCCAGTGGCCGGTGCCGATGATGACGAAAGCGGGCCAGACAAACAGCAGCGCAACTTTGAACAGCCAGCTGCTTTTGCGGAAGAAACGCCCAAGGCCTTCGAACTGGGCGCTGAATGCCTGGATGGGTGAGGGTAGCTGGGTGCTCAGGCGGGGGCGGGGGACGGCGTGTGGGCCTTCTTCCATGTAACGGCGGATGAATTCCCACTCATCACGCAGTTCGCTGCCGCCTTGGCCTTGTTTGCCCAGCAGGGCCATTTCCATGTGAGGCAGGCCGGTGCGGCTGGGGTGCCAGACCAGGCCGAGCCGCGTGCCCACGCTGAGTGAGTCATCTTCTGGGTCGATGGCTGTGCTTCCGGTTGTTTTCCACGGGAAAGTGACGATGCCGCCGCAGTATTTCGGTCGATGTAGGTGAACTTGTTGGGTTACTCGATTGAATCGAATGAGCAAGTGACGGCTAGTCAGCATTTCTAGTCGGGTTAAGTGGATTCCATACTTTGAATAAAGATACACTAAGGCCGAGCTGACTGAGAGCATTATAATTGTTGAAAGAATAGTGATTACGGAGCGCCCCTCAGGATCGGTGATGTCCATCCATAAAAATCCAGTGCTGATCATTAGTCCCACAGCAATGGCCGGGGCGACAGCGCCGAGCGTTGCGAGCGTAATAAGCCCACGCTTCTCTTCTGAGCCTCCGCAGCGCATTTCTAAAACAGTTTCGCTGAATGCGAAAATAGGTCCTCTTGCATAGGGTTGTTTACTAACGGATTGGAAGTGGATTTCTTCACTCAGGTCACCCTCATACAAATCTTTACGCTTTTCGCTCGGTGTCAGTTCTGCTTCATATGATTTTCTCGCGGCTTCGGATTCAGTAGCCATTTTCCAAAAAACCCATTCGATCAGATACATCACAATACCTCGCTGAATGCGGAGTGCAGGGTCTTCAGCTCTTCTTGTTCTTCAAACGGTCTTGAGTTTTTTGCAAAGCGAAAGCTGCTGCGTTTGCACCACTTTTCCAAAGCGTCGTCTTCAAATATGTAAATAATCAATGTGAGGACCAAGCCAATCCAGAACGCCCCAAGAACGAGGCGGGTAAGTAATAACCGAGCAGCCTGCGTTCCGAGCTTTTTTGCAAGTGCTCCCAATGAGGTGGATAGCATCCTGACGAGCTTGGTCTTGGCATTTTGAGAAAGGTAGTCGAAAAAAGGTTTTGCAGTCGCAACGGCCGTTCCTAACTCAGCAAGTGAGAGAGTCACTGTAGCGACCCCTCTTACAAAATAAGTAGCCGCCAAGAGTCTGGAGTTTTTTTGAACTTGCTTGGTAGCGCCACTCTGGCTGCTTTTGTAATGCTCAATCGAGTCAGTGAAATCCCACCACGCGAGTACCAACCCCCCGGTGCCAGCTAAACTGGCGCCCCATAGTTTCAAACGCCCTAGAGCGGCCGCTGCTCCTCGTCCGGTCACACTGTTCGCGCCGTACCGCGCGACCACCTGGTCCACATAACTGGCTCCAACTTCAAAGCCCGCCGCAGCCGTGGTCATCGCGGCCGCCAGGAGTTCGGTCTTCACCCGCGCATCACTGTCAGGCAGTTCGCGCGCTTTGAAGGCCATCAGCATCCCCTCCAGCAGGCACACCAGCCCGGAAACACGCACTTTGTAGAAGTCACTGTT
>NZ_JBICKH010000039.1:0-145947 GCF_043103905.1 Pseudomonas sp. yb_2 | reverse complement strand
GTGGCCAAAATCATCGAGTAATCACTCGACCGATTGAAAAAACCCCCGCTCAGCGGGGGTTTTTTTTATTGGGTTGACACTAATTGGGGGCGTCTATAGAATCACGCCTCCTTTTAGCGGGCGTAGTGCGTCCGTTGGGAACAGCCTGGAGTCTGAAATCCAATGCAAAATCAGCAAATCCGTATCAGGTTGAAGGCTTTCGACCATCGCCTGATCGACCAATCCACCCAGGAAATCGTGGAAACCGCGAAACGTACTGGTGCACAAGTGCGTGGTCCAATTCCACTGCCTACCCGCAAAGAGCGTTTCACCGTTCTGGTCTCCCCGCACGTCAACAAAGACGCGCGTGACCAGTACGAGATTCGCACTCATAAGCGTGTTCTGGACATCGTCCAGCCAACGGATAAAACCGTTGACGCGCTGATGAAGCTTGATCTGGCGGCAGGTGTGGAAGTACAGATCAGCCTCGGCTAAGACTTCGGTCTAGTCGTGTAACGCTCTGAAATGGGCGGCCATAGCGGGTGAAAGCCCCGTACACTCATGAGGTTTACAACATGACTATTGGTGTAATCGGTCGCAAGTGCGGTATGACCCGCATTTTCACCGAAGAAGGTGTCTCCATTCCGGTCACGGTCATTGAGATCGAGCCGAATCGCGTCACCCAGTTCAAAACTGAAGAAACCGATGGCTACCGTGCAGTGCAAGTCACTGTCGGCGAGCGTCGTGCTTCGCGTGTGACTGCCGCTCAGGCAGGCCACTTCGCCAAGGCCAACGTTGCCGCTGGTCGCGGTGTTTGGGAGTTCCGTCTTGAAGAAGGCGATTTCCAGGCTGGCGATCTGATCAAAGCTGAACTCTTCACTGCAGGCCAGCTGGTAGACGTTACTGGTCAGTCCAAAGGTAAAGGCTTCGCCGGTACCATCAAGCGCTGGAACTTCCGTGGTCAGGACAACACCCACGGTAACTCCGTGTCGCACCGTGTTCCTGGTTCCATCGGCCAGTGCCAGACTCCTGGTCGTGTGTTCAAGGGCAAGAAAATGTCCGGTCACATGGGCGCCGAGCGCGTGACTGTTCAGTCCCTGGAAGTAGTTCGCGTAGACGCTGAACGCAACCTGCTGCTGATCAAGGGTGCCGTACCTGGCGCTACTGGCGGCGACGTGGTTGTACGTCCAGCTGTCAAGGCTCGCGGTTAAGGGGAAACTGACATGCAACTTAATGTAAATGACGCTCAGGCGATCGAAGTTTCCGAACTGACTTTCGGTGGCGAATTCAACGAGACGCTGGTTCACCAAGCAGTCGTGGCCTACATGGCCGGCGGCCGTCAGGGCACCAAGCAGCAGAAGACCCGTTCCGACGTGGCTGGTGGCGGTAAGCGCCCATGGCGTCAGAAGGGTACTGGCCGTGCTCGTGCTGGTACCACTCGTGGTCCGATCTGGCGTGGCGGTGGTGTAACCTTCGCAGCTCGCCCTCAAGATCACTCGCAAAAGCTCAACAAGAAGATGTATCGCGCAGCTCTGCGCTCCATCCTCGCTGAGCTGGTGCGTAGCGACCGTCTGGTCGTGGTTCAGGACTTCGCTGTTGAAGCACCGAAAACCAAAGATCTGCTGAACAAGCTGAACGGCATGGGTCTGAGCGATGTACTGATCGTTTCCGACGCTGTTGATCAGAACCTGTACCTGGCTGCTCGTAACCTGCCGCACGTCGACGTACGTGACGTACAAGGTTCCGACCCGGTCAGTCTGATCGCATACGAGAAAGTGTTGATCACTGTCTCGGCCGTGAAGAAATTCGAGGAGCTGCTGGGATGAACCAGGAACGCGTATTCAAAGTCCTCCTTGGCCCGCACGTTTCCGAGAAGGCTACCGTTCTGGCTGAGAAAAAAGGCCAGTTCGTATTCAAGGTTGCTACTGATGCAACCAAGCTGGAAATCAAGAAAGCTGTCGAAGGCCTGTTCAACGTAAAAGTTGAAAACGTGTCGACTGTTAACGTTCTGGGTAAAACCAAGCGTACCGCACGTGGTCTGGGCAAGCGTAATGACTGGAAGAAGGCGATCGTCTCCCTTCAGCCAGGCCAAGATCTCGATTTCAGCAGCAGTGCTGAGTAAGGAAGGGGTGCATCATGGCAATCGTTAAATGCAAACCGACTTCCCCTGGCCGCCGTTTCGTGGTCAAGGTGGTCAACAAGGAGCTGCACAAAGGCGCTCCTCACGCACCGCTGATCGAGAAAAAATCGAAGTCTGGTGGTCGTAACAACAATGGCCGCATTACCACTCGTCACGTTGGTGGTGGTCACAAGCAGCATTACCGTCTGGTCGACTTCCGTCGCAACGACAAAGATGGCATTCCAGCCACTGTCGAGCGTATCGAATACGATCCAAACCGTACTGCTCACATCGCCCTGCTGTGCTACGCAGACGGTGAGCGTCGCTACATCATCGCGCCTAAAGGCGTGAGCGCTGGCGACCAGCTGATCGCAGGTGCCCTGGCCCCAATCAAGGCCGGTAACTCCCTGCAGCTGCGCAACATTCCAGTAGGTAGCACCATTCACGGCATCGAACTGAAGCCGGGTAAAGGTGCTCAGATCGCTCGTTCCGCTGGTGCTTCGGCTCAGCTGATCGCTCGCGAAGGTGTCTACGTGACCCTGCGTCTGCGCTCTGGTGAAATGCGTAAAGTCCTGGCTGAGTGCCGTGCGACCCTGGGCGAAGTCTCGAACTCCGAGCACAGCCTGCGTTCGCTGGGTAAAGCTGGTGCCAAACGCTGGCGCGGCGTTCGCCCAACCGTTCGTGGTGTTGCCATGAACCCGGTTGACCACCCACACGGTGGTGGTGAAGGTCGTACCTCCGGTGGTCGTCATCCGGTATCGCCATGGGGCTTCCCAACCAAGGGTGCTAAAACCCGTGGTAATAAGCGTACCGACAACATGATCGTCCGTCGTCGCAAGTAACTAGAGGGATACGACAGTGCCACGTTCTCTGAAAAAAGGTCCTTTTATCGATCTTCACCTGTTGAAGAAGGTCGAAGTGGCGGTGGAGAAGAACGATCGCAAGCCAGTTAAAACCTGGTCGCGCCGTTCGATGATCCTGCCACAAATGGTCGGTCTGACCATCGCGGTTCACAACGGTCGCCAGCATGTTCCAGTTCTCGTGAACGAAGACATGGTCGGCCACAAACTGGGCGAGTTCGCCGGTACCCGCACCTATCGCGGGCACGTGGCTGACAAGAAAGCCAAGCGTTAAGGGGTAAGGAAATGGAAGTAGCCGCTAAGTTGTCGGGCGCTCGCATCTCCGCCCAGAAAGCCCGCTTGGTCGCCGACCAGATCCGCGGGAAGAAGGTGGGCGAAGCGCTCAACCTGTTGGCCTTCAGCAGCAAAAAAGCCGCTGAAATCATGAAGAAAGTCCTCGAGTCGGCCGTAGCCAACGCCGAACACAACGAAGGCGCAGACGTTGATGACCTGAAGGTCTCCACCGTCTTCGTCAACGAAGGGCGTTCGCTGAAGCGCATCATGCCACGTGCCAAAGGCCGTGCTGATCGCATCGTCAAGCGGTCTTGCCATATCACTGTCAAGGTTGCGGACAAGTAACGGAGTCGATCAGATGGGTCAGAAAGTACATCCCACTGGCATTCGCCTGGGAATCGTCAAGGAGCACACCTCCGTCTGGTACGCAGACGGTGCTACTTACGCAGATTACCTGTTGAAGGATCTGAAAACGCGTGAGTACCTCCAAGACAAACTAAAAAGCGCGTCCGTAAGCCGTATCGATATTCATCGTCCGGCTCAAACTGCACGCATCACCATCCACACCGCTCGTCCCGGTATCGTTATCGGTAAGAAAGGTGAAGATGTCGAGAAGCTGCGTCAGGACCTGACCAAGCAGATGGGTGTGCCTGTGCACATCAACATCGAAGAGATCCGCAAGCCGGAACTCGACGCTATGCTGGTTGCGCAGAGCGTAGCTCAGCAGCTGGAACGCCGTGTAATGTTCCGTCGCGCCATGAAGCGCGCGGTACAGAACGCCATGCGTATTGGTGCCAAGGGCATCAAGATCCAGGTGAGCGGTCGTCTCGGCGGTGCTGAGATTGCTCGTACCGAGTGGTATCGCGAAGGTCGTGTGCCTCTGCACACCCTGCGTGCCGATATCGACTACAACACCTACGAAGCTCACACCACTTACGGTGTGATCGGTGTGAAGGTTTGGATCTTCAAAGGCGAAGTTATTGGTGGTCGCCAAGAAGAACTGAAACCACAAGCACCAGCGCCTCGTAAAAAAGCTGCTAAGTAAGGGGTACGCCAAATGTTGCAACCAAAGCGTACAAAATTCCGCAAGCAGATGACTGGCCACAACCGTGGTCTGGCACTGCGCGGTAGCAAAGTCAGCTTCGGCGAATTCGCCCTGAAAGCTGTTGCTCGCGGTCGCCTCACCGCTCGCCAGATCGAGTCCGCACGTCGTGCGCTGACCCGTCACGTTAAGCGTGGCGGTAAGATCTGGATCCGTGTGTTCCCGGACAAGCCGATCTCCAAAAAACCTCTTGAGGTTCGTATGGGTAAAGGTAAGGGCTCCGTGGAATACTGGGTTGCCCAGATTCAGCCAGGCAAAGTCCTGTACGAGATCGAGGGTGTTTCTGAAGAGCTGGCGCGCGAAGCTTTCGCCCTGGCTGCTGCAAAGCTGCCTCTCGCCACCTCCTTTGTTAAGCGGACGGTGATGTGATGAAAGCGAATGAACTTCGTGAAAAATCGGCACAGCAACTGAACGAGCAACTGCTCGGCTTGCTGCGCGACCAGTTCAATCTGCGTATGCAGAAAGCAACTGGCCAGTTGGGGCAGTCGCACCTGCTCTCGCAAGTTAAGCGTGACATCGCTCGCGTGAAAACTGTGCTCAACCAGCAGGCAGGTAAGTGATCATGGCTGAAGCTGAAAAAACCGTCCGTACGCTGACTGGCCGTGTCGTCAGCGACAAAATGGACAAGACCATCACCGTTCTGATCGAGCGTCGCGTAAAGCACCCGATCTACGGTAAATACGTTAAGCGTTCGACTAAGCTGCACGCGCACGACGAAGCCAACCAGTGCAAGATCGGCGACAAGGTTTCCATCCGTGAAACCCGTCCGCTGGCCAAGACCAAGTCCTGGGCACTGGTTGAAGTCCTCGAACGCGCTGTTGAAGTCTAAGGGCTAAGGGTCGGAGAAATTTTATGATTCAGACTCAATCCATGCTCGATGTGGCCGATAACAGCGGCGCTCGTCGCGTCATGTGCATCAAGGTACTCGGCGGTTCGCACCGCCGTTACGCCGGTATCGGTGACATCATCAAAGTAACCGTCAAGGAAGCAATTCCGCGCGGTAAGGTCAAAAAAGGCCAAGTGATGACCGCTGTCGTCGTACGTACCCGTCACGGTGTTCGTCGCGCTGACGGTTCCATCATTCGTTTCGACGGCAACGCTGCTGTTCTGCTGAACAACAAGCAAGAGCCGATCGGCACTCGCATCTTCGGGCCAGTGACCCGTGAACTTCGTACTGAGAAGTTCATGAAGATCGTCTCGCTCGCCCCTGAAGTGCTGTAAGGAGATCCGACATGCAAAAGATTCGTCGTGACGACGAGATCATCGTGATCGCCGGCAAAGACAAAGGTAAGCGCGGTAAGGTGCTGAAGGTTCTGGCTGATGACCGTCTGGTTATCGGTGGCGTGAACCTGGTCAAGCGTCATACCAAGCCTAACCCGATGGCGGGCGTACAGGGCGGTATCGTCGAGAAAGAAGCGCCTCTGCACGCTTCCAACGTTGCCATCTTCAACGGTGAAACCAACAAGGCTGACCGCGTTGGTTTCAAAGTAGAAGACGGTAAAAAAATTCGTGTCTTCAAGTCGACCCAAAAAGCGGTTGATGCTTGAACACTGCTAGGTAGAAGACCATGGCACGACTGAAAGAGATTTACCGGAACGAAATCGCTCCTAAGCTTAAGGAAGAACTTAAGCTGTCGAACGTGATGGAAGTTCCGCGCGTTACCAAGATCACCCTGAACATGGGTCTGGGCGAAGCGATCGGCGACAAGAAAGTCATCGAGCACGCTGTTGCTGACCTGGAAAAGATCACCGGTCAAAAGCCGGTCGTGACTTTCGCTCGCAAATCCATCGCTGGCTTCAAAGTCCGCGAAGGCTGGCCGATCGGCGTCAAGGTGACCCTGCGTAGCGACAAGATGTACGAATTCCTGGACCGCCTGCTGGCGATCTCCCTGCCTCGGGTTCGCGACTTCCGCGGCCTGAATGCCAAGTCCTTCGATGGTCGTGGCAACTACAGCATGGGCGTGAAAGAGCAGATCATCTTCCCGGAAATCGACTACGACAAGATCGATGCTCTGCGCGGTTTGGACATCACCCTGACCACCACTGCTCGTTCGGACGACGAAGGCCGCGCTCTGCTGCGTGCTTTCAAGTTCCCGTTCCGCAACTGATTGGAGTAGGAAAATGGCCAAGAAGAGCATGAAAAACCGCGAGCTGAAGCGTCAGCTCACGGTAGCAAAGTTCGCTAAGAAGCGTGCTGAGCTGAAAGCGACCATCGTCAACCTGAACGCCTCTCCAGAAGAGCGTTTCGCTGCCGTTGTCGCTCTGCAGAAGCAGCCACGCGACGCTAGCGCCTCGCGCCTGCGCAACCGTTGCCGCCTGACCGGTCGTCCTCACGGTGTATACCGTAAGTTTGGCCTGGGCCGTAACATGCTGCGTCAAGCTGCAATGCGCGGTGACGTACCAGGTCTGGTCAAGGCCTCCTGGTAATCGCTGCAGGCAAGGCGCGGGTGGAAGGGGAGCAATCTTCCGACCGCCGGTGACCTTGCCAACAAACAAGCCCCTATATGGGGCTTGTTTCGTTTCTGCCTTGTGTCTAGAATGACCGGCTCACCTGAGCCTGGGTTTTTGCCCAAACGGTTCGGGTGGTTGTCATAGCCGCAAGGCTAATAATTCTTGTATCAGGAGCATCTAGCCCATGAGTATGCAGGACCCGTTAGCGGACATGCTAACTCGCATCCGTAATGCCCAGATGGCTGAAAAGTCCGTCGTAAGCATGCCTTCCTCTACCCTGAAGGTCGCGGTTGCCAAAGTTCTGAAGGACGAAGGTTACATCGCTGGCTACCAGGTAACTGGTGAGGTCAAGCCTTCCCTGTCGATCGAACTGAAGTACTTCGAAGGCCGTCCGGTCATCGAGGAACTGAAGCGCTCCAGCCGTCCAGGCCTGCGCCAGTACAAGGCCGTCACCGATCTGCCGAAAGTACGTGGCGGTCTGGGCGTGTCTATCGTCTCCACCAACAAAGGTGTGATGACTGATCGCGCTGCGCGCGCTGCCGGTGTCGGCGGCGAAGTTCTGTGCACAGTGTTCTAAGGGGGGATAGACATGTCTCGCGTCGCTAAGAACCCCGTTAAGCTGCCATCCGGTGTCGAAGTCAAATTCGCCGGTCAGCAGCTTTCGGTGAAGGGTGCCAAAGGTACTCTCGAACTGAACGTTCACTCGTCTGTTGAAGTTACCGAAGAGTCTGGTGAGCTGCGTTTCGTCGCTCGCAATGGTGACCAGCAAGCTCGTGCCATGGCCGGTACCACCCGCGCTCTGGTCAACAACATGGTCCAAGGCGTAAGCCAAGGCTTCGAGCGCAAGCTCCAGCTGGTCGGTGTTGGTTACAAGGCACAGGCTAAAGGCACCGTCCTGAACCTGGCCCTGGGCTTCTCTCACCCAGTGGACTACGAACTGCCAGCCGGTATCACCGCTGAAACACCTAGCCAGACCGACATCCTGATCAAGGGTATCGACAAGCAGCTGGTAGGTCAGGTGGCCGCTGAAATCCGCGACTTCCGTCCGCCAGAGCCTTACAAAGGTAAAGGTGTGCGTTACGCGGACGAAGTAGTCCGTCGTAAAGAAGCCAAGAAGAAGTAGGGCCTAGTAAATGACCGACAAAAAAGTTATTCGACTGCGTCGCGCTCGCAAAGCACGTCTCAAGATGCACGAACTCGAAGTCGTGCGCCTGTGCGTGTTCCGCTCCTCGCAGCACATCTACGCCCAGGTCATTTCGGCCGACGGCAGCAAGGTTCTGGCAAGCGCCTCGACCTTGGACAAAGACCTGCGTGATGGCGCCACTGGCAACATCGACGCGGCCACTAAGGTTGGCAAGCTGGTAGCTGAGCGTGCGAAAGCCGCCGGTGTATCTCAAGTTGCCTTTGACCGTTCCGGCTTCAAGTACCATGGCCGCGTCAAAGCGCTGGCTGATGCTGCTCGTGAAGGCGGGCTGGAGTTCTAAGTTATGGCAAATAACGATCAAAAGCGCGACGAAGGCTACATCGAGAAGCTGGTTCAAGTTAACCGCGTTGCCAAAACCGTAAAAGGCGGCCGTATCTTCACCTTCACCGCGCTGACCGTGGTTGGTGATGGTAAAGGTCGTGTTGGCTTCGGCCGTGGCAAGTCGCGCGAAGTACCAGCCGCGATCCAGAAAGCCATGGAAGCTGCTCGCCGCAACATGATCCAGGTTGACCTGAAGGGCACCACCCTGCAGTACGCCACCAAGGCTGCCCACGGCGCCTCGAAGGTTTACATGCAGCCTGCCTCGGAAGGTACCGGTATCATCGCCGGTGGCGCAATGCGTGCTGTCCTGGAAGTTGCTGGTGTTCAGAACGTTCTGGCCAAGTGCTACGGTTCGACCAACCCAGTGAACGTGGTTTACGCCACCTTCAAGGGTCTGAAAGCCATGCAATCTCCTGAATCCATTGCCGCCAAGCGTGGCAAGAGCGTCGAGGAGATCTTCTGATCATGGCAACCGTAAAAGTAACGCTGATCAAGAGCGTCTCGGGCCGTCTGCCTAACCACAAGCTGTGTGTTAAAGGCCTGGGTCTGCGTCGCATCGGTCACACTGTAGAAGTCCAGGATACTCCCGAGAACCGCGGGATGATCAACAAGGCTTACTACATGCTGAAGGTCGAGGGCTAATCGATGAAACTCAATGATCTGAGTCCAGCGCCGGGTTCCCGTCGCGAGAAGCATCGTCCAGGTCGTGGTATCGGTAGCGGTCTGGGTAAGACCGGCGGCCGTGGCCACAAAGGTCAGACTTCCCGTTCGGGTGGTTCGATCGCTCCTGGCTTCGAAGGCGGTCAACAGCCGCTGCACCGTCGCCTGCCGAAGTTCGGCTTCGTTTCCCTGAAAGCCATGGACCGCGCTGAAGTGCGTCTGTCCGAGCTGGCCAAAGTGGAAGGCGACGTGATCTCCGTGCAATCCCTGAAGGATGCCAACGTGATCAACCAGCACATTCAGCGTGTGAAAATCATGCTGTCTGGCGAAGTTACTCGCGCAGTCACCATCAAGGGTATCGCAGCCACCAAGGGTGCGCGTGCGGCTATCGAAGCAGCTGGCGGCAAATTCGAGGAATAAATGGCTAAGCAAGGTGCTCTCTCTTCGCTCGGTAAGGGCGGGATGTCGGAACTCTGGGCTCGTCTGCGCTTTCTGTTCATGGCGATCATCGTCTATCGGATAGGTGCGCATATCCCGGTTCCCGGCATCAATCCGGACCGTCTGGCGGATCTGTTTCGGCAGAATGAGGGGACCATTCTTAGCTTGTTCAACATGTTTTCCGGTGGCGCGCTCGAGCGCATGAGCATCTTTGCACTGGGGATCATGCCGTACATTTCGGCATCGATCATCATGCAGTTGATGACGGCGGTCAGCCCGCAACTGGAGCAGTTGAAGAAGGAAGGTGAAGCTGGCCGTCGCAAGATCAGCCAGTACACCCGCTACGGCACCGTTATCCTGGCACTGGTCCAAGCCATTGGCATGTCCATTGGCCTGGCCAACCAGGGCGTGGCGTTTTCTGTAGGCCTGGGCTTCCATATCGTCGCTGTTTCCACTTTCGTGGCAGGCGCGATGTTCATGATGTGGCTGGGCGAGCAGATCACCGAGCGCGGTGTGGGCAACGGTATCTCGATGTTGATTTTCGCGGGTATCGTTGCCGGTCTTCCGAGAGCAATCGGGCAGTCTTTCGAGTCTGCACGCACAGGCGATATCAACATTTTCGCCCTGGTCGCCATCGGTCTGCTGGCAGTAGCGATTATCGGTTTTGTGGTGTTCATTGAGCGTGGTCAGCGTCGTATCGCCGTTCATTACGCCAAGCGTCAGCAGGGCCGTAAGGTCTTCGCTGCGCAGACTAGCCACTTGCCGCTGAAAGTGAACATGGCGGGGGTTATCCCGGCTATTTTCGCGAGCAGCATTCTGCTGTTCCCGGCTTCGCTGGGTGCCTGGTTTGGTCAGTCCGAAGGTATGGGCTGGCTGCAGGACATCTCGCAGTCGATCGCTCCTGGTCAGCCGTTGAACATTCTGCTGTTTAGTGCAGGGATCATTTTCTTCTGCTTCTTCTACACAGCGTTGATGTTCAACCCGAAAGACGTAGCGGAAAACCTGAAGAAGTCCGGTGCCTTTATTCCGGGTATCCGTCCTGGTGAGCAGTCGGCACGCTACATTGATGGCGTTCTGACCCGTTTGACCATGTTCGGTGCTCTTTACATGATGGCCGTCTGCCTTCTGCCCCAGTTCCTGGTGGTGGCAGCAAATGTGCCGTTCTACCTTGGCGGGACCTCGTTGCTGATTGTGGTAGTGGTTGTGATGGACTTCATGTCCCAAGTACAATCGCACCTCGTTTCGCACCAGTACGAATCCCTGATGAAGAAAGCCAACCTGAAAGGCTACGGTGGCAGCGGTTTGCTGCGCTGATACGCCCCTAAGGTTCGAGGAGTCGGTAATGAAAGTTCGTGCATCGGTGAAAAAGCTGTGCCGTAACTGCAAGATCATCCGTCGCGAAGGCGTCGTACGAGTGATCTGCAGCGCGGAACCGCGTCACAAACAGCGCCAAGGCTGATTGTGATCTGCGCTTCAAACCCAGCAGCTAGTGTGCTGCTGGGTTGATTATTCGTTTCTACAGCGATATTATCTCGCGCCCTATTTCTTGGCTTCCGGGGCGTAGGTAGCTGTCAATTGGAGTCCCACTGAATGGCCCGTATTGCAGGCGTCAACATTCCAGATAACAAGCATACTGTTATCTCGCTGACCTACATCTATGGTGTCGGTCGCACAACTGCACAGAAGATTTGTGCAG
The DNA here is from genome assembly GCF_043103905.1 of Pseudomonas sp. yb_2. Lineage (NCBI taxonomy): Bacteria > Pseudomonadati > Pseudomonadota > Gammaproteobacteria > Pseudomonadales > Pseudomonadaceae > Pseudomonas > Pseudomonas sp. yb_2. Next base: position 134,845 of record NZ_JBICKH010000039.1, on the reverse strand, counting down.
ACGCTGGTGTAAACCCAGCCGCTAAGATCAAGGATCTGAGCGACGAGCAAATCGAAACCCTGCGTGGCGAAGTCGCGAAGTTCACCACCGAAGGTGACCTGCGTCGTGACATCAACATGAAGATCAAGCGCTTGATGGACCTGGGTTGCTACCGCGGCCTGCGTCATCGTAAAGGTCTGCCGGTTCGCGGTCAGCGCACCAAGACCAACGCACGCACCCGTAAGGGCCCGCGTAAGCCGATCCGCAAGTAATCGCCCAGGAATATAGACATGGCAAAACCTGCTGCTCGTCCTCGTAAGAAAGTCAAAAAGACAGTGGTTGATGGCATCGCCCACATCCATGCTTCTTTCAACAACACCATCGTGACCATCACCGACCGTCAGGGCAATGCTTTGTCCTGGGCGACCTCCGGTGGTTCGGGTTTCCGTGGTTCGCGCAAATCCACCCCGTTCGCAGCTCAGATCGCTGCTGAGCGTGCTGGTCAAGCTGCGCTGGAATACGGTCTGAAGAACCTCGACGTTAACGTCAAGGGTCCAGGTCCAGGTCGTGAGTCCGCCGTTCGTGCATTGAACAGCTGCGGCTACAAGATCGCCAGCATCACCGACGTGACGCCAATCCCGCACAACGGGTGCCGTCCGCCGAAGAAGCGTCGCGTGTAATCAGGAGACAGAAGAATGGCACGTTACATTGGTCCAAAATGCAAACTGTCTCGTCGTGAAGGCACTGATCTTTTCCTGAAGAGCGGCGTTCGCGCTCTGGAATCGAAGTGCAATATCGAAGCAGCCCCAGGTATCCACGGCCAGCGCCGTGGCCGTCAGTCCGACTACGGCACCCAGCTGCGTGAGAAACAAAAAGTCCGTCGTATCTACGGTGTTCTGGAGCGTCAGTTCCGCGGTTACTACCAAGCTGCTGCCTCGAAAAAAGGCGCAACCGGTGAGAACCTGCTGCAACTGCTCGAGTGCCGTCTGGATAACGTCGTTTACCGTATGGGCTTCGGCTCGACTCGTTCCGAGTCCCGTCAGCTGGTTTCGCACAAAGCGATCAGCGTCAACGGTAAGACTGTAAACATTCCATCCTACCAAGTTCGTCCGGGTGACGTGGTCGCAGTCCGCGAGAAATCGCTGGGCCAGTTGCGCATTGTTCAAGCCCTTGAACTGTGCGCCCAGCGTGGCCGCGTTGAGTGGGTTGACGTGGATGCTGCTAAAAAGTCGGGCGTTTTCAAGAACGTTCCTGCTCGCAGCGACCTGTCTGCCGACATCAACGAAAACCTGATTGTCGAGCTCTACTCCAAGTAAGGGCTAGAAAATAGGTGCATCCATGCAGATTTCGGTAAATGAGTTCCTGACTCCCCGCCACATTGATGTGCAGGTAGTCAGTCCGACCCGCGCCAAAATTACGCTCGAGCCTCTCGAGCGTGGTTTCGGCCATACCCTGGGCAACGCGCTGCGCCGCATCCTGTTGTCCTCCATGCCTGGCTGTGCAGTAGTCGAGGCCGAGATCGATGGCGTACTCCATGAGTACTCCGCGATCGAAGGTGTTCAGGAAGACGTAATTGAAATCCTGTTGAACCTGAAAGGTCTCGCTATCAAACTGCATGGTCGTGACGAAGTTACGCTGACCTTGTCGAAAAAGGGTTCGGGGGTGGTTACCGCTGCCGATATTCAGCTGGATCACGATGTCGAGATCGTCAACCCCGATCACGTAATCGCGAACCTGGCGTCGAACGGCGCTCTGAACATGAAGCTCACTGTAGCTCGTGGTCGTGGTTACGAGCCGGCCGACTCCCGTCAAACCGACGAAGACGAAAGCCGTAGCATTGGCCGTCTGCAGTTGGACGCCTCCTTCAGCCCGGTGCGTCGTATCGCCTATGTGGTCGAGAACGCCCGTGTTGAACAGCGTACCAACCTGGACAAACTGGTCATTGATCTGGAAACCAACGGCACCCTGGATCCTGAAGAGGCTATCCGCCGCGCTGCGACCATTCTGCAACAGCAGTTGGCCGCGTTCGTCGACCTCAAAGGTGACAGCGAGCCTGTCGTAGTCGAGCAGGAAGACGAGATCGATCCGATCCTGCTGCGTCCGGTTGACGACCTGGAACTGACTGTACGTTCGGCCAACTGCCTCAAGGCGGAGAACATCTACTACATCGGCGACCTGATTCAGCGTACCGAAGTAGAGCTGTTGAAGACTCCTAACCTGGGTAAGAAGTCCCTGACTGAAATCAAGGACGTTCTGGCCTCTCGTGGTCTGTCTCTCGGCATGCGCCTCGACAACTGGCCGCCTGCAAGTCTTAAGAAAGACGACAAGGCGACCGCCTGATCGTCGTAATCACCGAACGTAGTGTTTGGTAAGGAATGAATCATGCGTCATCGTAAAAGTGGACGTCACCTGAGCCGTACCAGCTCTCACCGCAAGGCTATGTTCCAGAACATGGCAGTGTCGCTGATCGAGCACGAGCTGATCAAAACCACCCTGCCGAAAGCCAAGGAACTGCGCCGCGTTGCCGAGCCGCTGATCACCCTGGCCAAGGAAGACAGCGTTGCTAACCGTCGTCTGGCCTTCGACCGTACCCGTTCGAAGTCCGCTGTTGGCAAACTGTTCAACGACCTGGGCAAGCGTTACGCCACCCGTCAGGGCGGCTACCTGCGCATCCTGAAGTGCGGTTTCCGCGCTGGCGACAACGCGCCTATGGCGTATGTCGAGCTGGTTGATCGTCCGGTCGGCGGTGCTGTAGAAGCTGCTGAGTAAGACGTTCTGTCTGCTACAGAAAACCGGGCCTAGTGCCCGGTTTTTTGTTTATACATCTATTGTTTATTTCTATTGATGTAAGTCATGTAATGAATTTGTCCCTGTAATCTTGCTCGTCAATACTCTCTCTACAGCCGATTAGCCGGCCCTTGAAGACCGAAATGGAGAGCCCATGAGCAAGATTCTCACCACCGCTAGCGGTGCACCTGTAGCCGACAACCAGAACTCCCGCTCCGCCGGCCCGCGCGGTCCGCTGCTGCTCGACGACTTCCACCTGATCGAGAAGCTCGCCCATTTCAACCGCGAGAACATTCCTGAGCGCCGCGTCCATGCCAAAGGGTCGGGCGCCTACGGTACCTTTACCGTTACTCACGATATCACCGGCTATACCAGCGCCAAGCTGTTCGAAGAGGTCGGTAAACAAACCGAGACTTTCTTACGCTTCTCCACCGTTGGTGGTGAGCGCGGTTCGGCTGATACCGAGCGTGACCCGCGCGGCTTCGCGGTGAAGTTCTACACCGAGGAAGGCAACTGGGACATTGTCGGTAACAACACTCCAGTATTCTTCATTCGCGACCCACTTAAGTTCCCGGACTTTATCCACACCCAGAAGCGCCACCCGCAGTCCAACCTGAAGAATGCTCAGATGATGTGGGACTTCTGGTCGCACTCTCCAGAAGCGCTGCATCAGGTCACCATCCTGTTTTCCGATCGTGGCATTCCGGACGGCTACCGTCACATGCATGGCTTTGGCAGCCACACCTACAGCCTGATCAATGCAAAGGGTGAGCGCACTTGGGTCAAGTGGCACTTCAAGACCCAGCAAGGCATCAAGAACCTCACCCCGGCAGACGCTGCACGCCTGGCAGGTACCGACCCGGACTACGCTCAGCGCGACCTCTTCGAGGCCATCGAGCGTGGCGACTACCCGCGCTGGACTGTCTGCATTCAGGTGATGAGCGAAGCCGAGGCTGCCAGCCGCGACGAGAACCCATTCGACGTGACCAAGACCTGGTCGCAGAAGGATTATCCACTCATCGAGGTGGGTGTGCTGGAGCTCAACCGTAACCCGCTCAACTATTTTGCGGAGGTCGAGCAGGCCGCGTTCGGGCCGAGCAATATGGTGCCCGGCGTCGGTCTTTCGCCGGACCGCATGCTGCAAGGCCGTGTATTCGCCTACGCCGACGCGCACCGCTATCGCGTGGGGACCAACCACCAGCAATTGCCAGTCAACGCGCCACGCTGCCCGGTGAACAGCTACCAGCGTGATGGCTCGATGGCCACCGGCAGTTACGGTAGTGCACCGAACTACGAGCCAAACAGCTACAGCGATGCCCCGAAACAGTCGCCACGTCATGCTGAGCCAGCATTGGCCATGAATGGTTCGGCTGATCGCTACGATCACCGCGAGGATACCGACTACTTCAGCCATGCCGGCGCTTTGTTCCGTTTGATGAACGATGAGCAGAAGGCCCTGCTGATCAGTAACATCGCCGGTACCATGGCGGGCGTCAGCGAAGATGTCATTCAGCGTCAGCTACAGTACTTCTTCAAGGCGGATCCGGCTTACGGCGAAGGGATTGCAAAGGCTTTGGGCATCAATCTCGCCTAAGTCGAAGTGATAAGAAGAACCGCCCTCATTTGGGCGGTTTTTCAATGAATATCACTACTGTTTAACCGATTTTTTGCGTCTGATTGCGCGTTTTTCAGTGACCATAGACAAAAGCTGGTTCACACTATGTGGCATAGACGTTTTCACATGGAGAATCAGGGCGATGCAAGGCCACCCGGATGTAATCAACTATCTCGTCACGCTGCTGAAGGGCGAACTGGCGGCACGCGACCAGTACTTCATTCATTCGCGCATGTACGAAGACTGGGGCCTGTCCAAGCTCTACGAGCGCATCAACCACGAGATGGAGGAAGAGACGCAGCACGCCGATGCCCTGATGCGTCGTATCCTCATGCTCGAAGGCACCCCTGACATGCGTGCGGATGACCTGGAGGTTGGTAGCACCGTGCCGGAAATGATCGAGGCAGACCTCAAGCTCGAATACAAGGTGCGCGGTGCGCTTTGCAAAGGCATCGAGCTGTGCGAACTGCACAAGGACTACGTCAGTCGTGACATCCTGCGTGCGCAGCTGGCCGACACCGAAGAAGATCACACCTACTGGCTTGAGAAGCAGCAGGGCCTGATCAAGGCCATCGGGCTGGAAAACTACCTGCAGTCGCAGATGTAAGTTATCCACAGACTCAAGTAAAAGCCCCTGGCACCATCGGTACCAGGGGCTTTTTCATTGCGCCGGCAATACTCAGGCCCTATCCCGCTCCAGCAATGGTTTCAGGTAATGGCCGGTATATGACTGCTTCATCTCGCTCAGCTCTTCTGGTGTACCGCAGGCAATGATCTGCCCACCCTTGGAACCGCCCTCAGGCCCCAGGTCAACCAGCCAGTCGGCAGTCTTGATCACATCCAGGTTATGCTCGATCACCACCACGGTATTGCCGTGGTCGCGCAGGCGATGCAATACGTCCAGCAGTTGCTGGATATCGGCAAAGTGCAGGCCGGTGGTAGGTTCGTCGAGGATGTACAAGGTCTTGCCGGTATCGCGCTTGGACAGTTCGCGCGACAGCTTTACCCGCTGCGCCTCACCGCCGGACAACGTGGTCGCTGATTGCCCCAGTTTGATGTACGACAGGCCCACATCCATCAATGTTTGCAGCTTGCGCGCCAGCGCCGGCACCGCATCGAAGAACTCGCGGGCATCCTCGATGGTCATTTCCAGCACCTCGTGGATGTTCTTGCCCTTGTACTTGATCTCCAGGGTTTCGCGGTTGTAGCGCTTGCTCTTGCACACGTCACACGGCACGTAGATGTCCGGTAGGAAGTGCATTTCCACCTTGATCAGGCCATCGCCCTGGCAGGCCTCGCAACGGCCACCCTTGACGTTGAACGAGAAACGCCCCGGGCCATAACCACGCGAGCGTGACTCCGGGACACCGGAGAACAGCTCGCGGATCGGCGTGAAGATGCCGGTGTAGGTGGCCGGGTTGGAGCGTGGTGTGCGGCCGATCGGGCTCTGGTCGATATCCACCACCTTGTCCAGGTGCTGCAGGCCGTCCATGCTGCTGTGCGGTGCGGCTTCCAGGCTGCTTGCGCCATTGAGGGCGGTGGCGGCCAAGGGGTAAAGGGTATTGTTGATCAGCGTCGATTTACCCGAGCCGGATACACCAGTCACGCAGGTCAGCAGGCCGATCGGTACTTCCAGGTCGACGTTCTGCAGGTTGTTGCCACGTGCGCCCTTGAGCTTGAGCTGCAGCTTCTTGTTGCGCGGCGTGCGCTTGGCCGGCACGACGATCTTCTTGCGCCCGGACAGGTACTTGCCAGTCAGCGAATCGGGATGGTCCATGACCTCCTGGGGCGAGCCCTCGGCGACAATCTGCCCACCGTGAACACCGGCGCCCGGGCCGATATCGACCACGTAGTCGGCCAGCCGAATGGCGTCCTCGTCGTGTTCCACCACGATCACCGTGTTGCCCAGGTCGCGCAAATGGTTGAGGGTGGCCAACAGGCGGTCGTTGTCGCGTTGATGAAGGCCGATGGACGGTTCATCGAGGATGTACATCACCCCCACCAGACCAGCGCCGATCTGGCTGGCGAGTCGGATACGTTGCGCTTCACCGCCGGACAGGGTGTCGGCGCTACGATCCAGGGTCAGGTAGTCGAGACCGACATTGACCAGGAACTGAAGTCGTTCGCAGATTTCCTTGAGGATTTTTGCCGCGATTTCGCCACGCCGGCCAGTAAGGGTCAGTTGACCAAAGTAGTTGCTGGCTTCACCGATCGGCAAATTGGTTACCGCCGGCAGGGTTTTCTCGCCCACCCACACATGGCGCGCCTCGCGGCGCAGGCGCGTACCCCGGCAATCCGGGCACGGTTGCGTGCCAAGGAATTTGGCCAGTTCTTCACGCACGGTGGCCGATTCGGTTTCGCGGTAGCGGCGCTCAAGGTTCGGCACAATGCCTTCGAACGGGTGCGATCGCTTGACGATGTCGCCTCGGTCGTTGAGGTACTTGAAATCGACACTCTGCTTGCCGCTGCCCTGCAGGATCACTTTCTGGTGTTCGGCTGACAGCTCGCCGAAAGGCTCCTCCAGGCTGAAGCCGTAGTGCGCAGCCAACGAACCGAGCATCTGGAAGTAGTACACGTTACGCCGGTCCCAGCCGCGGATCGCGCCTTCGGCCAAGGTCAGTTCGGTGTTGACCAGGCGTTTGGTGTCGAAGAACTGCTTGACCCCCAGGCCGTCGCAGGTCGGGCAGGCGCCAGCCGGGTTGTTGAAGGAAAACAGCTTCGGTTCCAGCTCGCTGATCGCGTGGCCGCACACCGGACAGGCGAAGCGCGCGGAGAAGATCGTCTCTTCGCCTTGTTCGTCGTCCATCGGTGCCACCAGGGCAATACCGTCGGCCAGCTTCAACGCGGTCTCGAACGATTCGGCCAAGCGTTGTTGCAGGTCGGCGCGGACTTTGAAGCGGTCCACCACCACATCGATGCTGTGCTTCTTCTGTTTGTCCAGCTTGGGCAACTCATCGAGTTCGTAGAGCTTGCCGTTGACCCTGGCCCGCACGAAGCCCTGGGCGCGAAGCTCGTCAAACACCGCCAGGTGCTCGCCCTTGCGCTCGCGCACCACTGGCGCGAGCAGCATCAGCTTGCTGCCTTCCGGGCGCTCCAGCACCAGGTCGACCATCTGGCTGATCGTTTGCGCCTCCAGCGGGATATCGTGGTCCGGGCAGCGTGGAGTACCGACGCGGGCGTACAGCAGGCGCAGATAGTCGTAGATTTCGGTGATGGTGCCGACCGTGGAGCGCGGGTTGTGCGAGGTCGACTTCTGCTCGATCGAAATCGCCGGCGACAGGCCTTCGATGGTGTCGACGTCGGGCTTTTCCATCATCGACAGGAACTGCCGGGCGTAGGCCGACAGCGATTCCACATAGCGGCGCTGGCCTTCGGCGTACAAGGTATCGAACGCCAGGGACGACTTGCCGGAACCGGACAGGCCGGTGATCACGATCAACTTGTCCCGGGGCAGGGTCAGGTCGATGTTCTTCAGGTTGTGGGTACGTGCCCCACGAATCAGGATCTTGTCCACTGCGGCCTCGCTCGGCGGGCATAAACAAGGAAGTATACGGCGCGCCAGTATGACGCGGCAAAGCGTCGCGTAGATGCCGTCAAGCTGTCGGACTGATAGAATCGCCGCCGGTTCACACGAGGTTAATCCATGCACGACACCCACAACGAGCGCATGAGTGGCGGCGAAACCCGCGCCGCTGGCGGCCTTGCCTTGGTCTTTGCCTTTCGTATGCTGGGCATGTTCATGGTCTTGCCGGTACTGGCCACCTACGGCATGGACCTGGCTGGCGCCACGCCTGCCCTGATCGGCCTGGCCATTGGTGCCTATGGCCTGACCCAGGCGGTATTGCAGATCCCGTTCGGGATGATTTCCGACCGCATCGGTCGCCGGCCGGTGATTTATCTAGGGCTGGTGATCTTCGCCCTGGGCAGTGTACTGGCGGCCCAGGCCGACTCTATCTGGGGCGTGATTGCCGGGCGCATCCTGCAGGGCGCGGGGGCAATTTCTGCTGCGGTCATGGCACTGCTGTCGGACCTCACCCGCGAACAACACCGGACCAAGGCCATGGCCATGATCGGCATGAGCATCGGCCTGTCGTTTGCTGTCGCCATGGTCGTCGGTCCATTGCTGACAAGTGCCTTTGGTTTGTCAGGTTTGTTCCTGGTCACGGCTGGGCTTGCCCTGGTCGGCATTCTGTTGATCGCGTTTGTCGTGCCCAGCACCCACAGCATTTTGCAGCACCGCGAGTCGGGTGTGGCGCGCCAGGCCATCGGCCCGACCCTGCGCCATCCGGACCTTCTGCGCCTGGACGTCAGCATTTTCATCCTGCACGCCGTCCTCATGGCCAGCTTCGTTGCGCTGCCGCTGGCGTTCGTCGAGCGTGGCGGCCTGCCCAAGGAGCAGCATTGGTGGGTGTACCTGACCGCGCTGTTCATCTCATTTTTTGCAATGGTCCCGTTCATCATCTATGGCGAAAAAAAGCGCAAGATGAAACGTGTGTTGGCCGGCGCGGTCAGTGTCCTGCTGCTGACGGAGATATACTTCTGGGAGTGGGCTGACGGTTTGCGCGGACTGGTGATTGGCACCGTGGTATTCTTTACCGCATTCAACCTGCTGGAGGCTTCGCTGCCTTCTCTGGTGAGCAAGGTGTCGCCTGCCGGTGGCAAGGGGACGGCAATGGGGGTGTATTCCACCAGCCAGTTCCTCGGTGCAGCGTTAGGCGGGATTCTTGGCGGCTGGCTGTTCCAGCACGGCGGGCTGAACACGGTGTTCCTCGGTAGCGCGGTGCTGTGTGCTATCTGGCTGATCGTCGCCTTGCGCATGAACGAGCCGCCATATGTGACCAGCCTGCGCATGCCCTTGACGCCTGAGGCGGTCCGGGAAGCCGGCCTGACCGAGCGCCTGATGGCCGTGCCGGGTGTGACCGACGCTGTGGTGGTGGAAGAAGAAGCCGCCATCTATATCAAACTGGATACGAAAATTTTGGACCGTGCGACCCTCGAGCGACTGGTGAATCCAGCCTCTTCGGCGTGCGAAGCCTAGGAGAACGTTATGGCCCGTGGGGTTAACAAAGTCATTCTGGTCGGTACCTGTGGCCAGGATCCCGAAGTCCGCTACCTGCCCAACGGTAACGCCGTGACCAACCTGAGCCTGGCCACCAGCGAGCAGTGGACTGACAAGCAGTCGGGCCAGAAGGTCGAGCGTACCGAGTGGCACCGTGTGTCGCTGTTCGGCAAGGTTGCCGAAATCGCTGGCGAATACCTGCGCAAGGGTTCGCAGTGCTACATCGAAGGCAAGCTGCAGACCCGCGAGTGGGAAAAAGACGGCATCAAGCGCTACACCACCGAGATCATCGTCGATATCAACGGCACCATGCAGCTGCTCGGCGGTCGTCCGCAGGGCCAGCAGCAGGGCGGCGACCCGTACAACCAAGGTGGCGGCAATTATGGTGGTGGCCAGCAGCAACAGTACAACCAGGCACCGCCACGCCAGCAGGCCCAGCGCCCGCAACAGGCCCCTCAGCGCCCAGCGCCGCAACAGCCTGCGCCGCAGCCGGCGGCTGACTTCGACAGCTTCGATGACGATATTCCGTTCTGATCAGAGCGGTAGGGCGTTCAGCAAGACCAGAAACCCAGGGCAGTTGCCCTGGGTTTTTTTATGGGCAGCACCGCGTATCAGGCATCGCTTTCAGTAGAACAACCGGGGCTCCGGCGAATCCAGCAGGCTTGCCAGCTTGGTCAGGGCAAAGCCCAGTTCTTGGCGGCTGGGTGCCATCAGGGCGATGCGCACACCGCTGGTGGCGTGGCTGCGTTCAGGCAGGAACTGGCTGCCGCTGACCACCGTTACGCCGTTGTCACGCGCCAGGTTGGCAAACTCGTCGCTGGTCCACGGTTCTGGCAGCTCCAGCCAGATATGGAAGCTGTGGGGCTGACTGCGGATCTTGTATTGGCCAAGAATCTCCCGGGCCATGTGCTGGCGCGCGGCCGCCTCCTGCTGCTGCATACGCACCAACTGGTCGGCCTTGCCGCTGTTGATCAGGTTACTGGCCAATTGCGCCATCAGAGGCGATGGCATCCACACGCTGCTGCGTACCATCGATGATAACCGCGACAGGGTTTGCGGCGGGGCGTACAGGTAGCCGATGCGCAGCGCCGGCAGCACGCTTTTGGACAGGCTGGTGAGGTATACCGAGCGTTCAGGCGCATACGCTGCAAGCGGCTTGTAGTCCGGGCTGGGCTCGAGAAAACCGTAGATATCGTCATCCACGATGAACAGGTCGAACTCACGGGCGATCTCGGCGATAGCCTGGCGCCTTGCTGGGGGCATGATCGAGTTGGTCGGGTTTTGGTGCGTGGTGACGCACACCAGCAGGGAAGGGCGGTGTTCCAGGCAGGCCGCGCGCAATGCCTCCGGGATGAGCCCGTGTTCGTCCATGGCGACGCCGCGCAGGCGCCGGCCCAGGCTGTGGGCCAGGGATATGATGCCCGGGTAGCAGAGCGACTCGCACAGCACCACATCGTCACTCTTCGACAGGCTGCTGATGGCCACCAGCAGCCCATGTTGGGCGCCAGCGGTCAGTACTACCTGCTGCCAGCGAGCATCAGGCAGCCAGCGCTGTATCCAGGTCGCACCGGCTTGTTTGTGGGACGTGTGACCACCCTCTGTCACATAGTCGAGTACCTGCCCCAAGTCCGATGAGGCGGCCAGTTCGCTGATAGCCGTGCCTAGCCACTCGCTCATGTGAGCGTCGTTGGGCTTGATGATCGAGAGGTCGATCTGGCTACTCTCGCCGGCAACGGGTGTGGGCACCGACGGGGCGGGTAATGGCTGCCGCAGCTGCCTGACAAATGTACCTCGGCCTACCTCGCCAGCCACCAGACCACGCTTGGCTGCTTCGTCGTAGGCCCTGCCAACCGTGCCGGGGGTTACATTCAGCGCCTCGGCCAGGTCCTTGAGCGTGGGTAAGCGATCGCCTTCTGCAAGCCGACCACTTTCGATGTCCTGTTCAAGGGCATCAGCGATCATCAGGTAAACCGGCTGTGTTTGATGGCTGTATTGGGGGACCCACATGGAGATGGCACCAGGTTCTGCAAGAGCGCGAAAGCCTAGCATGAAAGCTCGGATGCAGGTAATGATGGTAATTGGTTAAATTGAGTTGAATTTATTTTAGATTGAATCGATTCAATTTTTGAAATTACAATCATCGCACCGATCAGGCCGGCCGCACTCGGGCTGCGCCTGGCATAACGCTCCACTGGATGGACATCGCTATGGAAATGTTGGGTTCTTACTGGGCGGAGCACTGGTTGCTGGCAGTCCTCATACTTGGCGCGATCGCCTTCGTTGCGGGCTTCGTCGACAGCATTGCCGGTGGTGGAGGTTTGTTTCTGGTGCCGGGTTTTCTGCTGGTGGGCATGCCGCCCCAGGTGGCACTGGGCCAGGAAAAACTGGTCAGTACCCTCGGCACGCTGGCGGCTATCCGCAACTTCCTGGCCAACAGCAAGATGGTCTGGCAGGTAGCGTTGGTTGGGGTGCCGTTTTCGCTGCTAGGCGCCTACCTGGGGGCTCACCTGATCGTGTCGATCTCGCAGGAAACTGTGGGCAAGATCATCCTGGCACTGATCCCGCTCGGTATTCTCATTTTCCTTACCCCCAAGGACCGCCCGGTCGAGGAGCGCGAACTGTCATCGCGCATGCTGTTCACCGTGGTCCCGCTGACCTGCCTGGCCATTGGCTTCTATGACGGCTTCTTCGGCCCCGGTACCGGCAGCATGTTCATCATCGCTTTCCATTACCTGCTGCGCATGGACCTGGTCTCCAGTTCGGCCAACTCCAAAACCTTCAACTTCGCTTCCAACATCGGTGCTTTGGTGGCGTTCGTCAGCGCAGGCAAGGTCGTCTACCTGCTGGCATTGCCACTTGTGGCCTGCAACATCCTCGGTAACCACCTGGGCAGTTCCCTGGCCTTGCGTAAAGGCAACGACGTGGTGCGCAAGGCGTTGGTGTTCTCGATGCTCTGCCTGTTCACCAGCCTGGGCGTGAAGTACCTGACCTGACCCATTGATAGGAGACAACGAATGAAAACCGCATTTGTAACCGGTGCTTCCTCAGGCTTTGGCCGCGCCATCTGCTGCACCCTGATCGGCAAAGGCTACCGTGTGATCGGTGGAGCCAGGCGCATGGACAAACTGAAAGCACTGGAGGCCGAACTGGGCGTAAATTTCATTCCGCTGGCGCTGGATGTCACTGATTCAGTGTCGCTCGATAAGGCGGTCGAGCAGATGCGTGAGGCGTCGCTGCAGATCGATCTGCTGGTCAACAACGCGGGACTGGCGCTGGGCGTGGACCGTGCCCAAACCAGCAGTGCCGCAAACTGGCAGCAGATGATCGACACCAACATCACCGGCCTGGCCATGGTCACCCACAAGATCCTGCCGCAGATGGTGGAAGCCGATAGCGGCATGATCATCAACATCGGCTCGATCGCCGGCACTTACCCCTACCCGGGCGGTAACGTGTATGGCGCCAGCAAGGCGTTCGTCCGCCAGTTCAGCCTCAACCTGCGTGCCGACCTGGCTGGCACCCGGGTGCGGGTGAGCAACATCGAGCCGGGGCTGTGCTCAGGCACGGACTTCTCGGTGGTGCGCCTCAATGGCGACATGGACGCCGTGCAGGCCTTGTATCGGGATGTAGAGGCCCTTCTGCCGGAGGACATCGCAGCAACGGTAGCCTGGGTTGCCGAGCAGCCGGCGCACGTGAATATCAATACCATCGAGATCATGCCTGTGGCGCAGAGCAGTGCGGCGCTGAATGTGGTGCGCAACCTGCCACGTGCCTGATCGGGGCCGCACCACTGACCCAGGTCATCGCACCTTCTGGATTCTTGACTAGTCTTAACCTTTGGCGGCCATCAATTGGCCGCCACCGTGACTACCAAGAGGCGCCGGCAATGTTCCGCGCGTCCACCACCTGATCAGGAGTGCACGATGGACCTGAACCGTCGGCAGTTCTTCAAGGTCGCCGCCGTCGGCCTTGGAGGCTCGAGCCTTGCGGCGTTGGGCATGGCCCCAACGCCGGCATTCGCCGAGCAGGTGCGTCACTTCAAGCTGGCGCATACCAAAGAAACCCGTAACACCTGCCCCTACTGTTCGGTCGGCTGCGGCCTGATCCTGTACAGCCAGGGCGATGCGGGGAAGAACGTCAAACAGAACATCATCCATATCGAAGGGGACGCCGACCACCCGGTCAACCGCGGCACACTTTGCCCGAAAGGCGCCGGCTTGCTGGACTTTATCCACAGCCCGAGCCGCCTGCAGTACCCCGAGGTTCGTAAGCCGGGCAGCAAAGAGTGGGTGCGGGTCAGCTGGGACGAGGCGCTGGACCGCGTCGCCGACCTGATGAAGCAGGACCGCGATGCTAACTTCATAGAGAAGAACGCCCAAGGCCAAACGGTCAACCGCTGGCTCACCACCGGTTTTCTTGCCGCCTCCGCCGCTTCCAGCGAGGCTGGCTACCTGACCCACAAGGTCATCCGCGCAACAGGCATGCTGGGGTTCGATAACCAGGCACGTGTCTGACATGGCCCGACGGTGGCAAGTCTTGCCCCGACGTACGGCCGTGGCGCCATGACCAACCACTGGTCCGATATCGCCAACGCGAATCTGGTCCTGGTGATGGGTGGCAACGCAGCAGAAGCGCATCCGTGCGGCTTCAAGTGGGTGACCGAGGCCAAAGCGCACAACAAGGCGCGGCTGATTGTGGTCGACCCGCGGTTTACCCGTACCGCTTCGGTGGCGGATTACTACGCACCGATCCGTACCGGCACCGACATCGCCTTCATGGGCGGGCTGATCAACTACCTGCTCAGCAACGACAAGATCCAGCACGAGTACGTGCGCAACTACACTGACGTGTCGTTCATCGTCAAAGAGAACTATGGCTTCGAGGATGGGCTGTTCAGCGGCTACGACGAAGCCAAGCGTGTGTACGCCGACAAGTCCGGCTGGGGTTACGAGCTGGGTGAGGACGGCTACGCCAAGGTCGACCCGACACTGCAACACCCTCGCTGCGTGTTCCAGCTGATGAAGCAGCATTACAGCCGCTATACCCCGGAACTGGCGAGCATGACCTGTGGCATGCCACAGGACGCCATGATGAAGGTTTGGGAAGAGATCGCCTCCTGCTCGGTTCCGGGCAAGACCATGACGATCCTTTATGCGCTAGGTTGGACGCAGCATTCGATCGGTGCGCAGATTATCCGCAGTGCGGCCATGGTCCAGTTGCTGCTCGGCAACGTCGGCATGCCCGGAGGCGGGGTCAACGCCCTGCGCGGGCACTCCAACATCCAGGGCCTGACCGACCTCGGCCTGCTGTCCAACTCGCTGCCGGGCTACCTGACCCTGGCCGGTGACGCCGAGCAGGACTACGCCGCCTACATCGACAAGCGCGCTTCCAAGCCGCTGCGGCCTGGGCAGTTGTCGTACTGGCAGAACTACGGCAAGTTCCACGTCAGCCTGATGAAGGCCTGGTACGGCGCCAACGCCACGGCGGAAAACAACTGGGGTTATGACTGGCTGCCCAAACTCGATGTACCGGCCTACGACGTGCTGCGCATGTTCGAGATGATGGGCCAGGGCAAAGTCAATGGTTATATGTGCCAGGGCTTCAACCCGATCGCCGCGCTGCCGGACAAAAACCGCGTCACTGCAGCACTGGGCAAGCTCAAGTGGCTGGTGATCATGGACCCCTTGGCCACCGAGACCTCGGAATTCTGGCGCAACGCCGGGCCGTTCAACGATGTCGACACGGCCTCTATCCAGACCGAAGTGATCCGCTTGCCCACGACCTGCTTCGCCGAGGAAGACGGCTCGCTGGTCAACAGCAGCCGCTGGCTGCAATGGCACTGGAAGGGCGCAGACGGCCCGGGCGAGACGCGTACCGACGTGCAGATCATGAGCGAGCTGTTCCTGCGCCTGCGCCAACGTTACCAGGCCGAAGGGGGGGCCTATCCTGACGCGATAATGAATATCAGCTGGCCGTACAAGATCCCTGAGGAGCCCTCCCCGGAGGAGCTGGCCAAGGAGATGAACGGCTGGGCGGTGGCCGATGTCACCGACCCGACTGGCGCGGTGATCAAGGCGGGCCAGCAACTGGCGGGCTTCGGCCAGCTCAAGGACGATGGCAGCACCGCGTCTGGCTGCTGGATCTTTGCCGGTAGCTGGACCGAACAAGGCAACCAGATGGCTCGCCGCGACAACAGCGACCCGTATGGCATGCACCAGGTGCAGAACTGGGCCTGGGCCTGGCCGGCCAACCGCCGCATCCTTTACAACCGTGCCTCCAGCGACCCGCAAGGCAAGCCGTGGGACCCGGAGAAAAAGCGCCTGGTATGGTGGAACGGCAAGGCCTGGACCGGCACCGACGTGCCGGACTTCAAGGTCGACTCGCCGCCCGAGGCGGGGATGAACCCCTTCATCATGAACCCCGAAGGCGTGGCGCGTTTCTTCGCCATCGACAAGATGGCCGAAGGCCCGTTCCCCGAGCACTACGAGCCCTTCGAAACACCGATCGGCATCAACCCGCTGCACCCGCAGAACAAGAAGGCCACCAGCAACCCGGCCGGGCGCATCTTCGATTCTGTGTGGGACACCCTCGGCACGCACGGCGAGTTCCCTTATGCGGCGACCACCTACCGGCTGACCGAGCACTTCCACTTCTGGAGCAAGCATTGCCGGCTCAACGCCATTGCCCAGCCCGAGCAGTTCGTCGAAATAGGCGAGGTGCTGGCCAACGAGAAAGGCATCAAGGCCGGCGACCGGGTACGGGTGTCGAGCAAGCGTGGGCATATCGATGCGGTGGCGGTGGTGACCAAGCGGATTCGCCCGCTGCAGGTCAACAATCAGACCGTGCACCAGATCGGCATTCCGCTGCACTGGGGCTTCACCGGCGCTACCCGGCATGGCTACCTGACCAATACCTTGGTGCCGTTCCTCGGTGACGGCAACACGCAGACGCCAGAGTCCAAGTCGTTCCTCGTGAAAGTGGAGAAACTCTGATGGCCAGCCAAGACATCATCGCCCGCTCGGCCACCACTACCGTGCCGCCCTCGGTGCGTCAGCAGGAGGAGGTCGCCAAGCTGATCGACACTACCAAGTGCATCGGCTGCAAGGCCTGCCAGGTGGCGTGCTCGGAGTGGAATGAACTGCGTGACGAGGTTGGCCACAACCACGGCACCTACGACAACCCCCAGGACCTCACTGCCGAGACCTGGACACTGATGCGCTTTACCGAGCATGAGCGCGACGACGGCAACCTGGAGTGGCTGATCCGCAAGGACGGTTGCATGCACTGTGCCGACCCAGGTTGCCTGAAGGCATGCCCGAGCCCGGGCGCGATCATCAAGCACGCCAACGGTATCGTCGACTTCAACCAGGACCACTGCATCGGCTGCGGCTACTGCATCACCGGCTGCCCGTTCAACATCCCGCGTATCTCGCAGAAAGACCACAAGGCGTACAAGTGCACCCTGTGTTCCGATCGCGTGAGCGTGGGGCTGGAGCCGGCATGCGTGAAAACCTGCCCGACCGGGGCGATCGTGTTCGGCAGCAAGGACGAGATGAAAGTGCATGCGGCCGAGCGCATCGTCGATCTGAAGTCGCGGGGCTACGACAAGGCCGGGCTGTACGACCCGGACGGCGTCGGTGGTACCCACGTGATGTACGTGCTGCACCATGCCGACACGCCGAAGCTGTATGCCGGCCTGCCGGACCAGCCAGTGATCAGCCCGTTGGTAGGGTTGTGGAAGGGCTTCACCAAGCCGCTGGCGCTGTTGGCCATGGGCGCGGCGGTGCTGGCGGGGTTCTTCCACTATGTGCGGATCGGCCCACAGCGTGTCGAGGAGGATGAACACCCGACACCGCCGGACGAAAGCGTGCATCAAGTGGACCCGTCGGTCCATGTCTATGATCCGAAGCAGCCCGGTGGGCAAGGGGAGCAGCGGCCATGAACGACAACAAACCCATCCTGCGCTACAACGCCAACGAGCGTAGCAACCACTGGGCGGTGGCGATCCTGTTCATCCTGGCTGGGCTGTCGGGGCTTGCGCTGTTCCATCCGGCGCTATTCTGGCTCAGCAACCTGTTCGGCGGCGGGCCGTGGACGCGCATTCTGCATCCCTTCATCGGGGTGGCGATGTTCGTGTTTTTCCTCGGCCTGGTATTACGCTTCTGGCGGGCCAACTTCATCACCGCCAATGACCGCCTGTGGCTGCGCCGGGTGGACCGGGTAATGCGCAACGAGGAGGAGGGCGTACCGCCGATCGGCAAGTACAATGCCGGGCAGAAGCTGCTGTTCTGGACCCTGCTGGTGTGCATGCTGGTGCTGCTGGTCAGTGGCGTGGTGATCTGGCGCGCATACTTCAGCCATTGGTTTGGCATCGATGCCATTCGCTTGTCTGCGCTGCTGCATGCGCTGGCGGCCTTCGTGCTGATTCTCAGCATCATCGTGCACATCTACGCCGGCATCTGGATCAAGGGCTCGATCGGCGCCATGCTGCATGGCTGGGTCAGCCGCGCCTGGGCCCGCAAGCATCATGAGTTGTGGTACCGCGAAGTGACCGGCGACAAGACGCCGGGTGATCACGGACGAAAAGAAGGATGAGCGCTTGAGCATCATACTTGAACCCGGGCAGATCGAAGCGTCGGCAGTCACGCCGCCATTTCTGCACCTGCCCGCCGCCAACCTGTTTGAACTGCGTGCCGCGCGCCTGGAGCAACTGGCAGAGGGCAACGCGCTTGGCGACTACCTGAGGTTGATTGCGCGGTTATGCCGCATCCAGCAGCAGCTTGTGGATAACCCGCCCGGCGGCATGCCGGTGGCCGAGGCGCGTCAGCGCCTGTGCATGGATCATGGTTTGCCGCCGCTGGCGGCTGACAGCCTGGTGCGTGAAGGGCCATGGCTGGTCTGGTTGCAGGCACTGCTAGAGCACCTCAGCGGCGAAACCCGTGGCCCGATGGGTGAGGCCCTGCAGGTGCTACGAGGCAGTGATGACAATCAGCGCAAGGGCTGGGGCATTGCTTTGCTGGCAGGCCAGTACGATGGTGTGCCTGCAGCACTGGTGCCGTTTCTCGGGGCCGCGTTGCAGGCGGCCTGGTCCAGCTGGTTGCTGGCGCTGCCCGCACACCAGCTCAAGCCTGCCGGTAGCCTGGCCCAATGTCCGGCTTGTGGTTCGCCGGCGATGGCCGGGGTGGTGCGCAACCGTGGAAAGCACAACGGCTTGCGTTACCTGGCCTGTTCGTTGTGTGCCTGTGAGTGGCATGTGGTGCGGGTCAAGTGTGTGTACTGCGAGTCGAGCAAGGATTTGCGTTACACCAGCCTTGAGGATGATCGCCATGCGCCAGGCAAAGCGCCGCTGCGCGCGGAATGCTGCCCCGGGTGCGACAGCTACCTGAAGCAGAACTACCTGGAGAACGATGCGGCGGCCGAGCCACTGGCCGATGACCTGGCCAGCCTGGCCCTGGATATACGTCTGGACGGGGAGGGCTTCCATCGCCTGGCGCCCAACCTGATGCTCGCGCCCGGTGGCGGGTGAGTGTCTACACTGAAAGATCGACTTGCCTTCTTCGCGGTCAAACCCCTGCCTACAGGTAATTGCGCCAACCCGCTGTACTTGTAGGAGCGGGTTCACCCGCGAATGGGCCAGCACAGACAACGGATCAGTCCAAGGTAGTACCGCATGTCCAACAGCCTTGCCAGCGACACCCCACGCCTGCCGTCCATCGATACCCTCCTTCGCCACCCGGCTTGCCTCCCTCTGATCGATCGCCACGGCCGTGACGCCGTGCTGAATACCCTGCGCCAGCTGCTCGACGACCTGCGCGAGCCCGCCCGTAATGGCGAACTCGGCAGCGCCGAACTGGCTCCGGAAATCCTCCTTGGCCGCAGCGGCGAACGCCTCGCCCTCCAGCAACGCAGCCAGGTTCGCCGCGTGTTCAATCTCACTGGCACCGTGCTGCACACCAACCTGGGCCGCGCCTTGCTGCCGGATGAAGCCATCGAGGCCATGCAGACCGCCGCTCGTTACCCGCTCAACCTGGAGTTCGACCTGGCCACCGGCAAACGTGGCGACCGTGATGACCTGATCGAAGGCCTGATCCGCGAGCTGACCGGTGCCGAAGCCGTCACCGTGGTCAACAACAATGCCGCCGCCGTGCTGCTAGCGCTCAACAGCCTGGGCGCGCGCAAGGAAGGCATCATCTCTCGCGGCGAGCTGATCGAGATCGGTGGTGCGTTCCGTATTCCCGACATCATGGCCCGTGCCGGCGTCAAGCTGCACGAGGTTGGCACCACCAACCGTACTCACGCCCGCGACTACGAGGCCGCCATCGGCCCGCGCACTGGCCTGCTGATGCGGGTGCATTGCAGCAATTACAGCATCCAGGGCTTCACCACCCAAGTGCCTACTGCCGAGCTGGCACGTATCGCCCACCAACATGAATTACCACTGCTTGAAGACCTGGGCAGCGGCAGCCTGCTCGACCTTACCCGCTGGGGCCTGCCCGCCGAACCCACGGTACGCCAGGCCCTGGCCGATGGTGCCGATATCGTCACCTTCAGTGGCGACAAACTGCTGGGGGGGCCGCAAGCCGGGATCATCGTCGGCCACAAGGACTTGATCACCAGGATCAAGAAAAATCCGCTCAAGCGTGCGTTGCGCGTCGACAAGATCACCCTTGCTGCACTCGAAGCGGTGCTGGCGCTGTACCGCAACCCCGATCGCCTGGCCGAGCGCCTGCCCAGCCTGCGCCTGCTGACCCGCAGCCAGGCCGAGATCCAGGCCCAGGCCGAGCGCCTGGCGCCTGAGCTCCAGGCGCGTCTCGGTGAGCAATGGGCAATCAGCGTAGAGCCCGCGTTGGGCATGATCGGCAGTGGCAGCCAGCCGGTTGCGCGCTTGCCCAGTGCCGCTCTGTGCCTGCGCCCGCAAGTGTCGAAGAAGTTGCGCGGGCGCAGCCTGCATGTGTTGGAGCGCGCCCTGCGCGACCTGCCGGTGCCGGTGCTGGGCCGCATTGACGACGATGCCCTGTGGCTGGACCTGCGCCAGCTGGATGACGAAGCCCAGTGGCTGGCCCAGTTGCCAGCCCTGCAGCTGGGGCCGGTGCAGTGATCGTTGGTACCGCTGGCCACATCGACCACGGCAAGACCGCACTGCTGCTGGCGCTGACCGGCCAGGCCGGCGACCAGCGGCAAGAAGAGCGCGCCCGCGGCATGACCATCGACCTTGGCTACCGCTATGCGGCGCTGAGCGAAGGCGCGCCGCTGACCGGCTTCATCGATGTGCCGGGCCACGAGCGTTTTATCCACAACATGCTGGCCGGCGCCCATGGCATCGACCTGGTGCTGTTGGTAGTGGCGGCCGACGACGGGGTCATGCCGCAGACCCGTGAGCACCTGGCGATCATCGAGCTGCTGGGCATTCCCCAGGCCTTGGTGGCGATCAGCAAATGCGACCGGGTCGAGCCGTCGCGTCTGGCCGAGGTGCAGATGCAAGTCAGTGAATTGCTGGCGCCTGGGCCCTATGCCGGTGCGCGGCAGTTTCCGCTGTCGAGCATCAGCGGGGAGGGCGTGGACGCGTTGCGTCAGGCCCTGCTGGAGGCCGAAGCAGGTACACGGCAGCGTAGTGTCGTCGGTGGTTTTCGCCTGGCCGTCGACCGTGCGTTTGCGGTTACCGGCGCCGGTGTGGTGGTCACCGGCACGGCACTGGCCGGGCGGGTCAGTGCGGGTGATACGTTGTTGCTGGGCAAGGCCGGCAAGGTGGTGCGCGTGCGTGGCCTGCATGCACAGAACCAGGCTGCGTTGGTGGCAGAAGCAGGCCAACGGGTGGCGCTGAACATCGCCGCTGAGCGCCTGGCCGTGGAGCAGGTGCACCGGGGCGACTGGCTGGTGCCCGAATGGTTGCATGCGCCCAGTGTTCGGGTGGATATCGAGCTGTACCTGTTACCGGGCGAGAAGCGTACTTTCGAACATTTCAGCGCCGTGCATGTGCACCTCGGCACCCAGGATGTAACGGCCCGGGTCGCCTTGCTCGAAGGCGAAAGCCTGGCTGCCGGCCAACGCATGTTTGCCCAGTTGTTGCTCAACGCGCCGTTACAGGCCGTGCACGGCGACCGCCTGGTGCTGCGCGATCAGCGCGCCCAACGCACACTGGGCGGCGGCAAGGTGCTCGACCCGTTCGCCCCAAGCCGCCAACGCCGCAGCGATGCCCGTCTGCAGCAGTTGCAGGTGCTGCGCGATGCAGCGGATCTGGAGCAGGCACTGCCAGCACTGCTCGCCAGTGCACCTGGCGGCATTAGCCCGCAGCGACTCGAGCGGCAGTTCAACCGCCTGCGGGAAACCTGGCAGTTACCGGATGATGTGCGGGTGGTGGCCACCCGGCAGGGCCAACTGCTGTTCGCCAACGCTCAATGGCAGGCGCTCAAGCAGCAGGTTCTGGAGCAGTTGGCGCGCTTTCACGAGCAAGAGCCCGACCAGCTTGGCCCTGACCGTGATCGCTTGCGGCGCTTTGTAGCCTTGCCTCTGGAACGGCCGGCATTCGTCAGTTTGCTGGATGAACTGCTCGACGACAGCGCCATCGCCAGCAGCGGGCCATGGCTGCATCTGCCCGATCACAAGGTACAGTTGAGCGAAGCCGACAGTGCATTGTGGGCACGTCTGCAGCCGAAGTTGATCGCAGGGCAATTTGACCCACCCTGGGTCAGGACGCTGGCGAGTGAGGAGAACTTTGCCGAAGCCGATGTGCGCCTGTTACTGCGCAAGTTGGCCCGGCTGGGCCTGGTGCATCAGGTGGTGCGCGACTTGTTCTACCCCGAGGCGACGCTGCAGCGCATGGCAGCGTTGATGCTGGGGCAGGCCAGCGAAACGCAGATAGTGCAGGTTGCCGCGTTTCGCGATATGTTGGGCATCGGTCGCAAGCGCAGTGTGCAGATTCTGGAATACTTCGACCGCATCGGCCTGACCCGGAGGGTGGCCGACCAGCGTCACATCCGCGCCGACAGCGCCCTGGCTCAACAGCACGCCAGGCACTGAGTTCAAGGAAGGCAATCGCGCCCGGTGGCGCGGCCGGGCTTCAAACCCGGTTGGGGACGGCAGCCGTTCCCGGGCAGGTTCGACTCCCGCTGCCTTCCGCCATTTTTTCACCCTTTAGGGGCTCTTCGCGGGTGAACCCGCTCCTACACAGGAAACGCAATCGTCGTAGGCGCGGGTTTACCCGCGAAGAGGCCCTCAAGGGCGCTGATCAAGCCCGCTCGCCACACAAATCCAGGACAAACCAGCGGTCTGCTGCGTCAGCATCCAACCCTGCGCCCAGTAGCGCCACCATCTTGCCCAGGGCTGCTTCACGGGTCATGCCACCGCCACTGACCAGCCCGGCTCCGCGCAAGCGGTTGCCCGCTGCATAGGTGTCGAACACCACCGAGCCTTCCGGGCACTGGCTGATAGCCGCCAGCATCACGCCGCGCTGGCGCGCTGTGCTCAGCACATTCAGCAGCGCCTGGTCATCAGATGGCCCGGTCCCGCTGCCGTAGCACTCCAGCAGCAAACCCTGCACACCGCTGTCTATCAAGGCCTGCAAATGCCCGGCCTGAAGCCCCGGGAATACTGGCACAACCGCCAGGTTGACCGGCTTGCGCGGCTGCTTGTAGCCCAGTTCGGCAGGGATCGTATCGGCCCGCTCAGCGTCACGGTGGCGTGGCAGCGCAGCAAAGGCATCGAACGCTTCGCTGCGTAGCTTCGACGCCCGACAGCCATGCAGCAGCTGCCCGTGGAAGTACAGCTGCACGCCATCTTCCAGGCCGTGTTCGAACTGGCGCAATGCGCCGCACAGGTTGTCCCAGGCATCGCTGTCCGGGACACCTGCCGGCAGCATCGAGCCGGTCAGCACTACTGGTGCTGGCAGGTCCAGCAACAGGAACGACAACGCAGCAGCGCTGTAGGCCATGCTGTCGGTACCGTGCAGCACCAACACGCCATCGTGGCCCGCGACATCCACCGCCGCGACGATGGCATCGCGCATCGCCAGCCAGTTGTGCTGTTGCATATTGGCGCTGTCGAGCAGCGGGTTCAGCTCGTGCAGTGTCCATTGCACCTGGGGTGCATTGGCCATCTGGGCAAAGTGTTCACGCATCCGTGCTTCAAAACCACCGGCCGGTGCCAGGCCTTCCGGGGTTTCGAGCATGCCGATGGTGCCACCGGTATAGAGAACGAGAAGATTCTTTACTGCGCGCATGGAAAGCATCCGTAGCGGTGAGCGGACAAAGAAAAGCCGCCCGCGGAAGGGGCGGCTGGGCAGGGGAGGATATCAGCGCTGCGTCTGAACTTGGCCGACTGCTTTGTCAGTGGCTGTTTCCACCTGCGGATTGGCAGGCCAGGCATTGCGGTCCAGGTCCAGGTCGGCAAACTTGGACGAGTCGAACACAGGCTGCTTTACACCGGCCTTGCGCTGGTCGTCGTAGTCGCGCATGACCCGCAGGCCGACCTTGAACAGCAGGGCCAGGGCCACCAGGTTGACGAAGGCCAGGCAGGTCATGGTGATGTCGGCGAAGGCGAACACGGTCGACAGGTCTTGCATCGAACCCCACACGACCAGTGCCAGCACCAGGCCACGGAACACCATCAACACTACGCGGTTACGGCTGAGGAATTGCAGGCTGTTCTCGCCGAGATAGTAGTTGTAGAGGATGCAGGTGAAGACGAACAGCGACAGCGCCACGCTGACGAACACGCGCCCCCAGTCACCGACTACGGCGGCCAGCGAGTTCTGGGTCAGGACGATGCCGTCACCTTCGAAGCCCGGGGTGTAGAAGCCCGACAGCAAGATCAGCAAGGCGGTGCAGGTGCAGATCACGAAGGTGTCGAGGAACACGCTGAAGGCCTGGACCACGCCCTGTGCGCCCGGGTGTTTCACCGCGGCCACGGCGGCGACGTTCGGCGCGCTGCCCAGGCCTGCTTCGTTGGCGAACACGCCACGTTTCACGCCCATGACGATGGCGCTGCCGAGCAGGCCGGCAAACGCCGGGTCGAGGCCGAAGGCGCTCTTGAAGATGGTTTCCAGCATGGCTGGCACGTGTTCGATCTGGGTGCCGATCACGTACAGGGTCACGCCGATGTAGGCCAAGGTCTTGACGGGTACCAGCAGGTCCGACACCGCCGCGATGCGCTTGATGCCGCCGATGAAGGTGATGGCCAGCAGTACGGCCAGCACAATACCGGTGTGGCTTGGGTCGAAGGCAAAGGCATTCTGCAGCGAGTGGGTGACGGTGTACGACTGCAGGCCGATGAAGGCGAAGCCGTAGGTGACCAGCAGCAAGATCGAGAACACGATGGCCATGCTCTTGCGCTTCAGCCCGTGCTGGATGTAGTAGGCCGGGCCGCCACGGTACAGGCCGTCGCCATCAGCGCGCTTGTACACCTGGGCCAGGGTGCATTCGAAGAAGCTGCTGGACATGCCCACCAGTGCGGTGACCCACATCCAGAACACGGCACCTGGGCCGCCCAGGGTCACTGCGATACCGACACCGGCGATGTTGCCGGCGCCCACGCGGCCGGCCAGGCTCAGCATCAGGGCCTGGAAGGAGCTCAGCTGGCCTGCCTGGCCACGCAGCGATTCCTTGAACACGCTGAACATATGGGTGAAGTGGCGGAACTGGACGAACCGGGAGCGGATGGTGAAGTAGCTACCCAGCCCGACGATCAGCACGATGAGGAGTTTCCCCGAAAGGAAATCGTTGATTACTTCGAGCATTGGAAAATGACCTCGATTCTTATTCTTCGTGTGGAAAGACCAGCGGACGGCAGGCGCACCGCTATTCGTTGGGGCGCATGGTTGGCTATGACAAGAGTGGTTACAATTTCGCGGATTGCTCTGACTTGATGCGACTTGATGCTACAATGGCGTCATTCGCGTCACCTGGACTCCGCATATGAGCGATCACTTCGCTACAAACCTCAAACTTGCCTGCAGTCACTACCGCTCTATTTCCGAAGTTTGCCGCCAGCTGTCGATCAACCGCGCGCAGTTCAACAAGTACCTGAGCGGGCAAAGCCGTCCGACGGCTTTCAACCTGAAGCGTATCGGCGACTTCTTCGGTGTCGAGGATTACGAACTGAACCTGCCCGCCGAGCAGTTCGCCCGTCTGATCGGTGCGCGGGTATCGCCCCAGGCCCAGCAACCCAGTGACCCGATCAGCGAGTTGTTCCGCCCGTTGCACGAACATGGCGGCAACCTTTCGCGCTATTGCGGTTACTACTTCGAGTACTCCAACTGCATGTCGGTGCCGGGCACGATCCTCGTGTCGCTGGTGCACCTGTGGGAAGAGCGCGGTCGTTTTCTGTTCGAGCGCCAGGAACGGCAGGAGCGCTCCAGCGCCACCGATCAGCATGCCGAGGTACGCTGCCGCTACCTGGGGGCGGCGTTCCAGCTGCAGGACCGGATGTTCCTCATCGACTACGAGTCGCTGACGTTCAACGAAATGAGCCAGACCATCCTCATCCCCAGCTTCAAAAGCCGCATTACCCGGCTGAATGGCTTGAAGGCCGGCGTATCCAGCGGCGACCGGCGCAACCCAGCCTGTACCCGGGTGGTGTGGGAATACCTGGGCGAGGAGATCAATCGCATCAATGCGTATCGGCAGGTGAAACTGTACCGGCCGGATGATCCGCGCATAGATGACGATGTGCGTGAGCGATTGAGCGTGGCGCCATTGCGCAATGGTCTGTTCGAGATCGAGTAATGCTAAACGCCTTAAGCATTGTCGAGGATGAACGTTGCGACCGTGTCGGCAACCTGGTCCGCTATTGCCGGAGTACTGCGCAAATGTGCCGCGATGCCATGGTCGCAGTCGGTAAGAAACAGGCATTGCAAACGCGACGCTGGAACTGCTCGCATCAAGGCGAGGTTAACTTCTTCAGGAATCGGGCTATAGCGTTCAGTGCCGGCAAGCCACAGGTTGCCAGCGCTGGTGCCGGGGCCTTTGCCGAATCTCTGGGAGTTGAGCCCGTCGTACTCGCCGATCACCATTAATACTCTTCCACGAAACTGGTTGAGGAAGGTATAGCTATCGCTCTCCAGAAAACCGAAAGGCTTGTTGATGGCCGCAGTGAATGCCGGGCCGAACGGCGCTTGGTGGGCATGGTCTGGATAAACTGCGGGACAGATCAATACGATGCTGTCCACTTGTGGCAACTGTGCTGCAAGCTTAAGCGTAATTGCCCCGCCAAGGCTGTGGCCTATGAGCGTTCGGCATCGAGGCGCGATATGCGCGTGGAAACGCTGTGCTTCATCAAGGTTCGTCGCCAGTGACGGCGCCATTGCGCCTGGCTCGCTGGCGAGGCTGTGACCTGACAGATTGCCAGTGAGTGAACCAATGCCCGCGGCTTGCAGGCGATAAAGCAGGGGGTTGAGCCGGGTAAAGTCGGAACGCGCGCCCCCCAAGACGAATGCGGGAGCTGCGCGCTCGATATCAGGTACCAGCAATCGCGCCTGTTGCTGGTAGTTTCCAAAGACTTCATTGATGAACAGCTCTTTGCCCGGGGCGGGCTCGTCAAACTGCCACTTCACGCGCTGCGGGGAAGCCATTTGAATGTGCATGGTGCTCTCTAGAAGAACTGGTTGAGCCATTCGCCGAGCGGGTTGCCGGTATCGAGCAGCAGTTTGAGTGCCATGATGCAGCAGACGCTGACCAGCAGCGGTTTTATGAGGCGCGAGCCGAAGCGAACTGCGCAGCGAGCCCCCAATTGTGCGCCCAGAAAGGCGGCGAGCGCCATTGCCAGCGCCAGCGGCCAGATGATCGCCCCGCTGAGAGAAAAGACGGATAGTGCGCCCAGGTTACAGGCCGCGTTCAAAAGCTTGCTGGTGCATACGGCTTGAATGAGGTGCTGGCCCAAGAGGACCACGCAGGCCAGCATGAAGAACGAGCCGACTCCGGGGCCGAAGATGCCGTCATAAAAGCCAATGATGGGTGCAGCCGTCACGCAGAATAGGCTGGTCGATACCTTTGCCTTGCGCGCTTGTTCATTCGGCTTTGGACTGAAGGCAAAGTAGGCGGCGATCAGGATCAGCAGTGGTGGGACGCACGCCTGCAAAACGCTTTTGGGGACAAAGTTATCGACAAGGCCCCCAGCGCCCCACCGATAAACGCCATGACAGCCATGGGACTGCCTCGTCTCCAGTCGATCATGCCTTTGCGGGCGAAGGCGCACGTAGCCGAAACCGTAGCCGAAGCTGCCTGGAACTTGTTAGTGGCGATAGCTGCCAAGGGTTCTACACCGGCAATAAACAACACCGGGAGCGTGATAAGGCCACCGCCCCCGGCAATAGCATCAAAAAAGCCGGCCATCAGTGCAACCAGTGCGAGTAGCAGAACAAACGTCAAGTCGATTTCGATCATGGAGTATTTTCCTGTGCTCAACCACGTACCAGCAGCGGGTCTTCAGCGAGCACCTTTCTCGAGTTGATCGGCGAATATACGAGCCTGAAGTGCTACTCCTTTAGCCTCCGGTCCACCCAAATCAGCAAGGGTTTGGCTTGCAAAGGCTATGGCCTGGCTTTGCTTTGGGTAGAAATCCAGGTAGGCAGCTTCCGAATGAGGCATTGAACGTTCCTTGTCGTTTTTGTGTGAAACTCCCTGGCTGGCAAGTGGGGAGTCGACTATTCAATGCAGTTATGCCGTGACGTGGTAGTCAGCCCATTCCTCGTATGTCGTAGGAAATTTCTGTCTGTGGCGGTATTGAGCGGTGAAACTGTGGAATCACGCCCTGTGGCATCGAACGGGTCCGGTGTTGGACTTCCCGGGCAGGAAACCGCAAAATGACTCTTTTTTCTCATCAACCTCTCCGGATCTGCTGACTCTATGCGTATGCGCCTAATGCTGTTGGGTGGTGGCAATGCCCTCGGGCAAGCGCTGATTCGTCTTGGGGCCGAGGAGGACATCGCTTTCCTGGCACCGCGCCCGCCCGAGAACGGCTGGGCGCCCTCAAGCCTCACTCAGCTGCTCGATGACCATCGCCCCGACGCGCTGGTCAACCTGGCCTATTACTTCGACTGGTTCCAGGCCGAGTCGGTCAGCGAGCAGCGCCTGGCTCAACAGGAGCGGGCGGTGGAGCGGTTGGCAGAGCTGTGCCAGCACCATCAGATCACCTTGGTGCAGCCCTCCAGCTACCGTGTGTTCGATGGTTCGCGGGCCACGGCCTATAGCGAAAAGGACGAGCCAGTGCCGCTGGGCTTGCGTGGCCAGGCCCTATGGCGCATCGAGCAGAGCGTGCGTGCGGCCTGCCCGCAGCATGTGTTGCTGCGCTTTGGCTGGTTGCTGGACGAGAGCATTGATGGCGCATTGGGCCGCTTCCTGACCCGTGCCGAGCAACCACAGGAGCTGCTGCTGGCCGATGATCGACGTGGCAACCCGACGCCGGTCGATGATGCCGCCCGAGTGATCCTGTCGGTGCTCAAGCAACTGGATTGCAATGCGCCGCTGTGGGGCACCTACCATTACGCCGGCAATGAGGCGACCACGCCGCTGGCGCTGGGCCAGGCGATCCTCGCCGAGGCCGGCCAATACCGCCAGCTGGCCGTTCAGGCCCCCACGCCGCAGGCCCATGCCGCGCGCCCGGATGCCAGCGAAGAGCCACAGCACGCGGTACTGGCCTGCAAGAAAATCCTTCATACCTTCGGTATCAAGCCGCGTGCCTGGCGCGCTGGCTTGCCACCTCTACTGGACCGGTTCTACCGCCATGGCTGACGCCCCCATCCTGATCACCGGCGGTGCCGGCTTCATTGGCTCCCACCTGTGCGATGCGTTGTTGGACAAAGGCTACGCCTTACGCATTCTCGACGACTTCTCCACCGGCCGGCGAAGCAATCTGCAGGTCGATCACCCACGGCTGGAACTGATCGAAGGTGATGTTGCCGATGCAGGGCTGGTCACTCAGGCTGCGGCTGGCTGCCGTGCTGTGGTGCATCTGGCGGCGGTAGCGTCGGTTCAGGCATCGGTCGAAGACCCGGTGCGTACCCACCAGAGTAACTTCATCGGTACCCTCAACGTTTGCGAAGCCATGCGCGTGCATGGCGTGCGCCGGGTGCTCTTCGCCTCCAGCGCAGCGGTGTACGGCAACAATGGTGAAGGGGAATCGATTTCCGAAGACACGCCCAAGGCGCCGTTGACCCCTTATGCCGTGGACAAGCTGGCCAGTGAGCAGTACCTGGACTTCTACCGTCGCCAGCATGGTCTGGAGCCGGTGGTGTTTCGCTTCTTCAACATCTTCGGGCCACGGCAGGACCCTTCCTCACCGTATTCCGGGGTGATCAGCATCTTCTGCGAGCGTGCTGTGCAGGGCTTGCCGATTACAGTGTTCGGTGACGGCGAACAGACCCGGGACTTCCTTTATGTGGGCGACCTGGTGCAGGTGATGGTGCAGGCACTGGAGCAGCCGCAGGTCGAGGAGGGGGCGGTGAACATCGGGCTGAACCAGGCGACCTCACTGAACCAGTTGCTGGCCGCGCTGGAGAAGGTTGTGGGGAGCTTGCCAGCGATCAGCTATGCGGCGGCGCGATCGGGTGATATCCGCCATTCGCGAGCAGATAACCAGCGGCTGTTGGCGCGGTTCGAGTTTGCGCAGGTGACGCCGATGGTTGAAGGCCTGACAAAGCTTCTCGGTAAAGGCTGAGCCCCGCGGGGCTGCTCAGCAGCCCTGACATCACCCATGCCGCACCCTTCTGCGCTGGCAATCTTCGGGATGTAAGACCCGCCCATCCTGGCCACGGACCTGCAATATTTCAAGCGCCTGCCCCGTCACGCCGTCCACCAGTTCCGAACGCGCTTCTCCCGCCTCGAACAGAAACCGCTCCCCCCACTGCCTCAAACCAACCACCACTGGAAACACCGACCGCCCTTTATCGGTCAGCACATATTCTTTGTAGGCACTGCCATCCGACGCCGGCTGTGTCATCAGCAACCCACTTTCCACCAACAGCTTTAGCCGCGAGGTGAGGATGTTTTTCGCCAGCCCCAGGTTCTTCTGAAATTCACTGAAACGCCGTAGGCCGTCGAAGGCATCGCGCAGGATCATCAGCGCCCAACGGTCACCCAGTACCTCCAGAGCCCGGGCTACGGGGCACTGCGCATTGTTTTCATCGAGCATGGGCAAGCCTGTCTTGATTATCTGGTTGCAGATTAAAACCACATTTGCTAAATAGCCAGCGTGTGGTTTCAAATTGAAACCAGATTCCAGAGGTTTGCCCGATGACTCCTTCGCTGACACGCTGGATAACCCTGTTGCTTGCCACCACCAGCGCAATGGCGGTGGCGACGGTGTACTTCGCTCAACCGCTGCTTGAGTCGATGGCTGCTGAGTTGGGAGTGGCGCAGCAGCAGATTGGCTGGGTAGTCGGCGCGACCCAGGCGGGCTACGCCCTGGGGCTGCTACTGATTGTGCCGCTCGGGGACTTGGTCGACCGTAAACGCTTGTTGCTTGGCCAGTTGCTGTTCGCGGCGCTTGCGCTGGTCGGCGTTGGCATGGCGCCGAACTGGGCAATATTGCTGCTGGCTCTGGCGATCACCGGGTTGATGGCAGTCATGGTGCAGGTGATGGTGGCTCATGCTGCGAGCCTGGCCTCACCTGGCCAGCAAGGGCAGGCGGTAGGCACCGTCACCAGTGGTGTGGTGCTGGGTATTCTGCTGGCACGGCTGGCTTCGGGCGGGCTGGCCGACCTGGCCGGTTGGCGGAGTGTGTACCTGGCTTCCGCAGGGCTGTTGATGTTGCTGGCGCTGGTGCTGTGGCGCAGTCTGCCCGGCGGGCAGCCGATGGGGATCCGGCCGAGTTACCGGGCGCTGATCGTGGCCCAGTTCAGCTTGTATCGGCACGACCGGTTGCTGCGCCAGCGCGGTGTGTTCGGTGTGTTGATCTTCGCCGCATTCAGCGTGCTGTGGAGTGCCATGGTCATGCCACTCAGCGCTGCGCCGCTGACACTGAGCCATACCGAGATCGGCCTGTTTGGCCTGGCAGGTGTGGCGGGCACGCTGGCGGCTTCGCATGCTGGTCGTCTGGCTGACCTTGGGCGCGGTGAGTGTACGACCGGAGTGTCGTTGGCCCTGCTGACGCTATCGTGGCTGCCAACAGCGTTCGTCGAACATTCTTTGCTGGCCTTCGTGCTGGGTGTGCTGATGCTGGACTTTGCCGTGCAGGCAGTGCATGTCACCAACCAGAGCCTGTTGCTGGCCGGACGTGGTGCGATGGCTAGCCGTTTGATCGGCGCCTACATGTGTTGCTATTCGCTGGGCAGCGGTTTGGGGGCGGTGTTGGCGAGCTGGGTGTTTGCACACTGGGGCTGGGTTGCGGTGTGTGGGCTTGGCATGGGCATCAGTGCCGCCGCACTGTGCTACTGGCTATGGCTGCAACGCGCGAGGGCGGCCGAGGCCGCCCTGCAATGTTCAGGTCAGAACTTGTAGCCAAGACCGACCATGTATACCCACGGGTCGACGTCGACGTCGACCTTGGTCTTGCTGTAGCCAAGGGCGGTCGGGCCGTTGACGCTGGCCTTGGTGTCGATGTCGACGTACCAGACCGAGGCGTTTACCAGCAGGTTGTCGGTCAGCATGTAGTCCATGCCCAGTTGGCCGGCGATACCTACCGAATCCTGCAGCTTGAGGTTGCTGAAGCCTTGTTCCTTGCGTGCGCTGCTCAAGTCTTCGTCAAAGAACAGGGTGTAGTTGATACCGACGCCAGCGTACGGCTGGAAGCGCGAATTTGGCTCCATTGGGTAGTACTGCAGCGACAGCGTTGGCGGCAGTTGCTTGATGTCCGCCAGCTTGCCGTCCAGCCCGCCGCCCAGACCTTTTACGCCGACGGTGTGCTTGAACGGGGTAGCTGCCAGCAGCTCCAGGCCGATGTGGTCGGTGAGCATGTAGGCAAAGGTCAGGCCCAACTGGGTATCGCTGTCCAGGGTCGCCTTGGTGCCCGACACCTTGTTGCCGTCGAACTTGAGGTCGCCGCTGCTCTCGTTCGGGGCGGTGGTGATGGCGCCTGCGCGCAGGATCATGTCCCCCGCCTGATAGGCGTGGGCGGCAGGGGCGGCGAGCGCAAGGGCCACAAGCGAGGCACCCAGCAAGGACTTGTTCATGGAAGCTCCCAAAGGACGTTATTAATCGAGTAGTCCAATGGTACGGAGCTGGTTAAACGGAAAGTTTGACCCAGCTCAACGAAGCGTCTTCACGAATTCGAAACAGTTCTCATCTCAGCTCATAAGCGTAGATTTTCTCGGCTTCCATCTGGTAGCCGGCGTCGGCCAGCTCGCTGCTGGAAGCTTTGACCTGCATCTTTCCCTCTATCCAGTAGGGCTGGTAGAGGTCTTCGACGCGCACGCCCATCTCGCTGAAAATATGCACGATCTGGTTCGGCGGTGGCGGCGGCACGTGGATGCACGCGCCATAGTAAGGGACCAGCAGGAATTCGGTGGTGCGGCCTTCTTCGCTGACCTCCAGTGGCACGATGTAGCCGGGAAGTTTGACCTGTTGGCCGTCGAGGCTTTTTACCACTGGCGCGTCGGGCGCCTGCTGGCGCGCGGGAGGTGCGGACTCGGCAGACAGCGCGTTGCTGAGCTGTGACATGTCGTGCAGCGGCGCCAGTTGTGGCGGGATGACCGGGGCACCTTCAGGGATCAGTGCGGGCCAGTCCAGCTCCTTGGGTTCGGCGGCCCATAGAGGCATCGCTACCAGCAACAGCAAGGCCAGCAGCATGTGCATTGCCGGCCTCTTCGCGGGCATGCCCGCTCCCACAGGTACTGCACAAGCTCCAAAGCCTGCGGGGCTCCCTGTGGGAGCGGGCGTGCCCGCGAAGCAGGCGGTGAGGTGTTTGATCATTACGCGCACTCAGAGGTGTATGGACAGGCCGTCAGCCAGCGATTGCCGGTAAGCCCGCCACGCCGGCACGCTGCCCATCAGCAACGCGGCCCCCAGGATGATAGCCAGCAAGGTCCATTCATGGGTACTCGGCAGAGCCAGTGGCAAGTACAAACCATAGTTGGCCTGCACATATCCCTGTGCCAGGGCGATACCCGCATATAGCAAGCCAAGCCCGGCCACGATCCCGACCGAGGCCAGTGACAGTGCTTCCAGTACCAGCAACCCCGCAATATGCCAAGGCCGGGCCCCGACCGAACGCAAGATCGCCATTTCCCGGCGGCGTTCGTTGAGGCTGGTGAGAATCGCCGTGAGCATGCCGATCAAACCGGTCAGCACCACGAATAGCGACACCACGAACAATGCCTGTTCCGCAGTGCCCATCAGGCTCCACAGTTCCTGCAGGGCGACCCCAGGTAGGATCGCCAGCAACGGCTCGCTGCGGTACTCGTTGATCTCTCGCTGCAAACTGAAGGTTGCGATCTTGCTGTTCAGGCCAAGCATGAACGCAGTGATGGCGGCAGGTTGCAGGTCCATGGTACGGGCCTGTTCGGCGCTGATGCGCCCGGCGCCACGGGCGGGTACGCCGTTGTGCCAGTCGATATGGATCGCCTCCATTCCGCCCAGGCTGATATGCAGGGTGCGGTCGACGGGGGTGCCGGTGCGCTTGAGTACGCCGACCACGGTAAACGGCTTGTCGTCGTGCTTGACCAGACTGATTGCGGCCACGCCGTGGGCCAGCACCAGCTTGTCACCCAGCTTGTAGTGCAATGCCTCGGCCACTTCAGCGCCGAGCACTACCTCGAACGGGTCGTTGGCAAACTCACGCCCCTGGCTCAGTTGCAGATGCTGGCGGCGGCCGTACTGATAATGGCTGAAGTAATCCGTGGTGGTGCCCATCACTCTGTAGCCGCGGTGCGAGTCGCCCAGCGAGATCGGGATTGCCCACTTCACCCGTGGGTCCTGTGCATAGTGCTGGAAGCTGTCCCAGCGGATGTTATTGGTCGCGTTGCCAATGCGGAACACCGAATACAGCAGCAGGTTCACCGAGCCGGAGCGTGCACCGACTATCAGGTCGGTGCCGCTGATGGTGCTGGCGAAGCTGGCACGGGCTTCGGTACGGACCCGCTCAACAGCCAGCAGCAGGCACACCGACAGGGCAATGGCAAAGGCGGTCAGAAACGCAGTGAATCGGCGGTTGGCCAGGCTGGCCAAGGCAAGGCGGAGCAGGTACATCAGGCCTCCCGGGGCTTGGCGGCGCGGTTCAGTTCGGCAAGCGACAGGTGGCGGTCGAACAGCGGCGCCAGGCTCTGGTCGTGGCTGACGAACAGCAGGCTGGCACCGGCGGCGCGGCACTCATCGAACAGCAGGCGGATGAATGCTTCGCGCGTGTCCGCATCCAGTGCCGAGGTCGGTTCGTCGGCGATCACCAGTTCAGGCTGGCCGATCAGTGCGCGGGCGGCGGCGACCCGCTGCTGCTGGCCGATCGACAGGCTGTCGGCGCGGCGGGCGAGCATGGCAGGGTCGCCCAGGCCCAGGTGGGTCAGCAGCGTGCTGGCCGCCTGGTCAACACTGCCATGGCGCTGCTCGGCGCGTGCCTTGCGGCTGCGCGAGAAGCGGCAGGGCAGTTCGACGTTTTCACGTACCGAGAGGAACGGCAGCAGGTTGAACTGCTGGAAGATATACCCTGTGTGATCGACCCGAAAGCGGTCGCGGGCGCCCTGGCCCAGGCTGCCGAGGTCCTGACCGAGCAACTGGATGCGGCCCTGGACCGGTACGTTCACCCCGCCCAGCAGGCCCAGCAAGGTCGTCTTGCCACTGCCGCTGGGGCCCTTGAGGAACAGTGCTTCACCAGCGTCCAGGCGCAATGCCGGAATATCCAGCAGCGGCGGGTGACCTGGCCAGGCGAACACCAGGTCATGCAGATCGATCAACGGCTGGTTCATTCAGAAGGCGACCGCTGCCTTGGTTGGCGTGGTTTCCACGCCTTTCTGGCCATTGGGGCCGATCAGTTGCACGTTGATTTTCTGGGTGGCGGGGAAGGCCTTGAACAGCGGCGCCAGGTCCAGCTGTGTGAGTTTGTCGGGGTTGGCGCAAGTCAGCTGATAGTGGGCGCCGATGTCGCTGTGCTGATGGTCGTGTTCATGTTCGTGCTCGTCACCATCGTCGTCGGCCTTCGCTGCGTCACCGAACAGAGGGCTTTCCAGCGCCTGCTGCTCTTCCTTGCAGTCCGCGGCAGCAGAAAGGCCGAACAGCTTCAGGGGTTGTTCAAGCTGCTGGCGCACAGCGGCGACTTTGGCCTTGTCGGCATCGCTGCTGGCGGCATGCTCGAAGCCGACCAGGTTCATTGCCGGGCTGTCCAGCTCCAGTTCCAGGGTATTGCCATCGAGTACTGCGTTGAGCTTGGCTACGCCATGCTCGTGGGCGCCGAGGGAGCCGTGGGCGTGGTCATGATCATGGTCATCGTGAGCATGGGCCACGGCCAGTGGCAGCAAAGCGAAGGGCAGGGCGAGCAGCAGGCGACGCATGGACGACTCCGGAGCGGGCTGAAAGATCGGGTTATGTTATAACAAGATTTCGGCGCGCCGCCAGCCTGCGTGGCGCATCTTTCATGTTGCGGTAGCATGGCTGCATTGACGTGGGTTCAAGGAATGCATCATGAGAATTCGTGGACAGATTGGTGACTGGCCGGTGGACCTGACCATCGAGCTTACGCCTGAAGAGTGGGCGCAACTGGGGCGACAGACCGAGGTGCCGGTGGTAGCCCAGGCTGCGGCGACCGCTGCGGTGGCCGGGCCGCGCCAAAATGACGCTCAGTGGGCTGCGGCGCGTGATGTGTTGCGTCTGGCAGGACAGATGAGCGGGCCGGAATTGCTGGACCGCCTGGAAGGGCTGGCAGGGAGTACGGCGGCGGGCAAGCGGCTGCTGGTGCGCTTGCGGCACAGCAGTGAGGTCAAGGTGGAGAGTGGCGTGGATGCGCCCGTTTATCACTGGGTAGGGTGAGCGCTGTCTTGCTTGAAAATTGAAACGCCTGCGCGGTCACCCGGAGGAGCGGGTTTACCCGCGAACACCGGCAGAGCCGGTGCCATCCACTGTGTTGGTTTCTTCGCGGGCATGCCCGCTCCAACAGGTCCAGCGCAGGCTTCAAGGTCACTCAGAACATCGCCGCCGACAGCTTGCGACGATAAACACCAACCAGCGGGTGATCGCCACCCAGCAACTCGAACACCTGCAACAGCGCCTTCTGCGGCAGCCCGTTCTCGTAGCCACGGTTACGCTGGAACAGCTTCAGCAGCCCTTCCAGCGCCGCTTCGTACTGCTGGCGCGCCAGTTGCTGAATGCTCAGCTGATAAGCCGCCTCGTCGTCTTGCGGGTTCTGCGCCAGACGGCTTTTAAGGTCAGCCACTTCCGGCAGGCTGGCAGCCTGGCGCAGGAAGGTCAGCTGGGCCTTGGCACCGGCCAGCGCAGCTTTGTGTTCGTCAGTCTTGACTGCATCCAGCACCACTTGCGCTTCGCCCAGCTCGCCACGCTCGGCCAGGCAGCGGGCATACAGGATCAGCGCCTCGGCATTGCTGTTGTCCTCACCCAGCAGCGCCTGTAGCAGCGTTTCGGTTTCGGCAAAACGGCTTTCGGCAAACAGTGCCTTTGCCTGCTCCAGTGGCGCGGCGGTGGGCGCGGCGGGCATTTGTACATGCGGCTCGAGCATGGCGCGGATCGCCGATTCCGGTTGTGCCCCGGCAAAACCGTCCACCGGCTGGCCGTCCTTGAACAGCACCACTGTCGGCAGGCTACGGATGCCGAACTGGGCAACCACCTGTTGCTCCACGTCGCAGTTGATCTTGGCCAGCAGCAGTTCGCCCTGGTAACCCTCGGCAATCTTTGCCAGCAAAGGCATCAGCGCCTTGCACGGCGCGCACCACTCGGCCCAGAAGTCCACCAGCACCGGCTTGTGGAAGGAGTTCTCGATCACCAGTTGCTGGAAGTTGGTATCGGTGGCGTCGAAAATGTAAGGCGTGTCTTGGGTCATCGCGACTCTCGCAAACTCGTGTATGGCACCACTATAAGGTGTCGCGGCTGGCGTGGTACAGGCTGACCCGGCGGAATTCGTGTGGCTCGGCCAGGTCCGGCAGGGTCAGTGCTTCGAGCACGCCCAATTGCTGGTACAACGGGTGGCTAAAGTCGCGTACCCGCGAGTCGGCCACCAAGGTCTGCCGACCGCGGCTCAGGAAGGCATCCAGCAGCGGCAGGTTGGCGCGATCGTACAGCACATCGGCAACCAGGATCAGGTCGAAACGGTCTTCCTCGGCAAAAAAATCGCTGCTGTAGCTTAGTGTCACCCCGTTCAGTGCTGCATTCGCACGGCAGGCAGCGAGGGCCAGCGGGTCGAGGTCGCAGGCCACCACTTCCCGTGCACCGGCGCGTGCAGCAGCAATGCCGGCGATACCAGAGCCGGCGCCAAAGTCCAGCACGCGCTTGCCTGCCACCCATTCCGGGCGTTCGGCCAGGTAGCGGGCCATTGCCAGCCCACTGGCCCAGCAGAAGCTCCAATAGGGAGGTTCTTCAAGAATGCGCCGGGTTTCTTCGCTGCTGAAGGCGCGATCCATGTTCTGATCGTCGATCAGCCATAGCTTCAGGTCACAGTCGGGCAGTTCGCTGACGATCAGGCGTGCTTCGCCGATCAGGCCGCTGAGGGCCTGTTGCAGGGCCAGCGGCATCACTTAAGGCGCCTTTTCGAAACGCAGCGGGCCGGTGGCCTGGGTTTGTGCCTGGGTAATGCGCACCGGGGGCAGGTGCATGATCAGCTGGCCGGAGTTGCTGGCGCGGCCACGCAGTTCGACCCGGGCACCGGGCGGGAAGGCTTCGGGGTTGAAACGCAGGTGGTAGGGCAGCGCCTGGCCGGTACCGGTCAGGTTGCTGCTGGCCAGCAGGCGCTGCGGGCGGTCGCGTTCGTCGATCACCAGCAAGGCCAGTTCCACCTCGGCACCCGCCGGGATTTCCAGCAAGGTGCCGCTCAGCTCGCGCTGGTAGGCCGGCAACGGGCCCGGTACTTCGGCCTTGGCCGAGGGGGCTGGCGCGGGCGCCGGGTTGTCGGTCTTTGGCCTGTCGCTGCCGCAGGCGGCAAGCAAAGCGGCGCAGCACAGCACGACGAGCGCTCGGTAGTGCATGGGGGAGTCCTTCACGGGCATATTTCCCATGGATGTTAACCCCTTTGGCTTGTCTTGCCAGTGCAATGCGCTACCATGGCCCTCCCTTTTTTTGTTGCCTGCCACCATGCACTGTCCCTTTTGCGGTGCCAACGACACCAAGGTCATCGACTCTCGCCTCGTCGCCGAGGGCGAGCAGGTGCGCCGCCGCCGTGAATGCGTGGCCTGCGGCGAGCGCTTCACCACCTTCGAAACCGCCGAGCTGGTGCTGCCCCGGCTGATCAAGCAGGACGGCACGCGCCAGCCCTTCGACGAAGAAAAGCTGCGCGCTGGCATGCAACGGGCCCTGGAAAAGCGTCCGGTCAGCGTCGAGCGCCTGGAAGCTGCGCTGGCGCACATCAAGAGCCGGCTGCGTGCCACGGGCGAGCGCGAAGTCAAATCGCTGGTGGTCGGTGAAATGGTCATGGCCGAGTTGCGCAAACTCGATGAAGTGGCCTATATCCGCTTTGCCTCGGTGTACCGGCGCTTCCAGGACCTCGACGAGTTCCGCGAAGAAATCGACCGCCTGGCCCGTGAGCCAGCTAAAGAGTGAACATGCCCAGCCAAGCCGCCATCCTTGACGCCCACTACATGGCCCGTGCGCTGGAGCTGGCGCGTAAAGGCCTGTACACCACCCACCCGAACCCGCGCGTAGGCTGCGTGATCGTGCG
Organism: Pseudomonas sp. yb_2; assembly: GCF_043103905.1. Classification (NCBI taxonomy): domain Bacteria; kingdom Pseudomonadati; phylum Pseudomonadota; class Gammaproteobacteria; order Pseudomonadales; family Pseudomonadaceae; genus Pseudomonas; species Pseudomonas sp. yb_2. The sequence continues at coordinate 95,675 of NZ_JBICKH010000039.1, read as the reverse complement.
TGATGGCGAAGTGGTTGGCGAAGGCTGGCACGTGCGCGCCGGCGAGCCCCATGCCGAAGTGCATGCTCTGCGTCAGGCCGGTGAACTTGCCCGGGGTGCTTGTGCCTATGTCACCCTGGAACCATGCAGCCACCATGGCCGTACGCCGCCGTGTGCCGAAGCGCTGGTCAAGGCCGGTGTGGCGCGTGTAGTCGCAGCCATGCAGGACCCTAACCCGCAAGTGGCGGGACAGGGCCTGCGGCGCCTGGCCGAAGCCGGAATCGAAGTGGCCAGCGGGGTGCTCGAAGCCGAGGCCCGCGCCCTCAACCCAGGCTTCCTCAAGCGTATGGAGCACGGCCTGCCGTTCGTTCGCGCCAAGCTGGCCATGAGCCTGGACGGCCGCACCGCCATGGCCAGTGGTGAGAGCCAGTGGATCACCGGCCCGGCCGCCCGCTCAGCCGTGCAGCGCTTGCGCGCCCGCTCCAGCGTTGTGCTGACCAGCGCCGCCAGCGTGCTGGCAGACAACGCACGCATGACCGTGCGTGGTGCCGACCTGGGCCTGGATGCCGAAACTACTGCCCTGGCTCTTAGCCGCACACCCTTGCGGGTGCTGGTCGATGGCCGTCTGCGCCTGCCCCTGGCGGCGCCGTTCTTCCAGGCCGGCCCGGCTCTGGTGGTGACTGCTGTCGCAGATGACCCGCGCTATGCCGCTGCCGGCCACGAATTGCTCAGCTTGCCGGGCGACAATGGCCAGGTCGACCTGGGGGCGCTGCTTCACGCTCTGGCCGCTCGCGGCGTCAACGAAATCCTGCTGGAAGCCGGTGCCGGCCTGGTCGGTGCCTTCGCACGGCAAGGCCTGGTCGACGAATACCAGCTGTTCGTCGCTGGCACCTTCCTCGGCTCCCAGGCCCGGCCGCTGCTGGACTGGCCGATGGACAAGATGAGCGAAGCACCACGGCTGAAAATTACCGAAATGCGCGCAGTGGGCGATGACTGGCGGGTCACGGCCATCCCCCTGCCAGCGCCCGGCGTATAATGCCGGGCTTGCCCCGCGCAAACCGTTTTTGAGGAAGACCCCATGTTCACCGGCATCATCGAATCCATCGGCACCATCCGCAGCCTGACCCCCAAGGGTGGTGACGTGCGCGTCTACGTAGAAACCGGCAAGCTCGACCTGGGGGACGTCAAGCTCGGCGACAGCATCGCCGTCAACGGTGTATGCCTCACGGTCGTAGAACTGCCGGGCGACGGCTTCTGGGCCGATGTCAGCGTCGAAACCCTCAAGCGCACCGCCTTCATCGACCTCAAGAGCGGCAGCAAGGTCAACCTGGAAAAAGCCCTGACCCCCACTACCCGCCTGGGCGGGCACCTGGTCAGCGGCCACGTCGACGGGGTTGGCGAAATCATTTCGCGCAGCGATAACGCCCGCGCCATCCAGTTCCGCGTGCGTGCACCGAAGGAACTGGCCAAGTACATCGCCCACAAGGGTTCGATCACCGTCGACGGCACCAGCCTGACGGTCAATGAGGTCAATGGCGCCGAATTCGAGCTGACCATTGTCCCGCACACTCTGTCCGAAACCATCATGGCCGATTACCGTGCAGGGCGTCGGGTAAACCTTGAGGTCGACCTGCTGGCCCGTTACCTGGAGCGCTTGCTGCTGGGTGACAAGGCCGCCGAACCGAGCAAGGGCAGTGGCATTACCGAAAGCTTCCTGGCCGCCAATGGCTTCTTGAAATCCTGATTGAGAAGGGGGTGCCGCGTGGCGCTCAACAGCATCGAAGAACTGGTCGAAGACATCCGCCAGGGCAAAATGGTCATCCTGATGGATGACGAAGATCGCGAGAACGAAGGCGACATCATCATGGCGGCCGAATGCTGCCAGCCGGAGCACATCAACTTCATGGCCAAGCACGCCCGTGGCCTGATCTGCATGCCGATGACCCGCGAGCGTTGCGAAACGCTGAAGCTGCCGTTGATGGCGCCGCGCAACGGCTCGGGCTTCGGCACCAAGTTCACCGTGTCGATCGAGGCCGCCGAGGGCGTCACCACCGGTATTTCCGCCGCCGACCGCGCACGCACTGTGCAGGCTGCTGCTGCCAAGGACGCCAAGGCCGAAGACATTGTCAGCCCTGGTCACATCTTCCCGCTGATGGCCCAGCCAGGCGGTACGCTGGCGCGTGCCGGCCACACCGAAGCCGCCTGTGACCTGGCGCGCATGGCCGGTTTCGAGCCAAGCGGCGTGATCTGCGAAGTGATGAACGACGACGGCACCATGTCGCGCCGCGCCGAACTGGAAGTGTTCGCCGCCGAGCACGGCCTGAAGATCGGCACCATTGCCGACCTGATCCACTACCGCATGATCCACGAGCGCACCGTGCAGCGTGTTTCCGAGCAATCGGTGGAGAGCGAGCTGGGTGAGTTCAACCTGGTCACCTACCGTGATGCGGTCGAAGGCGACGTGCACATGGCCTTGACCCTGGGCAAGATCTGCGCGGAAGAACCGACCCTGGTGCGCGTGCACAACATGGACCCGCTGCGCGACCTGCTGCTGGTCAAGCAGCCAGGCCGCTGGAGCCTGCGCGCGGCCATGGCCGCAGTGGCCGAGGCCGGCAGTGGTGTGGTGTTGCTGCTGGGGCACCCGCTGGACGGCGACGTGCTGCTGGCGCACATCCGCGAAAGCGCGGGCGATGCGCCGGCCAAGGCACCGACCACCTACAGCACTGTGGGTGCCGGTTCGCAGATCCTGCGTGACCTCGGTGTGCGCAAGATGCGCCTGATGAGTTCGCCGATGAAGTTCAACGCGATATCCGGATTCGATCTGGAAGTTGTAGAATACGTGCCCTCCGAGTGACTTGAGGCGGCATTGACGCCCCCTGCTCGAGTCCAGACCCCTGTCGAGGCCGCTTGTATGCGGCCTCGCTCTTGAAGATGAGAATATCGGAATGACCCTGAAGACCATCGAAGGTACCTTCATCGCCCCCAAAGGTCGCTATGCTTTGGTGGTTGGCCGCTTCAACAGCTTCGTTGTCGAAAGCCTGGTAAGCGGTGCCGTTGATGCCCTGGTACGCCACGGTGTCAGCGAAAGCGACATCACCATCATCCGTGCCCCGGGTGCATTCGAGATCCCGCTGGTGGCACAGAAGGTCGCCCAGCAAGGCGCCTACGACGCGATCATCGCCCTGGGCGCCGTGATCCGTGGCGGTACCCCGCACTTCGAATACGTGGCGGGCGAGTGCACCAAGGGCCTGGCCCAGGTGTCCATGGAGTTCGGTGTTCCGGTGGCCTTCGGCGTACTGACCGTCGACTCCATCGAGCAAGCCATCGAGCGTTCTGGCACCAAAGCCGGTAACAAAGGTGCTGAAGCTGCCCTGTCCGCACTGGAAATGGTCAGCCTGCTGGCGCAGTTGGAGGCCAAGTGATTAGCGACGAAAGCGATCGTTTCAACCCGCGCGATCCAAAACCTGCGGATGCCGGCAAGCCCTCCAAGAGCGCCAAGCGCCGCGAAGCCCGCAAGCTCGCGACCCAGGCCCTCTACCAGTGGCACATGGCCCAGCATTCGCTGAACGAGATCGAAGCGCAATTCCGGGTGGATAACGATTTCACCGATGTCGACGGTGCCTATTTCCGCGAGATCCTGCATGGGGTCCCGGCAATCAAGGGCGAAATCGACAAAGCGCTGGTGCCTTGCATGACCATCGCACTGGAAGAGCTCGACCCAGTCGAGCTGGCTGTGCTGCGCCTGTCCACCTGGGAGCTGATCAAACGCGTCGACGTGCCTTACCGCGTCGTGATCAACGAAGGTGTGGAACTGGCCAAGGTCTTCGGCGCCACTGACGGCCACAAGTTCGTCAACGGCGTACTGGACAAGCTTGCACCTGCGCTGCGTGAAGCAGAAGTCAAGGCGAACAAGCGCTGATCCTGGCGCTGCCTGGCCATGGGTGAGTTCGAGCTGATCAACCATTACTTCGCCGCAGCGCCCTGTGCGCAGGGCGGCGAGGGCGTGGCGCTGGGTATCGGCGACGACTGCGCCCTGCTGGACCTTCCCCCCGGTGAGCAACTGGCGGTGTCGACCGACACCCTGGTCGCCGGGGTGCACTTTCCTGCTGTTTGCGATCCGTTGCTGCTTGGCCAGCGTTCGTTGGCTGTGGCGGCCAGTGACCTGGCAGCCATGGGCGCGACTGCAATCGGCTTCACCCTCGCACTGACCCTGCCTGACGTTGGCCCTGACTGGCTGGCGGCCTATGCCGACGGCCTTGGTCGCATGGCCCACCGTTGCCGCATGAGCCTGATCGGTGGTGACACCACGCGCGGCCCGTTGAGCATCACCGTGACCGTGTTCGGCCGCGTGCCGGCTGGCCAGGCCTTGCGCCGCAGCGGTGCAAGGCCGGGTGATCTGTTGTGTGTCGGTGGTTCGCTGGGCAAGGCCGCCGGTGCCTTGCCGCTGGTGCTGGGTGAGCGCGAGGCGCCTGCCGCGCAGGCCGAGCCGCTGCTGGCTCATTACTGGTCACCGATGCCGCAGCTCACCCTCGGGGCTCTGCTGCGTGGCAAGGCCACTGCGGCCCTGGACATTTCCGATGGCCTGCTCGCTGACTGCGGGCATATCGCCAAGGCCTCCGGCGTGGCGCTGGAGGTGAACCTGGCGCAGGTGCCAGTGTCTCCTGCCTTAGAGGCATTCCTCGGGCGCGAAGCGGCGTTGCAGGCAGCACTCACCGGTGGCGACGACTATGTACTGGCCTTCACCTTGCCGCCCGAAGCGCTGGCGCCCCTGGCTGGCCTCGGTTGCATCGAGGTACATATCATTGGTCGTGTGCTCGAAGGGCAGGGTGTGACCTTGCGCGACTCACAGGGCCAGGACATAACCCCCGTCCAGCGGGGCTATCAACACTTTAGGGAGAGACCGTGACCGATCACCCCAACCAGGTGCCTGCGGAGTTCGTTCCGCCTTCGGTCTGGCGCAATCCGTGGCACTTCATCGCCTTTGGCTTCGGTTCCGGCACTCTGCCCAAGGCCCCGGGTACCTGGGGCTCGCTGGTCGCCATACCGTTCATCCCCTTGTGGCAGCTGCTGCCCGACTGGGGCTATTGGTTGTTACTCGGCGTGAGCATGCTGTTTGGCTTCTGGTTGTGCGGCAAAGTTGCCAATGATTTGCGCGTACACGACCATGAAGGCATTGTCTGGGACGAGATTGTCGGCATGTGGATCACCCTCTGGCTGGTGCCGGAGGGCTGGCAGTGGCTGTTGGCAGGGTTCCTGATGTTCCGCTTCTTCGACATCCTCAAACCGTGGCCGATTCGCTGGATCGACCGCCATGTGCACGGGGGCGTCGGCATCATGCTCGACGATATCCTGGCCGGTGTGTTTGCCTGGCTGGGCATGCAGGTTCTGGTGTGGGCGGTTGCCTGAAACAGGGAGTGCGTGAATGGCCTTAAGGACTGTACTGCTGGCAATGCTGCTGAGTATTGCCCCGTGGGTGACGGCTGCCGAGGGCATGCCGAAACAGATCCATCTGGTTAGCGAGGAGTGGCTCGACTACACCAACGCCGACGGTACCGGGGTGGCCTGGGATGTGCTGCGCAAAGTGTTCGAGCCGGCCGGAGTCAAGGTGGTTACCCAGAGCGCGCCCTACAGCCGGGCGGTTGGCCTGGTCAAGCGCGGCGAGGCTGATGCCTGGGTTGGCTCGTACAAGGAAGAGAACGACGACAACCTGTACCCGCGCTGGCACTTCGACATGGACCATATCTATGCCCTGGGGCTGGCCAGCAAACCTGTGCCTACCCTGGAGACCATCGGCAAGTACCGGTTGGCCTGGGTGCGTGGTTATGATTACGGCAGCTACTTGCCCAATGTGCGCGAATTTCGCGAAATCCAGCGTCGCGAGGGCATTCTGCCGATGCTCGAACATGACCGGGTGGACTACTACATCGACGCACTGACCGAGGTCGACTACGTGCTCGGGCAAACCTCTCACCCGGAGCGTTTCCGCCGTACCCATGTGGCCGAGTTGCCGTTGTACCTGGCCTTTGCCCGTAACGACCAGGCCAAGGCTCTGTGCGAGCTGTTCGACAAGCGCATGAAGGAGCTGATACGTAGCGGCGAACTGAAGCCGATTTTCGAGCACTGGAAACAGCCCTATCCGTTCAGCGCGGACAGTCACCCACACTGAAGCCGAATACACCAAGGTATATCGCGGCCCTCTTGGGCTGCGGGCTTGGGGTTGAGCGATGGCTTTTAATAAGTATCGAACTTTTCGATCTTAAGCCACTGTATACAGCCAGCCCACATTCCCCAACCTGCTGATACAATCGGCCCACGAGAAATTTCCTACTTACTCCAGGAGCACAACGTGCCCGTCGTCTTTGTTGCCGCCTCAAAACTCCCGACGCCCTTCGCGACCTTCACCATGCATGGCTTTCTCGACGAAGCCACAGGCCGTGAGCATGTGGTGCTCAGCCTGGGTGATATCGCGGACGGCCAGCCGGTACTGGGGCGCCTGCATTCCGAGTGCCTGACCGGCGATGCACTGTTCAGCCAGCGCTGCGACTGCGGCTCGCAGTTGGAAGCCGCGCTGCAGGCCATCGCCCGCGAAGGCCGTGGGGTGTTGTTGTACCTGCGTCAGGAAGGCCGTGGCATCGGCCTGCTGAACAAGATCCGCGCCTACGAGCTGCAGGATGGCGGCGCCGACACCGTCGAAGCCAACGAGCGCCTGGGCTTCGCTGCCGACCAGCGTGACTACGCCATATGCCTGCCGATGCTCGAGCACCTGGGCGTCAAGTCGCTGCGCCTGATGACCAACAATCCGCGCAAGGTCAAAGCCCTGACCGACATGAACATCGTGGTTGCCGAGCGTGTGCCGCTGCACACCGGGCATAACCCGCACAACCGCTACTACCTGGCGACCAAGGCCGGCAAGTTGGGCCACATGCTGGGCAACGAACACCAGGGCGAGGTGCCCCAGGCGTGACCCGCGCCGAGGTCAAGCGGCGCCTGGCGCTGGCCTGGTGGCAGTACCTGGCGGTGGGCCTGATGCCGCTGCCAGTCATGGCTTGGGCCTTTGGGGGCGGTGATGAACTGATCCCGGTGTTGGCCATGCCACTGTTCATCGCCGGTGCGGCCACCATGTTCCTCAGCCTGCCGCGTTTCGGTGCCTACAAGCGCGCACTTATTGCCACCTCAAAGGTGCTCGGTACGGGCGAAGAAGCCACTGCCTGGATCGAACTGGCGCGGGTGCGGCGCATGGCCATGCTATATGCCTGCTTCCCGGCTTGGGTCGCCGCATTGTCGGTGCTGGTCGGCCTGGAGGCAGTGCCGCAGATCCTCCTCGCAGTGTCTACCGTTGTAGTGCTGTACCTCTATCGCATTCCGCGCCAGCTGGGTTGATGCGACTGCTACCTGGCCTGCTGGCGTTGTTCGCCTGCACCGTACTGGCTGCAGAACCGCTACGTGTCGTCAGTCTGGCCCCCTCGATGAGCGAGATCATGCTTGAGCTGCAGGCCGACGACCTGCTGGTGGGCGTGCTCGATGGCGGCGAACGGCCGGCTGCACTGCGCCACTTGCCTTCGGTCGGGCGCCAAGGGCAACTGGACATGGAGCGCCTGCTCAGCCTGCGCCCCGACCTGTTGCTGCTGTGGCCAGGCAGTGTGCCGCCGGCCCAGCGCGACCAACTCAAGCGCCTGGGTATCGCCACCTTCAGCGCCGAACCCCATGACATCAGCCAGCTGATCGAGCAGATCGAGGCCATTGCCGAGCGTGTCGGGCGTGCCAAGCAGGGTCATTCATACGCGCGAGCCCTGCGTGAGCGGCTGCAGCAGCTGCGCCAGCAGTATCGGCGTGACGAACCCTTGCAGGTGTTTTATCAAGTCTGGGATCGGCCGTTGTACACGCTCGGTGGCCGCCAGGTGGTGACCGACGCCCTGGCCGTGTGCGGGGCGCGCAATGTGTTCGCCGACCTTGGCCAGCCGGCGCCACAGGTGAATGTAGAGTCCGTGCTGCTGCGTAATCCGCAGGTCATCCTGGCCGCTGATGAGGCGCAACTGGCCAGCTGGAAGGCCTGGCCGCAGATTCGGGCGGTGGCTGATGGGCGTCTGCTGGTGGTGCCGGACAAAGGGCTGGAGCGCCCCAGCGGGCAGATGATCGAAGCCACCGCCCGCTTGTGTGCGTTGCTGGACGCTAAAGCGCCGGTGTCCAGGTGATGCTCAAGAGCACAGTGCGGCCCTCTTCACGGTAAGGGTGATACGCACCCTCATAGCTGTAAAGGGCGCGGCTGTAGCTGCGGTCCAGCAGGTTATCGAGCTTGGCTTCGAGTTTCAGTTCGTCGCTAGCCGCCCAACTGCTGCGCAAACCCAGCAGACCATAGCCACCGATGCGGTTGCGGTTGGCCTCATCGTCATAACTGCTGCTGACCGCCTGCCAGCTGGCACCCACGCTGAAACGCCCGAACTCTCGGTCCAGGTCCAGGCTCAAGGTGCGGCGGGCGCGGCGGGCGAGAGTGTGGCCAGTGTCGCGGTCGCGTGGGTCGATCAGCGCCAGGCCAAGCTGGCTGTGCCAGGCGCCCCACTGCTGCGCCAGCGCCATTTCCACACCATTGATTCGTGCCGAGGCGACGTTACGGGGTATCGAGTCCTGGCCAAAGATGATCGCGTCGCGCAGGTCGGTGCGGTACAGCGAAGTCTCCAGCCGGCTCTCTGCAGTCAGCTGGCTGCGCCATTGCAGCTCGTAGCTTCTGGAGTGCTCTGGGTCCAGGTTCGGGTTGCTGAACTGTGGGTAATACAGGTCGTTGAACGTTGGCGCGCGGAAGCCTTCGCTGTAGGACAGCAGCACATCGTTGTTCGCGTTCAGCGGTACGGTCAGGCTGCCGCTCCAGGTGGTCTGGCCACCAAACTGCTGGTTGCGGTCATGGCGCACCCCCAGCTCAGTGGAAAACTGCTCGCCCCGGTAGCGGTGCTGGGCGAACACGGCACGGTTCCAGCGGCTGTCCTCAGTGAAGTCGGTAGTGCCGTGTACGCGGTCTTCGTACCAGTCGCCACCGATCAGTACGGTGTTGCGTTCGCCGAGGGCCAGGTCGTTCTGCCAGGTAGCCTGATCGCGATAGGTGTTGAACACGAAGCGCTCAGCGCTGAGCTTGTCGCGTTTGTCGTCCCGGTTCTCGCTATGTGCCAGTTCAAGGCGTGAGTGCCAGTTTTCGGTGACCTGAACGTCAACGTAGCTGCCCAGGCTGCTGACGCTGAAGTCGGTGTAGGGTTGTTGACCGAAGCTCTCGAAGGTGACGGGGTCGAAGCCGCCGAACGGGTTGTCGTACTCGCTGCGACCACGGCTGTCGAGCAGGTTCAAGCCGGCCTCGAAGCGCTCACTGAAGGTGTGGCTCAGGCTTAGGTTCAACGCCTTGTTGCGGTAGGCGTCGTGGTCACCATCGCTGGCGAAGGATGGCCCGGTCGAGTCGATACCGGCAGTTTCATCCAGGCTGGCGCCAAGGTTGAAGCGGGTCGAGTCGTTGCCGCCAGAAAGCCCCAGGCTGCGTTGGAATGTCTGGTTGCTGCCGGCGGCCATGCGCAGGCGTGGCTGCAGGCCGGGGCCATTGCTGCGTCGGGTGAAGATCTGGATCACCCCGCCAATGGCATCGCTTCCGTATACCGCTGAGCGCGAGCCGCGCAGGACTTCGATGCGCTCGATCTGGTCGATGTCCAGAAACTGCAGGCCGCTGTCGCCCGAAGTGGCATTGGCGATGCGCACGCCATCGACCAGCACCAGGCTTTGCGCGGCTTTGGTGCCTCGGATAAAGATGCCCGGCAGGCTGCCACGGCCACCGGTAGGTGCCACTTGCACGCCCGGCACGCGGGAGAGCAAGTCGGTGACGCTGGAGGGTTGCAGGCGGTCGATGTCGGTGCGGGTGAAAACCGTGTTGGCTGCACTGGTGGCGGTACGCGATTCGACCTGGCGGCTGGCGCTGATCAGCACGTCGGGGAGTTTGAGGGCGTCGTCGCGCTCAGCGGCCAGAAGGAATGTAGGGGCACAGAGAATCGTGGTACAGGCTAATTTTTTCATGGGCAGTTCCAAAGGGTTTCCACAGCACTGTGCTGTCCCCGTAGGAGCGGGTTTACCCGCGAAAGGGCCGGGCCTGCTGGCCATTTCTCACCAGTCGTTCACCGTTGCCGCCGCTACCGTATTCGCGGGTAAACCCGCTCCTACAGTGGGCACACGTCGGTGATCGGGCGCAGGCCGTCGTAGGAGCGGGTTCACCCGCGAAAGGGCCCTAGAGCCCGAGCCTGGCCATGCGGGCCTTCACCGAAGCCTCGATCCCGGCCGCATCCAGCCCGCACTCAGCCAGCATTTGCGCAGGCTTGGCATGCTCGACATAGATATCCGGCAGCCCCAGGTGCAGAAGCGGCTTGAGCACTGCCTGGCTGGCAAGGAACTCACCCACCGCAGCGCCCGCGCCACCCATGATGGCGTTCTCTTCGATGGTTACCAGCAGCTCATGGCTGCCTGCCAGCTCTAGCACCAGCGCCTCGTCCAGCGGCTTGACGAAGCGCATGTCGACCACCGTGGCGTTGATCTGTTCGGCCACTTGCATGGCCTCGGCCAGTTGTACGCCGAACACCAGCAGGGCCACTTTTTCGCCCTGGCGGCGGACCACGCCCTTGCCGATCTCCAGTGGTTGCAGGTCTCCGCTGATCGGCGCATTCGGGCCGGTACCACGCGGGTACCGTACAGCGGCCGGGCCGTTGTACAGGTGGCCGGTGCTGAGCATCTTGCGCAGTTCGTTCTCGTCGCTGGGGGTCATCACCAGCATGCCCGGGATGCAGCGCAGGTACGACAGGTCGTAGCTGCCGGCGTGGGTCGGGCCGTCCTCGCCGACCAGGCCGGCGCGATCGATGGCGAACAGCACGTCGAGGTTCTGCACCGCCACGTCGTGGATCAGCTGGTCGTAGGCACGCTGCAGGAAGGTGGAGTAGATCGCCACCACCGGCTTGCTGCCCTCGCAGGCCATGCCGGCCGCCAAGGTCACGGCATGCTGCTCTGCGATCGCAACGTCAAAGTAGCGCTCAGGGTAGCGCTCGCTGAAGTCGACCAGGTCCGAGCCTTCCTTCATTGCCGGGGTAATGCCCACCAGGCGGTTGTCGGCGGCGGCCATGTCGCACAGCCACTGGCCGAACACCGCGGAGTATTTCGGGCCGCTGGCTTTCTTCGGCGCGGCGGGCTTGTCGGCCGGCTCCAGCTTGGTGATGGCGTGGTAGCCGATCGGGTCAATCTCGGCAGGGGCGAAGCCTTTGCCCTTCTTGGTCACCACATGCAGGAACTGCGGGCCTTTCAGGTCACGCATGTTGCGCAGGGTGGCGATCATGGTGGGCAGGTCGTGGCCGTCGATCGGGCCGATGTAGTTCCAGCCCAGCTCTTCGAACAGCGTGCCTGGCACCAGCATGCCCTTGGCGTATTCCTCGGTGCGACGGGCAATTTCCCAGGCGCCTGGCAACCGCGACAGCACTTTCTTGCTGCCTTCGCGCATGCTCGCGTAGGTGCGGCTGGAGAGGATCTTGGCCAGGTAGTTGGACAGGCCGCCGACATTGCGCGAAATCGACATGTCGTTGTCGTTGAGGATCACCAGCATGTCGGCATTGACTTCCTGGGCGTGGTTCAACGCCTCGAATGCCATGCCGGCGGTCAGCGCGCCATCACCGATCACCGCGATCGACTTGCGTGCGCTGTTCTGCAAGCGGGCAGCAATGGCCATGCCCAGCGCGGCGCTGATCGAGGTGCTGGAGTGGCCAACGCCAAAGGTGTCGTACTCGCTTTCGCTGCGGCGCGGGAAGGCCGCGATACCGTCCTTCTGGCGCAGGCTGAGCATGCGGTTACGGCGCCCGGTGAGGATCTTGTGCGGGTAGGCCTGGTGCCCCACGTCCCACACCAACCGGTCGTCCGGGGTGTCGAACACGTAGTGCAGGGCGATGGTCAGCTCGATGACGCCCAGACCGGCACCAAAATGCCCACCGGTCTGCCCAACGGTGTAGAGCAATTCCTGGCGCAGTTCGTCGGCCAGCGTTTCCAGGTCGGCTTCGGCCAACCGGCGCAGGCCGGCAGGCGTGTCAGCGCGGTCGAGCAACGGCGTGACCGGGCGTTCGCGGGGGATCTCTTGAAACGTCGTGGGCATCAGGCGAGTCGTTATAGGTGTGTGAAGACGCGGCAGTTTACCCCATTGTGGGAAAAGTGCCCATTCGACCACAGGTTACGCGGCCCCCTGTAGGATCGGGTTTACCCGCGAATGCGTCGGCAAATTCAAGATCGCATTCGCGGGTAAACCCGATCCTACAGGGATAGGTGAAGCTGTTTAGTTACGGCGTTCGACAATATAACGCGCCAAGGCCCGCAGCGGCTCGGCCTTTTCGCCGAACCCTTGCAGTGCGGCCAGCGCCTGGTCGCGCAGTTCGATTGCATAGGCTTTGGCGGCTTCCAGGCCCAGCAGGGCCGGGTAGGTCGGTTTGTCACGCGCTATGTCTGCACCTTGGCGTTTGCCCAAGGTAGCAGTGTCGCTTTCCACGTCGAGGATGTCGTCCTGCACCTGGAATGCCAGGCCAATGGCCTGTGCATAAGTTTGCAGGGCATCCAGCTGCACCGGTTCGGCACGGGCACTTGCCAGGGCGCCGAGGCGTACGCTGGCTTCGATCAGCGCGCCGGTCTTGTGCCGGTGCATGAACTCCAGCGCCTGCTGGTCCAGCTTCTGGCCCACCGAACCGAGATCGATGGCCTGGCCGCCAACCATGCCGGCCGGGCCGGCAGCTTTGGCCAGCACCTGAACCATGGCCAGGCGAATGCTGTCGATCTGAGGGCTCAGGCAAGGGTCGAGCAGGGCACTGAAAGCCAGGCTCTGCAAACCGTCGCCAGCAAGGATGGCGCACGCTTCGTCAAACGCCTTGTGGGTGGTCGGCTGGCCGCGACGCAGGTCGTCGTCGTCCATGGCCGGGAGGTCGTCATGCACCAGCGAGTAAGCATGGATCAGCTCGACCGCGCAGGCTGCACCGTTGGCCTGTTCGGCCGGGGCGCCCAAGGCTTCGCAGGCCGCGTAGGCCAGCAACGGGCGCACGCGTTTGCCGCCGTTCATCACGCTGTAGCGCATGGCGGCGTAAAGGCGTTCCAGCTCTTTGCTCGGGGCGATGAACAGCGGTTCGAGGGCTGCGTCGACGCGCGCCTGGCAACTGGCCTGGTAGGTGCCAATCATGCTTCCGGCTCCGCGTCGAAGGGTTGGGCAGCCAGTTCGCCGTCGCGCTCCAGCAGAATTTGCACCTTCTGTTCGGCCTGGGCCAGGGCGCCCTGGCAGTCACGGGTCAGGGCGATGCCTTGTTCAAAGGCGGCCAGCGACTCTTCCAGCGACAACTCGCCGTTCTCCAGGCGCTCGACCAGTGCTTGCAGGTCTGCGAGGGATTGCTCGAAATCGAGGGAGGCTTTTTTGCGGGCCATGGCGACTGTCTCGGTGGCATTCAGAACGGCGCGACACTAGCAGAGCGGGGCGGGGGGAGCAAACTTCCGGCAGCTGCATCGGCTGATGCAGACCGATGGAGGAGCGGCCCTGTGTCGCGAAAGGGCCGCTCGCACAAGGACCGCAAAGCGTCCCGGTTCGGTGGATCAGGCCGGCTCTGCCTCCCGTTCCAGCATTGCCTCACGGTACCGCGCCAGCTCCTCGATGGTCAGCACCGGCAAATTGTACTGCCGTGCATATACCGCCACCTGCTCACCACGGGCCATGCTGCCATCGGGATTCATCAGCTCGCACAAGACCGCTGCCGGGCGCAGGCCGGCCAGGCGCGCCAGGTCCACCGAACCTTCGGTATGCCCACGGCGTGTCAGCACCCCGCCATTGCGGGCGCGCAGCGGAAAAACATGCCCCGGGCTGACGATATGGCGCTGTTCGGCGCTGGAACGCAGTGCTGCGTCAATGGTGGTGATGCGGTCCTGGGCGCTAACCCCGGTGGTGATACCTTCGGCCGCCTCGATGGTGACGGTGAAACCGGTGCCGTGGCGGGCCTGGTTGTTCTGCACCATGGGTGCCAGCTGCAGTTCGTCGACGGTGGCTTCGTCCAGGCACAGGCAGACGATGCCGCTGCAATCGCGAATCATCATGGCCATGGTCTGCAGCGTAATGTTCTCGGCGGCGGCAATGATGTCCGCTTCGTCCTCGCGGTCGTCATCGTCGAGCAACAGTACTGGGCGCCCGGCCTGGAAGGCGGCGATGGCGGCGGAAACATTGGGGAATTGCGCGTGGTGCTGGGTGAACATGAAACGCTCCTCGTGAATGATCGATGAACGTCTCGGGGCGAACAAAATGCGCGCGCAAGGGCGCCCGGATGGCCCCTGCATGACGCCTTCTTTCATCCGGACTATGACCGTCGGCTCTGGAGTTGCACCAGATCTGCTGACCCCCGACATGGTCGGGGCGCTCGCGGGCTCATCTTTCGATTTACCGCCGGTGGGGACTTACACCCCGCCCTGAAGACCGACCCAGCATACAGCACAGTGCCACCCCAGTGGCAACCCGCGGTTCTACTACCTTCGGCGAGACTTGCAGCAGTAACCATCTACCCCTTTGCACTTGCCGCAGCGCTTACCTTCGTGACGGTCACATTGGCAAACCAAGGAAACGAACCGTCATGTCCTCTCTCTATCCTTTTACCGATACCGATCTCCATCTCGCATTCAGAAAGGTCGTCGACACTTTGTTCGACAAGAAGCGCGACTACGTCGACGGCGTGCTCAAGCCCAAAATGCTCATCATTGCCGGTGCACAAGGCTCGGGTAAGACGTACTTGCTGGAAAAAACGCTGCTGAAGAGCGGGCGCTACGACAATTATGTTCGCCTTTACGAAACCCATTTTCGTGAACTGCACCCTCATTATCGGGCGATGGAAGACAAAGGCGTGCTGCATGTCTATGAGCATACCGAGCCGTTCATCTGGCGCCTGGGGGCAATGATTTGCACGTATGCGATGGAAAACAAATACAACATCATCATGGAGACCGCGCTCGACAGCCCTCATTTCGCTGATTTTCCACCTGATGCCGCCCTGAAGGGCTATCAGAGCGAGGTCCATCTGATTGCGTGTCAGAAAGAATTCAGCCACTGGTCGACCCTGGACCGTGTGGTCAACAGTGTTGGCAATCATGAGCTCGAGCGTGTGGTCAGCCTGACGCAGATCGAAGAGGCGCAAATCAATGGCAGGTCCATCATCGATGCTTTCGAAAACGCCTGTATCGAGGTACCGGGTTCCGAAATCGTGATCTATCGACGTGGCCTGGAGACGGACAGGAATAGCCTGCCGGTCTGTCACAGCACCTGTCCTGAAAAAGGGCGCCTCGTGCCCCAGCAGACCTACCAGGGCAGGGAATTCTTCCGCGGGGCAGACCTGAAGATCGACTTCAAGGTCCAGCGCAGTCCCCAGGCCGATTTCCCCTGTTCCTATATTCAGTATGCGCAGGTGGTGCATGCCGGCCTGCTGGGTTCGAAACACCGTCGGACGATGGCCGAACTCAATTGCAAAACCCTCGGCCAGGCTCAGAAGCTGATGTCGCAGCTGCCTGTGGATGTCTACCGCGAGCTGTGCCTGTACGTGCTCAAGTACGCGCAACCTTGAGTCGGACAGGGGCAGGGCTGATCACTGGCCAGACATGCCTTCGATCACCCTGCGCAGGGAGGCGCCCAGCATGGGCCCATGCCCCAGACCCTCGAAGCGCTCAAAGCGCACGTCGAGGCCTTTGATCGCGGCCAGATCTGCCGCCAGTTGGCGCGCAGGCAACTCGTCGTTCTCGTGCGGCGAACCATGCGGGCTGGCGGGCTCCTGCCCGCCGCGCATCAGCAACAGATGCGGGCGCGCCTCGCCAAGGCGTGAGGGAAGCCCTTGCGCCTCGCGGACAATCACACCATCGCGCCACCACAGTGACGGGCTGGCAGCAGCGTAAAGGCTGAATGCGCCGGGGCGGGTAAACAGTGCGTGAAGCACGGCCAGGCCACCATAGGAGTGCCCCCACAGCGTCTGTCGTTGCGGGTCGATCGGCGCCACAGCCGACACCATCGTGCGCATGCGCCCGGTCAGAAGCTTCAGGAACGCATCGACCCCGCCGCTGGGCTGGCCGGTCAGCGGATCACGCTGCTGCACCTGCTCCGGCAGCGCCGGGGTGTAGTCCAGCGTGCGGCCGGCCCTGTCGATGCGCAGTTCGGTCCGGTAACCCACCGCCACCAGCAGGGGCGCCTGGCCCACGGCGAGCCTGTCCAGTTGCTGCTGATCCAGCGTCCCCAGCGCAGCATTCCCATCGAGCATCCACAGCACCGGGTACCCCGATGCTGGCGCTGGACGATTCGGCTTGCCAACCCACAGGCGGTAGTGACGCAGGCCATCGGCCGAGTCCAGATCAAGCTGGGTGAAGTGATAGGCCAGGTCCTGGCGCTGTAACACCGACGTGTCCATCTTCTGGTCATGCTCGGGCTGGGCCAGGACAAGAGGGGCCGCCAGGGCAAGTGCCAAGGCCAGCATCAGGTTCTTCTTGCTCATCAGGCGTCTCGTCAGGGCTTTGCATGGAGCGCAAGGCTTGAGCGCCCAGATGATAACCAGTCCCTATCAAGCGTAAAGCGCATTAACTTTCTAAACAGTCTCAGGCCGCAGGCAAGGTCATGTGCAGGCACAGGCCCGGGTGCCCATTGCTGGCCCACAACCGGCCGCCTTGCAGTTCGATGGCGCGACGGGCGATAGCAAGGCCCAGGCCGAAGCCTGCGCCACTCTCGGCCAGGCGCTGGTAGGGCTTGAAAATGCGCTCAAGGTCGGTATCCGGTACGCCTGGCCCTTGGTCGCTCAGGCGCAGGTGCCAGCATGCGCCCTCACGCCAGCCATCAAGGCTGACCCGGCCTTCGGTCGGCGAGTGGCGAATGGCATTGCGCAACAGGTTTTCCAGGGCCTGGGCCAGGCTGTCCAGATGGGCCTGCACCAGGCAGTCGGTGCCAAGTGAGCACGGCAGGCGCGCACGGTCCCAGCCGCTTTCGAAACAGACGTCCTCGCACAAGGCTTCCCACACGGAAAGCACCAATACCGGCTCGGTCACCAGGCTGGGCTGTTCGGTGTCCATCCAGGCCAGGTCGAGGGTGTTTTCCAGCAGCTTCTGCATGTCGGCTACCTCACGGTCCAGGCGCTCGCGCAGCTGCGGCGGTGGCAAGTCGCTGTCATGGGCGATGCGCAGCCGCGCCAGCGGCGTGCGCAATTCGTGAGACAGCGTGCGCAACAGCAGGCGCTGTTGCTCAAGGCTCTGGCGCAGGCGCCCGGCCATGTGCTCGAAGGCCTGAGCCAGCTCACCCAGCTCATCACGCCGCTCCTGCAGGGGCAGGGCGGGGCTGTCCAGATCATCGGCCCGCAGGGCGTCGGCGCGGTCGCGCAGGCGGTTCAGCGGCACGACAAGATGCCGGTATAGCGCAAGGCCTAGCAGCAGGGCCAGCAGTGCGGGGGCAACGCCATGCGTGACCACATGGGTCCAGGGTGTCAGGCCTGTCGGTAGCAGCCGTTCGGGCAGTTGCAGCACCAGGCGGCCATGCTCGGGGTGTTGCGGAAATTCGATGCTGACGTAGGGCAGTTCATCCTGCAGGCGCCGGCTCATCGGCCAGTCGAGCTTGCGCATGAATGTCAGGTGGCTGGCTTCCTCGGCGCTCAGCGGCGTGGTGCCAAGGCTCTGAAGGTGTGGACCTATCACGGCCACCCAGGTGTCCTCGGCCCGTGCCACATGCTTGCGCCAGGCCTCGGTGCCGGCTGCGCCGTCCTGCTCCCACGCCTGTTCGGCCTGTTGAGCATAACGCGCCAGGTAGTCCTGGTCAGCCTGGGACAGAAAATAGGTACTGCGTTCCACCGAAAGGCCCCAGGTCCAGATGAGCCAGATCAGCAACAGGCAGAAGCTGACTTGCAGCAAGGCCAGTTTCCACAGCAACGGGTGGCGACGCATCAGGCCTGCTCCGTGTCGACCAGGATGTACCCTTGGCCACGCACGGCCTGGATCTGCAGGTGCTGGGCATTGATGTCGGCCAGTTTGCGGCGCAGGTTGCACACATGCACATCCAGGCCTCGGTCCAGTCGGGTATAGGCCCTGTGCAGCACGGTCTGGTACAGGAAGGGCTTGCTCAACGCTTCGTCGGGGTGGGCCAGCAGCGTGACCAGCAAGCGGAATTCGGAAGCGGTAAGGCCAGCGGCGTTGCCGTTGTGGATAACGTCCTGGCGGTCGTGGTCCAGCATCACCTCCCCCACGTCGGCACGCAGCGCCGTACCACGATCGAATGCCACGCGACGCAGCAAGGCATCCACCCGTGCGTCCAGCTCCGCCAGGCTGAAGGGCTTGGGCAGGTAGTCGTCTGCACCACGGGTGAAGCCGCTGATGCGGTCCTGCTCGGCCCCTAGTGCCGACATCAGCATGACCGGCACTGCCTGCTGGCGGCGCAGGGCGTCGAGCAGGCTGAGGCCGTCGATGCCTGGCAGCATGATGTCCAGCAGCACCAGTTCGAACTGAGATTGCTGTATGGCATTCAGGGCCTGGGTGCCGCTGGCGCAGGCGTGCACCAGGAAACCGCGGTTGCGGAAATGGCGGTCCAGGTCCTGAAGCAGGCGTGGGTCGTCTTCGGCAAGGAGAAGTGAGGTGGGCACGGCGAGCCTTGATGAGAATTTTTATCAGTTGCGAATCATCCCACTGGCTGCAGGGAAAGGGCAACGCCTTGATGTGTTAAGAAGGTTAATCATGCTGCACCCTGGTTTTCGCTCCGGTATCGTTCGCAAAAAGCAACTTGTTTCGTTTGCGATTCAATATCATTTGGGCGAAGGGTGTGTCATGACCGGTTTCAAAAGTGTGGGCAGCTTGCAACGGGTTCGGGGATGGCTGGCGCTGGGGTTGCTGGCACCGTTTTCTTTATCGGCAGTGGCCGAAACGGTAGCGGCCCAGGCGGCGGCTGAAGACAACTCGCTTGATCTGCCTGCATTGACCATCGAAGGCAACCGCCTGTACGACATGCTGCCTTCGGAGGAAACCGGCGGTTACAGCGTCGATGCCGCTACCGTGGGCACCAAGACGCCGGCAGCGCTCAAGGACATCCCGCAGTCGATCACCGTCTACACCCAGGACTACGTCAAGGATCGCCAGTTCGTACATCTGGATGACCTGGCCAAGTACACCGCCGGCCTGCGCACCCTGACCAACGACAGCGGCCGTTCGTCGATCTACGCCCGTGGCTACGAGTACAGCGAATTCAACATCGATGGCCTGCCGGCCCCCATGGCCAGCATCTTTGGCACCGTACCGTCGCTGGCCGCGTTCGACCGTGTCGAAATCATGCGCGGCCCGGCCGGATTGTTCAGCAGCACCAGCGAACTGGGCGGTATCGTCAACATGGTACGCAAGCGCCCGACCGCCGAGTTTCAGGGCCACATCGAAGGCAGCTACGGCACCTGGGACACCAACCATGAAGAAATCGACCTGAGCGGCCCGCTGGACGCCGCCGGTCGCGTGCGCGGGCGCTTCATTGCATCCCGTGACGACACCAATGGCGAAGTGGACTACAACGCCAACACCAGCAACAGCTATTACGGTGCGCTGGATATCGACCTGGACGACGCCACTACGCTGTCGTTCGGCCTGATGCACGAAGTGAAGAACATCACCCCGCACAACGGCTACCCGGCCACGTTGTCCGGCGAGGTGCCCGACTTCAGCCATTCGCGTTTCCTGGGCGCCGACTGGAACTACTTCGACGGCAAGACCACCGACCTGGTCGCCGAGCTGACCCACCGCTTCGACAATGGTGGTTACGGCCGTGTCGCGGCCCGTGGCTCGCACCGCGACACCAACTACCTGTACGCCTTCACTGCAACCAATGCCACCACAGGCGCCAACTCCGAGCGCGCCAGCGCCCGTGATTTCACTCAAGACACCTACTCGCTGGACGCCAGTTACAGCCAGCCGTTCGAAACCTTCGGCCAGGTCAGCGAGTTCGTGGTGGGCAGCGACTACAAGAACTACGACACCGAGTATCTCAACGGCACCACCAACCTGGGCGCCATCAACGTCAACACCTACTCGCCTAAACAGTTCGCCAAACCGTCGCCCAACTACAGTACCGAGACCGGCATGCAGGAAGAGGAATACGGCCTTTATTCCAAGGTCACCTTCCGCCCGATCGAGCGACTTGCGCTGATTGCCGGTGGCCGTTTCAGTTGGTACCGCGGTGATTTCTACACCACCACCCTGAGCAGCGGTGCTACGACCAATGACAGCAAGCGTGTGGACGGCCACTTCACCCCGTACGGGGGCCTGGTCTATGACTTGACCGAGAACCACGCGCTGTACGCTAGCTACTCGCAGGTTTTCAAGCCTCAATCCGACACCGACAGCAGTGGCCGGGTGTTGAAACCGCGTGAAGGCGAGCAGTACGAGTTCGGCCTCAAGAGCAGCTACTTTGGCGGCGATTTGAATACGCGCTTCTCGGTGTTCCGCCTGACCGACAAGAACCGCGCTACCACCCTGTACGATGCCGATGGTGTGGCCACTACCGATTCCGTTGCATCCGGCAAGACCCGCGTGAAGGGCGCGGAAGTGGAAGTGAGCGGCAAGCTGACGCCGAATTGGGAACTGCTGGCCGGTTACACCTGGATGGAGACCGAAACCGTCAAGGGTGACGCCGAAACCACGTTCTTCATCATGCCGCGCAACCAGGCTTCGCTTTGGAGCAAGTACACCATCAGCCAAGGGCCGCTGACCGGCCTGGCGATTGGTGGCGGAATTTCCGCGATGAGCAACTTCTACTCCGAAAACGGCGGCGTGCGTATCGACGCGCCGGGCTACGCGACGGTGGACGCGATGCTGTCGTACCCGGTGACTTCGAAGCTGACCGCCACCTTCAACGTCAATAACCTGTTCGACCGGGATTACCTGTCGCGGGTGGGCTCGACCTCCACGTTCAACTTCTACGGGCCGTCGCGCAGCATGATGGTTGGAGCGCGGTATGACTTCTGACGGGGTCTGTTGCCGCTAGGTGCACCGCGACACAAGGCCGTGCCTGCAAAGGGCGCGGCCTTGATGCTGAATCATGAGAAATCTAGAAGTGTATCTGCACTATCGGGTATCAGTGCAATAAAGTTGTGAGAGTAAGTGTTAATCAGGCGCTTGGTTTTAATTCAAGAAGTCTCCGAGTGCCATTGATGCTTTATTTCTTGCCATTGGGTGTCTGACAACCACTTGTCTGCTACCGGAAAGAAAATATTCTCCTCGGCATCCATATGGTCATAATATTTCTTGATGAAGTCTTCGATCGTGTCGGCAATTACTCTGGCCTCTTGCGTTGACTGCTCCAACATCTTGAGCTGCCCTGCAATTCGCGTGAAGGCTTTATGATCTTGCTCAATGGCCATGACCCGTTGGTGAATCGGTGCGTCGGTTGTCAGCAAGGCCAGCCGAATAAGCTCTTCATTTTCATGGTGGTGCCGCTCTGCATCACCATGCAAGGCTTCCAGTTGCTTAAACAACAGCTTGCAGTCATCGGCACCCGCAGAGCCGTGTCTTATCC
This sequence comes from Pseudomonas sp. yb_2, assembly GCF_043103905.1. NCBI lineage: Bacteria > Pseudomonadati > Pseudomonadota > Gammaproteobacteria > Pseudomonadales > Pseudomonadaceae > Pseudomonas > Pseudomonas sp. yb_2. Next base: position 74,134 of record NZ_JBICKH010000039.1, on the reverse strand, counting down.
TCTCCAGTAATTCTTTGATCTGAGTAATTTTGGTAGCCACCTCATGATGATAGGCGTGCAGCTCTTTCAATAAGGCGTTCATGCTAAGTCCTCATCACTACATCAAACCGTTACAGATTAAATATAAGTAATAAGCAATCTCCAAGGATGGCCGCACGTGTCAGCGCACATCTGATCGTTTTATTATAGTCTGGCGCGAAACGCTCACCTTCAGAAAAAAACCTCCATTGGAAGATTTCGAAATATCAACTTGATTTCTATATGCGCGACGAGAAGAAGCCGACACCCCAGAATCGCTTGCGGGCTGAACGTGAACAGCGGGGGGGGGGCTGAGCACAACGGGAGGTGTCAACCTTATGCAGGACGGGGCATTGCCAAATTAAAAAGCCGGCTTGTGGCCGGCTTCTCGGGGACGCTTCCGACTAATTTATGGTAAGCCGCAATCGCCTTAACTGTGTGGCCATCAAGGGCCTGAAAGAGATGGCAGATGCCCGTGTGGGATATCGCCGAGCCCTCTGGAACGCGGCTCGCGCCGGTCGGGGCTTAATGTGCGGCGTAGCATACAAGGGCGGGCGCAGGATGCCCAGCAAAAAATTGCCCAGAGTGCTTCAACTGGGCCGCTGCTGGCGGAAATGTGACCAGTGGAACACCCAGCCAAGAATTTCCAGGCCCTGCGCCTGACGCTGAGCAGCGGTGTAGCGTTCGACCGTGTAGTTGCGCCGGTCATGGCTGTGCAGGTACAGGGTGTCGTGCGGGCCAAGACTGAGGTTGTTTACCCTGAGCATGCCGTTTTGCAGCAGGGCATAGGTTTCGCCCTCGACCACCTGGGTCATGCCCAGGTCGATGGCCAGGGTAGCTTGCAGCGGAATCAGCGGGAGCATGTTGCTGGCCGGCATTGCCAGGCAGATTGCGTTGCCGGCTTGCACACCCAAGCCCTTCAGGGCTTTTGCCGGCAAGCGCAGGTGCTTGCTGCCCACCGGCGACAGCAAGCCGTTGCGCACTTCGTAGTAGGGCACCTTCAATACCCGGCCACGATGTTCCGACAGCGGGGTAAGCGGGTTGGCGGGCGCTGGCCGTGGACGGCCGTTGCGCAGGAGTGGATTGGGGTGTTTGGGGCCTTCACCGGTGCGCAGCCAACGCCGGTGCACACAGAACAGATCGGCCAGTTCGTCCAGTCGGGCCAAAGGCACACCGCGTTTGAACCAGTTGTTGACGTGCTGTGCTGTGACGCTGCGCTGGGCGGCGAAATCGGAAGGGGTCAGGCCACATTCGTGGAGCAGGGCTCTGAGGCGGTCGCCGGAAGTGTTCATGGCGGCGAGTGTAGCGGCGGGTTGCCAGTAAGGAAATGAACCGGGTGTTGACGGGATTTGTACGAAAAGAGGCTGTTTGTAGGATGCTGGTGTAGGACTGTGTAGGATTTGTTCCCAGCAGTGAGCGCGTTCCATTCAGGCATGAAAAACCCCGCCAAAGCGGGGTTTCCCTGCAGTCGAAATCAGCCCTTGTAGGCAGCGACCGATTTGGTGATCGCGGCACGGGCGGCGTCGGCGCCTTCCCAGCCTTCGATCTTGACCCACTTGCCCTTCTCGAGATCTTTGTAGTTGGCAAAGAAGTGCTCGATCTGCTGGATCAGCAGGGCTGGCAGGTCGGTGTATTCCTTGACGTCAACGTACAGCTGCGACAGCTTGTCGTGAGGAACAGCGATGACCTTGGCGTCGCCGCCACCGTCGTCGGTCATGTTCAGCACGCCAACCGGACGGGCGCGGATAACCGAGCCTGGGGCCACTGGGTAAGGGGTAACCACCAGCACGTCCAGCGGGTCACCGTCGTCAGCCAGGGTGTTCGGGATGAAGCCATAGTTGGCTGGGTAGAACATTGGGGTAGCCATGAAACGGTCGACGAACAGCGTGTCGCTGTCCTTGTCGATTTCGTATTTGATCGGCGCGTGGTTGGCCGGGATCTCGATGGCGACGTAGATGTCGTTCGGCAGGTCTTTGCCCGCCGGAATCTTGCTGTAGCTCATTGGGCAGTGCCCCCGTGTTTGACCAAAAAGTGGCGGCGATTATAGGCACATTCTGCCGGGGCACGCCACGCTTGGCCTGATGTGCGGGCCCGTCAGGCGTGGCTTTCGCGGTACTCGGGGTGTTCCGCCTGCAGCCGGCACAGGCGCGCCAGCGGGTCTTGCCGGTAGAACAGCGACAACTGGTGGTAGACCTTTGGATAAGCCTGATGAAGCAGGTCAGGGGCACTAAAGAAGTACTCGCTGGTAACGGCAAAGAACTCTGCCGGGTTTTCCGCAGCATAGGGGTCGATGGCAGTTTCGGCGTCGGGGTTGGCGTCCAGTTGCTGGTTGAGGTCGTCGTACGCCTGCTGCATGGCGCTCGCCCACTCATCAACGGGCATGCCGCTGTGCAGCGGTGGCAGGCCGTTGGCATCGCCGTTGAGCATGTCGAGCTTGTGCGCCAGCTCATGGATGACCAGGTTGTAAGCCTCCCAGCCACCACTGGCCTGCACGCCGTTCCAGGCCAGGATGATCGGCCCCTGTTGCCAGGCTTCGCCGCTGTGTTCGCCGTCCCACACATGCTCCACACCACTGGCATCGCGGTGGCGCTGGGGGCTCTTGAAGTCGTCGGGGTACAGGATGATTTCGTGGAAGCCTTGGTACCAGTTCAGCTCACCCAGGTGAAGCAGCGGTAACTGTGCCTGGGCGGCCAGCATTAGGCGCTGCTCGTCGTCCAGCTCGACACCGGGCAGGCAGGTGAGGTGCTTGTCGAGCAGGAACAGGATGCAGGCTTCGCGCAGCCAGCGGTCTTCAGCGTCGCTGATGCCGTCCAGCATTGGCAGCCGCTCGCGTACGGCCTGCCATTGCTGTGGCGTGATCGGGTAACGCGCCAGAGTACGCTTGCGCCGCCAGGCGCTGAATGACCACATGCCGTTCGTTCTTTACCTGTTCAGTGAGCCTTGGCCGTACGGCCCAGGCGCCCACGCAGCAAGCCGAGAATCATCGGCACCAGCGACAGGATGATGATGCCCACCACCATCAGCGACAGGTGCTGCTTGATGAATGGCACGTTGCCGAAGAAGTAGCCCAAGGTGACCAGTCCGCCGACCCAAAGCAGCGAACCGGCAACGCTGAAGCCGAGGAAGCGTGGGTAGTGCATGTGGGCAATGCCCGCGACGAACGGTGCGAAGGTGCGCAAGATGGGCAGGAAGCGCGCCATGGTCACGGTCTTGCCGCCATGGCGTTCATAGAAATCGTGGGTACGTTGCAGGTAGTCGCGGCGGAAGATCTTGGAGTTGGGGTTGTTGAACAAGCGCTCGCCGGCTGTTCGGCCTATCACGTAATTGGTGCTGTCGCCCAGGATTGCAGCGGCCATCAGCAGGCCGGCCAGCAGTACCGGGTCCATGCCGCCACCCGCCGCAACGGCGCCGGCGATGAACAGCAACGAGTCGCCCGGCAGGAATGGCATCACTACCAGGCCGGTTTCGCAGAAGATCACGGTGAACAGGATGGCGTAGATCCAGGGACCGTAATTGGTGACCAGCAGATCGAGGTAGGCATCGAGATGCAGGATAAGGTCCAGCGGGTTGAAATCCATGTACAGCACCTGTGTTCTTGGGCGTAGGCTTGGTTACCGGGGGGAGGGTAAATTTTCACACATGACAGGTGAGCCATTATACGGCTAAGTCAGGAACATGCCCGGAGAGTTTGTAGCGGGGGGTTACGGTAGAGGGGGTATTCCTTTACCAACCGCTTCGCGGGCACGCCCGCTCCCACAAGGATAACGACCTTGCTTGTGGAAGCGGGCGTGCCCGCGAAGCGGTCGGTGCCGGTCAATCCTGGCTGATTGGCAGGATGTAGCTCTTGAACTCGGTATCCTCACGAAACCCGATGGATTCGTAGGTCTTGTGCGCCACTTCATTGTTCGCGCTGGTCGACACGCGCATGCGCACAGCATTGGTCTCTTTGGCCATTTTCTTCGCCTCGCGGATCAAATGGTCGGCGACCAGCATGCGCCGGGAGTCCTCGGCCACATAGATATCGTTGAGAATCCATACCCGCTTCAACGACAGCGACGAGTAGCTCGGGTACAGCTGGCAAAAGCCCAGCAGTTTGCTGTCGTCATCATCCGGAAGTGCCAGGTAAATCACCGATTCGTCCCGCTTCAGGCGCTTTTCCAGAAAGCTGCGCGAGCTGTCGGGGTAGGGCAGTTGCCCGTAGAACTCACGGTATTTGACGAACAACGGGGTGAGCAGGTCGAGGTGTTCCAGGGTTGCTTTGATGATGCGCATGTGCGGCCCTCAGAGTCCATTTGGGAAACAGCGGAATGCCAGCAGCGTTCAAGGGCATGCTGCCCAATGCACGGTACGAGTGCAATCCGCCTTCCGTGACAGATTTTTTACCCTTTGCCGAGCAGGAAGTTACCTTTCTGGTTGGCGCTGTCTTCATTCTCCAGGCTATGGACCTCGGCTTCGTCCTTTAGATTCACCCCGGAAAGCTGGCGCCGGCAGGCTTCGCGCATCAAGTACAACAGGCGGTGCGCCGCCATGCCATAGCTCAGCCCCTCCAGGCGGATATTGGAAATGCAGTTGCGGTAGGCATCGGTCAGGCCGACCTTGGGTGCGTAAGTGAAATACAGGCCAAGGCTGTCGGGCGAGCTCAGCCCCGGGCGCTCGCCGATCAGCATCACCGTCATCCGGGCGCCCAGCAGCTCGCCGACCTCATCGGCCACTGCCACGCGGCCCTGCTGCACCAGCACCACCGGGGCGCAGGTCCAGCCGTCGGCGGCAGCCTGTTCGTCGAAGCGGGTCAGGAACGGCAGTGTGTGGCGATGCACGGCCAGTGCCGAGAGGCCGTCAGCCACCACGATGGCCAGGTCGACGCCCCCGGGGTTGGCCTGGGCGTGCTGGCGAAGGGTCGTAATCGAGTCTTCGTTCAGCCGCCGCCCAAGGTCCGGGCGCTGCAGGTACTGGTGGCGGTCGCTGGCAGCGCTGTGCAACACCAGGCTTTCGCGCCCGCGGTCACTCAGCTGGCTGGCCAGGCCGGCGTGGTCGAAAGCCAGGTGCACGGCATCTCGTGCCTGGGCATGGGCGAACTGGAAGTCCAGCTGCGCCCCGGTCGGCAGGCTGGTGCCGGTGCGGCCCAGGGCGATGCGCGCCGGGGTCAGGTTGCGCAGGGCCAGCCAAGGGTTGTCGGGGGTAGGCGTGCGGTGGTCCATGGTCATCCCTATGCAAGCTGTGCCAAGGCCTGGCGGAAGGCCGGCGGCAGGTTGTCACCGAAGCGCACCCGGCCATCGGCCTGGGTGAAGATACCGGTGCGGGCCAGCCATGCCTCGAATTCCGGCCCGGGCTTCAGGCCCAGGGTCTGGCGCGCGTACAACGCGTCATGGAACGAGGTGGTCTGGTAGTTGAGCATGATGTCGTCGGAGCCGGGGATGCCCATGATGAAGTTGATGCCGGCCACACCCAGCAGCGTCAGCAAGGTGTCCATGTCGTCCTGATCGGCTTCGGCATGGTTGGTGTAGCAGATATCGCAACCCATCGGCACGCCCAGCAGTTTGCCGCAGAAATGGTCTTCGAGGCCGGCGCGGATGATCTGCTTGCCGTTGTACAGGTATTCCGGGCCAATGAAACCGACCACGGTGTTGACCAGGAACGGCTTGAAGTGACGAGCCACGGCATAGGCGCGGGTTTCGCAGGTCTGCTGGTCGACGCCGTGGTGGGCGTTGGCCGAGAGCGAACTGCCCTGGCCGGTTTCGAAATACATCAGGTTCTGCCCGAGGGTGCCACGTTTCAGCGACAGCCCTGCTTCGTAGCCTTCCTGCAACACGTTCAGGTTGATGCCGAAGCCGGCGTTGGCCGCCTCAGTGCCGGCGATGGACTGGAACACCAGGTCCAGTGGCACGCCGCGGTTAATCGCTTCGATCGAGGTGGTGACGTGGGTCAGCACGCAGGACTGGGTGGGGATGTCGTAGCGCTGGATGATGGCGTCGAGCATTTCCAGCAGGGCGCAGATCGAAGCGATGCTGTCGGTGGCCGGGTTAATGCCGATCATGGCGTCGCCGTTGCCGTACAGCAAGCCGTCGAGAATGCTGGCGGCAATACCGGCCGGTTCGTCTGTCGGGTGGTTGGGTTGCAGCCGGGTCGACAGGCGCCCGCGCAGGCCCATGGTGCCGCGGAACCGGGTGACCACGCGGATTTTCTGCGCCACCAGCACCAGGTCCTGCACGCGCATGATCTTCGACACGGCAGCGGCCATTTCCGGGGTCAACCCGGGCGCCAGGGCGCGCAGGCTGTCTTCGTTGGCTTCCTCGCTCAGCAGCCAGTCACGCAGGCCACCCACGGTCAGGTGGCTGACCGGGGCGAAGGCCTGGGCATCGTGGGTGTCGATGATCAGGCGGGTAACTTCATCTGCTTCGTAAGGGATCAGTGCTTCATTGAGAAAGTGCGTTAGCGGAATGTTGGCCAACGCCATCTGCGCGGCGACGCGCTCGGCGTCGTTGCTGGCCGCCACGCCTGCCAGGCAGTCCCCGGAGCGTGCCGGGCTGGCCTTGGCCATCACTTCCTTGAGGCTGTCGAAGCGGTAGACCAGATGGCCGACCGTGTGTACGAAACTTGCCATACAGAATCTCCAGAGCCGCGGGTTGCCCCGCGGCGGGTGGCGGCGATCAGTGCAGGGCCTCTTCGGCCTTCTGGATCGCGGCGAATTCCTCTTCCGGTGTGCCCGCAACCAAGTGGTGGCGGCTGTAGAAAGCAAAGTAGGCAATTAATACCGCATAGATCACTGCAGCGCCAATGACTACCCTCGGGTCAACCAGGAATCCGGCGACCACGGCGATGCACGCCAGCACCAGCGCCAGGCCGGATGTGAAGATGCCACCCGGGGTGCGGTAGGGGCGCTCCATCTTTGGCCGGCGGATGCGCAGGGTGATGTGCGCAGCCATCATCAGCACGTAAGACAGGGTAGCGCCAAACACTGCCACCAGGATCAGCAAGTCACCCTGGCCCGTCAGCGACAGGGCAAACCCGATGATGCCGGGGATGACCAAGGCCAGTACCGGGGCCTTGCTCTTGTTGGTTTCCGACAGTTTGCGCGGCAGGTAACCGGCGCGGGACAGGGCGAAGATCTGCCGGGAATAGGCATAGATGATCGAGAAGAAGCTGGCGATCAGCCCGGCCAGACCGACCAGGTTGACGAAGCCTCCCATCCAGGTGGAGCCGCCGTAGGCCTTCGACAGGGCTTCGACCAGCGGGTTACCGGAGGCCTTCAGCGCCTCGGAGCCTGCGCCGCCTGGGCCGACCACCAGGATCAGCAAGGCGAAGGCCAGCAGTACCAGCATGGCGCCGATCAGGCCGCGTGGCAGGTCACGCTTGGGGTTCTTGGTTTCTTCTGCGGCCAGCGGCACGCCTTCGACGGCAAGGAAGAACCAGATGGCGTAAGGGATGGCTGCCCACACGCCGACATAGCCGAACGGCAGGAAGCTGCTGGCGCCGACGGCGTCCGTTTTGGCGATGTCGAACAGGTTGGCTGCATCAAAATGGGGCACCATGCCTATCAGGAATACGGCCAGGGCAATGGCGGCGATGGCGGTGATGATGAACATCAGCTTCAGTGCCTCACCCACGCCGAAAATGTGGATGCTGATGAACACGATGTAGAACGCCAGGTAGATCATCCAGCCGCCGATACCGAACAGCGATTGGCAGTAGGCGCCGATGAACACCGCGATGGCGGCTGGGGCGATGGCGTATTCGATCAGGATCGCCGTGCCGGTCAAAAAGCCGCCCCACGGTCCGAACGCGCTGCGGGCAAAGCCGTAGCCGCCGCCAGCGGTGGGGATCATCGACGACAGTTCGGCCAGCGAGAAGCACATGCACAGGTACATGGTTGCCATCAGCAAGGTGGCCAGGAACATGCCGCCCCAGCCGCCCTGCGCCAGGCCGAAGTTCCAGCCGGCGTAATCGCCGGAAATGACGTACGCCACGCCCAGGCCGACCAGCAGTACCCAGCCGGCGGCGCCTTTTTTCAGTTCACGTTGCTGGAAATAGTCAGAGCCGACTTTCTCGAAGTCGACGGAGGAGCCTGCCGGCGATCCGGCGGAATGTTCGCTTGGCATAGATTCACCTGTTTTTTTTCTTGGTGGCCGGAAGGGTTCCGGGCCGATGGTGATGGGTGCTGCAGGAAGCGAGCCAGAGCGGTTGGTGCACGGTTACCGCCCTGGGTTTTGTGTAAAGCAAGTCCGGCCTCTTCGCGGGCTTGCCCGCTCCCACAGGTACCTCACCGGCTCTGGAACCAACGGTGAACCTGTAGGAGCGGGTTTACCCGCGAAGAAGGCGACGCGGTCTAGAAGAAGCCCAACGGATTGATGTCGTAGCTCACCAGCAGGTTCTTGGTCTGCTGATAGTGATCCAGCATCATCTTGTGCGTCTCACGCCCAACCCCTGACTTCTTGTACCCGCCGAACGCGGCATGCGCCGGGTACAGGTGGTAGCAGTTGGTCCACACACGGCCAGCCTTGATGCCGCGGCCCATGCGGTAGGCACGGTTGATGTCGCGGGTCCACACGCCGGCGCCCAGGCCGAACTCGGTGTCGTTGGCAATTGCCAGCGCTTCGGCTTCGTCCTTGAAGGTGGTGACGCTGACCACCGGGCCGAAGATTTCTTCCTGGAACACGCGCATCTTGTTGTTGCCCTTGAGCAGGGTCGGCTGGATGTAGTAACCGGTAGCCAGCGAACCTTCCAGCTTCTCGACCTTGCCGCCGGTGAGCAGCTCGGCGCCTTCTTCCTGGGCAATCTGCAGGTACGAGAGGATCTTTTCGAACTGCTGCTGCGAGGCCTGGGCGCCGACCATGGTGTCGGTGTCCAACGGGTCGCCGCGCTTGATCTGCAGCACCTTCTTCATCACCACTTCCATGAACTGCGGATAGATCGACTCTTGCACCAGGGCACGCGACGGGCAGGTGCACACTTCACCCTGGTTGAAGAACGCCAGCACCATGCCTTCTGCCGCCTTCTCGATGAAGCTTGGTTCGGCCTGCATGATGTCTTCGAAGTACACGTTCGGCGACTTGCCACCCAGTTCGACGGTGGACGGGATGATGTTCTCGGCGGCGCATTTCATGATGTGCGAGCCCACCGGGGTAGAGCCGGTGAAGGCGATCTTGGCGATGCGTTTGCTGGTGGCCAGGGCTTCACCGGCTTCGCGGCCATAGCCTTGCACTACGTTGAGCACGCCAGGTGGCAACAGGTCGCCAATGACTTCGAGCAGTACGGTGATACCCAGCGGCGTCTGTTCGGCAGGCTTGAGCACCACGCAGTTACCAGCTGCCAGTGCCGGGGCAAGCTTCCAGGCAGCCATCAGGATCGGGAAGTTCCAGGGGATGATCTGCCCGACCACGCCCAGTGGCTCGTGGATGTGGTAGGCCACGGTGCCTTCATTGATTTCGGCAGCGCCGCCTTCCTGGGCGCGGATGCAGCCAGCGAAATAGCGGAAGTGGTCGACCGCCAGCGGAATGTCGGCGTTGAGGGTTTCGCGGATCGGCTTGCCGTTGTCCCAGGTTTCGGTAATGGCCAGCAGTTCGAGGTTCTGCTCGATGCGGTCGGCGATCTTCAGCAGCACGTTGGAACGATCCTGCACTGAAGTGCGGCCCCAGGCGTCGGCCGCAGCATGGGCGGCATCCAGGGCTTTGTCGATGTCTTCGGCAGTAGAGCGGGGGAACTCAGCGATCAGCTTGCCATTCACCGGGGAGGTATTTTCGAAGTACTGCCCCTTTACCGGAGTAACGAACTCACCACCGATGTAGTTGCCGTAGCGGCTCTTGAAGGAAACCTTCGCGCCTTCGGTACCGGGATGTGCATAACGCATGGTGTGTCTCCTTGGTATTGTGCTTTTTAGGGAGTTGAAAAGCATAGAGCAAGGGTTGGGCCAGTGTTGGCGGTGCCAGGCAAATCAATGACTTGGGTCATTTTTACGGGCCTGTTCAAGGACCGCTGTGCCGGCGCCGGTACGCCTGGGGTGACATTTTGTGCCGTTTGCGACACATCACAGGGCGTGTGCATTGCAAAGCCTAACCGGGTGGAGGATGCTGGGCTGACGCTCTATCTGCGGAGAATTACAACAATGCAGAGCAATCACTTCACTCGCCATGCCCGGCAGGTCCATAGCGTTGCCCATGGCGGGGCCGGGGAGGGCGGCAGTGATCCGTCCATCGCCCGTTCCTGGCTGCGCTGCCTGGAGGATTACCACCTCGACCCGGCGGTGATCGAAGCGCCGGTGGTGCTTGAGCATGGGCGCCTGCTGGAAAGCCGCGAGCGCCTGCACCAGGTGCTGCAAATTGCCGACCATGAAATGAACAGCCTGCACCAGCAGCTTTCCGGCGCAGGCCACGCGGTGCTGCTGACCGACGCCCGCGGGGTGATCCTCAATTGCGTCAGTGCCCCCGCCGAGCGGCGCAGCTTCGAGCGTGCCGGGTTGTGGTTGGGCGCCGACTGGAGCGAGGCGCGCGAGGGCACCAATGGCATCGGCACCTGCCTGGTCGAGCGCCAGGCGCTGACCATCCATCAGAACGAGCACTTCCGTGGCCGTCACACCGGGCTGACCTGCTCGGCCAGCCCGGTGTTCGACCCGCATGGCGACCTGCTGGCGGTGCTCGACGTGTCCTCTGCGCGCCCCGACGTATCGCGGCAAAGCCAGTTCCACACCATGGCGTTGGTCAACCTGTCGGCGAAGATGATCGAAAGCTGCTATTTCCTGCGCCATTTCGAGCAGCAATGGTTATTGCGTTTTCACCTGCAAGCCGAGTCGGTCGGCCTGTTCAGCGAAGGCTTGCTGGCGTTCGACGGCGATGGGCGCATTTGCGCTGCCAACCAAAGCGCACTGAACCTGCTGGGTACGGTACGGGGTGGCGTGCTGGGCAAACCGTTGGAGTGCTTTTTCGCGTGCAGCCATGACGAAATGTTCAGCCGTGCCACGCCCGGCGGCAGTGCTGTCTGGCCGCTGCGCACCCTGGACGGTCGCCAGGTGTTCGCCAGCCTGCGGGGGCAGGCCCGGGCGCCGGTGTGGTCGGTGCCGGCCGCCCAGCCGCGGCCCGCAGCGGAAGTGGAGCCGCTGGTCTGTCTGCTTGACCCTGCGTTGCAAAATGATTTCCGCCGCAGCGTGCGGGTGTTCGAGCGCGATGTGCCATTGCTGCTGCGCGGCGAGACCGGCTGTGGCAAGGAAGCCTTCGCCCAGGCTGTGCATCAGGCCAGTGAGCGGCGCGGCAAGCCGTTCGTCGCCATCAACTGCGCGTCTATCCCGGAAAGCCTGATCGAGAGTGAGCTGTTCGGGTACCGCGGCGGCAGTTTTACCGGCGCGCGCAAGGAGGGCATGCGCGGCAAGCTGTTGCAGGCCGACGGCGGCACCTTGCTGCTGGACGAGATCGGCGATATGCCGCTTGCCCTGCAAACCCGACTGCTGCGGGTGCTGGAGGAGCGCCAGGTGGTGCCGATCGGGGGAGAGCCACAGGCGGTGGACGTGCGCATCGTCAGCGCTACGCACCGTGACCTGCTGGAACGGGTTGAACAGGGCAGTTTCCGCGAGGACCTGTATTACCGCCTCAATGGCCTGGAGGTGGCACTGCCGGCGGTACGCGAACGCAGTGACAAGGCGCAGTTGCTGGACTTTCTGCTGCGTCAGGAGACGCAGGGGCAATGGATAGACATCGAGCCCCGGGCGCGGCAGGCGCTGCTCGCATTTAACTGGCCGGGGAACGTGCGGCAGATGCGCAATGTGCTGCGTACTTTGGTGGCGCTTTGCGAAGATGCCCGCATTACCTTTGCAGACCTCCCCGCAGTCATCCGCACCAGCCCACCTCTCGCGGGGGTAGGCGAGCCCGCGAAGATGTCCAACCAGGAAATGGAGGGCGAGGGCGTTGCCCTCGTTCGCGGGCAAGCCCGCTCCCACAGGTCCGGCGGTGCCGCAGAGATTGAGGGTGACTCTGCAGGGACCGAGGTTCTGCTCGACGCGGAGCGGCAAGCGCTGAAGGAGGTCCTGGAGGCAAAACACTGGCATCTCACCCGCGTCGCCGAGCACTTGGGCATCAGCCGCAATACCTTGTATCGAAAACTGCGCAAACACGGCATTACCAGGGGCGACTGAGCGAAACAGCGGGTGCGATTTGTCGCGCCCTGGGCTACCCTGCCTCGATGTTTTGCGAGGTCGACCATGCATATTCACATTCTCGGTATTTGCGGCACTTTCATGGGTTCGCTGGCGGTGCTGGCCAAGGAACTTGGCCACCGCGTCACCGGCTCTGACGCCAACGTCTATCCCCCGATGAGCACCCAGCTCGAAGCCCAGGGTATCGAACTGACCCAAGGCTATGACCCGGCCCAGCTGGATCCGGCGCCAGACCTGGTGGTCATCGGCAACGCCATGTCGCGCGGCAACCCAGCGGTTGAATACGTGCTGAACAAGGGCCTGCCCTACGTCTCCGGCCCCCAGTGGCTGGCCGACCACGTGCTGCAAGGCCGCTGGGTGCTGGCCGTTGCCGGTACTCACGGCAAGACCACCACCAGCAGCATGCTGGCCTGGGTGCTGGAGCACGCCGGCATGAGCCCGGGCTTCCTGATTGGCGGCGTGCCGCAGAACTTCTCGGTGTCGGCCCGCTTGGGCGACACGCCGTTCTTTGTGGTGGAAGCCGACGAGTACGACAGCGCCTTCTTCGACAAGCGCTCTAAGTTCGTCCACTATCACCCGCGTACCGCGATCCTCAACAACCTTGAGTTCGATCACGCGGACATCTTCCCGGACCTGGCCTCGATCGAGCGGCAGTTCCACCACCTGGTGCGGACTATCCCCAGCGAAGGCCTGGTCATCCACCCGACCACCGAGCAAGCGCTGGAGCGCGTGATCGGCATGGGCTGCTGGACCCCTGTGCAAACCACCGGGGAGGGCGGCCAGTGGCAAGCCCGCCTGCTCAGCCCAGATGGCTCGCGCTTTGAAGTACTGTTCGAGGGCGAAGTGCAGGGTGTGGTGGACTGGGCGCTGACCGGCCAGCACAACGTCGCCAATGCCTTGGCTACCCTGGCAGCAGCGCGTCATGTAGGCGTGGTACCGGCCATGGGCATCGACGGCCTGAGTGCGTTCAAGAGCGTCAAGCGGCGCATGGAGAAGGTTGCCGAAGTACAAGGTGTGACCATCTACGATGACTTCGCCCACCATCCGACCGCCATTGCCACCACGCTCGACGGCCTGCGCAAGCGGGTGGGGGAGGCGCCTGTGATCGCGGTGATCGAGCCACGCTCCAACTCGATGAAGCTCGGCGCCCATCGTGACGGCCTGCCAGAAAGCGTCAACGACGCTGACCAGGTGATCTGGTATGCGCCGGCCAACCTCGGCTGGGACCTGGCCGCCACCGCTGCGCAGTGCAAGGTGCCGAGCGTGGTGGCCGATAGCCTCGAAGCGATCATCGAGCGGGTCAAAGGTCAGGCTCGCCCAGGCACCCAGGTGGTGATCATGAGCAACGGCGGCTTCGGCGGCCTGCACGGCAAGCTGGCCGAGGCGCTGAAGTGAACGGGCCGGAACGCATCACCCTGGCCATGACGGGCGCCTCGGGTGCCCAGTATGGCCTTCGCCTGCTCGATTGCCTGGTACGCGAAGACCGCGAGGTGCACTTCCTGATTTCCAAGGCCGCACAGTTGGTGATGGCCACCGAGACGGATGTTGTGTTGCCGGCCAAGCCCCAGGCGATGCAGGCCTTCCTGACCGAATACACCGGCGCGGCCGACGGGCAGATCCGTGTGTATGGCAAGGAAGACTGGATGTCGCCGGTAGCCTCGGGTTCTGGCGCCCCGGCGGCAATGGTGGTGGTCCCCTGTTCCACTGGCACCTTGTCGGCCATTGCCACTGGCGCCTGCAACAACCTGATCGAGCGTGCTGCCGACGTTACCCTCAAGGAGCGTCGCCAGCTGATCCTGGTGCCACGCGAAGCGCCATTCTCCACCATCCACCTTGAAAACATGCTCAAGCTGTCGCAAATGGGCGCGGTGATCCTGCCGGCGGCACCGGGGTTCTATCACCAGCCGCAGACCATCGACGACCTGGTCGACTTTGTCGTGGCGCGTATCCTCAACCTGCTGAACATCCCCCAGGACATGTTGCCGCGTTGGGGCGAGCACCACTTCGGGGTGGATGATTGAAGCGAGCACTGGCGGGGTTGCTGGCGCTGGTGATGCTGGGGGGCTGCGCCACGGTGCGCACGCTGGATGCCAACAAGCCCGGCGCACCGGTGGTGTATGCCGGTACCCGGCTGGATTTGTATGTGATCAATGGCGGGTGTTGCCCGCGGGATCATTACGGGGCTGACGCTCCGGCGTATCCGCGTCTGGATCTGCCGGGGAGCATGTTGCTTGATACCCTGCTGCTGCCGTTGTCTTTGCTGACAGCGGCCGGCATAGGCTTCCAGGCTAGCGGCGGCCTGTGATGGCCTCTTCGCCGGCACGCCCATTCCTATTGGTGAGTAGTCACTGGAAGTTTATGGAGACCCTGTGGGAGCGGGCGTGCCCGCGAAGAGGCCAGCACAAGCGAAGCCTAGATCCTGCCCAGCTTGCGCAACTCATCCGACTCCACAACCCGCACGCCGTCTTCTTCTTCCAGCGCCAGCCGCCACAGCGCCCGCGCCAGGGTACAAGCCTCGATTCCCCGGTATTTCCCGGGTATGAACCGAGAAAACGGCGCAACTAGCTGTTCAGTCAGCCGTGGCTCCAGCCGCTCGCCCAGTAGGAACGAGGGCCGCACGATAGTCAGCTGTGGCCAGTCCTGAGCCTTGAGCGCTTCTTCCATCTCGCCCTTGACCCGGTTATAGAAAATTGACGACTTAGGATCGGCGCCCACTGCACTGATCACCAGCAGATGCCGTGCGCCCATTTCCCGGGCACGCTTGCTGAAGGCGACCACCATGTCCAGATCCACTGCGCGGAAAGCCGATTCGGAACCCGCCTGCTTCAGCGTGGTGCCCAGGCAGCAGTAGGCGATGTCGACCCGCCCGGCCAGTTGCGGAAGGAATACCGCCGGGTCGCCCACCGGGTTTTCCAGGTGCGGGTGCTCGGCCAATGGCCGGCGTGTAGGCGCCAGGACACGGGTGATGGTGGGCTCGTTGAGCAGGCGGTCTAGCAGGTGTTCACCGGTCAGACCGGTGGCTCCGGCAAGCAGGACATGCTGAGGCGTCAAGTACATGATGTCTCTCCCTTGTTACACTCAAGTCTAGTGAGTGCCGGGCATTTTTGCCTGCTTGCTCACGTTGGCCTGTGTGGTGTTACGCAACGCTTCTTCGGCTTGCTGCTGACGCAGCTGGTGCCAGTGCTCAAGCACGGCCGGCGGTGCCCACAGCTGCGGCTCGGAGGCCTCGAAGCCTTCCCTTTGTTCTCTTTCGGCAACGCTGGCACGTGCCAGTTCAAACGCCTGTTTCAGGTCGTCGGTCTGGTTCAGCGCTTCAGCGAACAGGGCATCGCCAAAGTAGGTGAAGTCGGCTTCCTCCGAGCAACCGAAGGAGACGCGGTCGGCCCGGGCAGCGGTCATGATGAGCGTGCGCTCGTCTTTGAGCGGAGCGATATAGCCCCCTGAATAGCAGGCGGAGATGACGATGACCTTGTCGCGATCCTTCAGCGGCGCCAAGGCAGTGGCCAGCTCGTCAGCGGCCAGGTCGGCCAGTTGCAGACGGGGCTGGTCGAGCACCAGCTGGTGGTCCTGGCTGCCATGGCTGGTGAGGTAGATGAACACCAGGTCTTCGGGGCCGCTGCGCTCTGCCAGGGTGGCGGCAGCGCGGGAGAGGTTTTCGCGGGTGGCCATGGGACGCGTGGCCATGTGGTCGCGGTGGTTGACCAGGGTCACTTGGCCACGGGCGCCAAAGCGCACCTTGAGCATGCGGCTGACGTAGTCGGCTTCGCGCAGGAATACGCTTTGCTGGCCATCGCCGGCCACTACCAGGCTATACAGCTGGATCGGTGGCGCCGAGCGAGGTACCCGAGCCAGCGCCTCGTCCAGCAGCCGGCCCTGGTTGAGCAACGCTAGGTCCAGTGGGTCTGGCAGCAGCTTGCCGTTCTGGTCGCGCACGCGCACGCCGTTGGCCCATGTTCCGCTTTCGACCTTGCCACTGGGCAGAATCAGCCGCCCATGGCCATGGTAGGCATCGTTGAGGAAACCGCCGATGTACTTGCTGCCGTCGGCCAGTTGCAGGCTGCCCTGGCCCGACAGACGCCAGTCGGCGAACTCGCCCTTGTAGTGGCTGCCATCGCTGCCCAGCAACTCCCCTTCGCCGATCAGCGAGCCGTCCTTGAATTCACCGATCCACACGTCGCCATCGGCATTTTCGTAGCGGCCTCGGCCTTCCAGGCGGTTGTCCTTGAATTCGCCGATGTACTGCTCGCCATCAACGCTGTCGTAGGTGCCAGCGCCTTGTAGCTGGCCGTTGACGAAGTGGCCGCTGAACTGGTTGCCGCTGGCATCGCTGCGCACCCCGGCGCCGTTGGGCTTGCCCTTGGCGAACAGGCCTTGGTAGCGACTGCCGTCGGCCAGTTCCAGTTGGCCTGCACCGTCGTACAGGTCGTCCTTGAACTGGCCGCGGTATGTCTGGTCGGCTTGCTTGAGGGTGCCCTCGCCGTCGCGGCGGCCGTGGCGGAAGGTGCCGCTATAGTGGCTGCCTGGGGTGATCAGGTCACCCAGGCCCTGAAACAGCCCCTCGGCGAACTGGCCGCGGTAGACCTCGCCGTTCTGGCCATGCCATTCGCCCTGGCCGTGCCACTGGCCGTCCTTGAAGCTGCCGGCGTACCAGCTGCCGTTGGGGTAGTCGATCCGGCCCTCACCCTGCAGCAGGCCATCGACCACCTGCCCCCGGTAACGCCCACCGTCAGGCAGCCGTGCGTCGGGCGGGAGCAGCGATTCGCCATCGCCACAGGCGGCGAGCAGCAGGACCAGGGTAATGGGGAGCAGTGGACGCATGGCGAGGACCGGGCAATAGGTCTGCCGAGTATGACGCAGAATGGGATCCTGAGACAGCGAGCCCCTGTGCCAGCGCACAGCCTTGGAACCTTGCCAGTACCCTGTAGGAGCGGCTTCAGCCGCGAACACCGGCAAAGCCGGTGCCCTCCACTGTGTTGCATTGTTCGCAGGCCCACCCGCTCCCACAGGTGCCACGTTGCCTTCAAGGTGCAATCAGCGCACACCTGGTGAAACGATGATCTTCACGTTCTCCTCTTTGTTGTTCACCAGTTCCTCGAAGCCCAGCTCGACAATCTGCTCCAATCCGATCCGGCCGGTTACCAGCGGGCGAATATCCAGCCGACCATCAGCAATGAAGGCAATCACGTCGGCAAACTCGCCGTTGTACGCCAACGCCCCCAGCACTTGCTTCTCGGTGGACACCAGCTCGAAGAAGTTGAACTCGCTGGGCTCTTCGAAAATACCCACCAGCACGCATTTGCCCGCCTTGCGGATGGTGTCGATGGCCAGCTTGGCCGTATGTTTGTTGCCAATGCACTCAAAGCTCACATCGGCGCCCAGCCCTGCAGTCAGTGCGCGGATTTCCGCCAGGGCATCGCATTGGCTGGGGTCCAGCACCACGTTGGCGCCCACTTCCTTGGCCTTGGCTTTGCGCGCAGAGGACATCTCAAGGGCGATGACCTGTGCCGCACCTGCAGCCTTGGCGCACATGATGGTGCACAGGCCGATGGTGCCGGCCCCCACCACTACAACGGTTTGCCCAAGCAGGCTGCCGGCCTTTTTCACCGCGTGCATACCCACCGCCAGCGGTTCGATCAGTGCCCCGGCTTCGGCAGGGAAGCCCTGCGGCAGCCGGTAGAGCAGGTTGGCGGGCACGTTGACCAGCTCGGCGAAGGCACCGTTGTTCATCAGGCCGGTGAACGCCAGGCGTTCGCAGATGTTGTACAGGCCATGGGTGCAGTAATAGCAGGTGCCGCAATGCTGGCAGGCGTCTGCCGCCACCGGGTCGCCTACGGCATAGCCTTCCACGCCTTCGCCAAGCTTGGCGATGTGGCCGCAGAATTCGTGGCCGAGGATGCACTGGCCCTGAATGCCGGTCAGCGGGTGCGGGGCCTCTACCGGGATGAACACCGGGCCGGCAACATATTCGTGCAGGTCGGAGCCGCAGATGCCGCACCAGTCCACCTTGATCTGCACCCAGCCTGGCGCAGGATCGGCCGGCAAAGGTACCTGTTCGACACGAATATCGTGGCGGCCATGCCAGACGGCCGCGCGCATGTGGGTGTGGCTCAGGTCATTCATTGTTGTTCTCCAGGCTCACGAAAAGGGCTTAGTGCTTGCGCAGGAATGCGAGCAGTTGCTGGTTGACCTGTTCGGCCGCCTCCATCTGCACCATGTGGCCGGCCTCTGGCAGCACCTGTACTTCGGCTTCCAGGCCCTCGGCATGGCTGGCCGGGATGATCGCATCCTTGCCACCCCACACCACCAGTGCCGGGTGATTGCCAAGGACCCCGCGCAAGTCATGGCGCTGCCGGTCGCCGTCGGCGAGCGCCCCTGCCAGTTGCTGCAGGGCCTGGTCCACACCTTCCAGGCGCTTGAACTTGAGCATGTCCTCCAGCATTTGCCGGGTGACCAGCGCCGGGTCGGCAAACAACTGCACCATCTGCGGTTTGAGTGCATTGCGGTTGGCCGCAGTGACGAAGCCTTGCAAGTACTGCCCGTTGATCGCTTCGCCCAGGCCGGCGCTGGCCACCAGGCTCAGGCTGGCCACCCGCTGCGGGGCCAGGCGCGCCACGTTGAGGCTGACGGCTCCGCCCATGGAATGGCCGGCCAGGTGGGCCTTGGCGATGTCCAGGTGGTCGAGCAGGGCGAGCACGGTTTCGCTCAACTCATCCAGGTCGCCCCGCTGCAGGGCCTTGGCCGACTCGCCGTGGCCCGGCAGGTCGAGGGCGATGACCCGCCGCTCGGCAGCCAGCGCCGGGTGGTTGAACAGCCAGTTGTTGAGGTCACCACCAAACCCGTGCACCAGCACCAGCGGTGTACCGCCTTCACCCAGCTCGAACCAGCGCAGCAGGCGCCCGCCTACTTCCGCCTTCTGAGGGGCCGGCCCCTGGCTTTGGTCGGCGCCACCTTCGGCGACGAACTCGGCCTGGAAGCGCTGTACCACGGCATCGATCTCGGCCTCCTCTGCTTCGCCTTCGACTACCACCGCCAGCAGTGCGCCGACGGGCAGGGTTTCATCCGGCTTGGCTACCTGGCGGCGCAGCACGCCGCTGAAAGGCGCTTCGACGCTGCTGCTGATCTTGTCGGTCTCGACGTCCAGCACCTCGTCGCCCTTGCTGATTTCGTCACCTTCCTGCTTGAGCCAGGTGTCCACCCGGCCCTCGGTCATCGACAGGCCCCACTTGGGCATAGTCAGGGTATGGATCTGGCTCATGCAGCACTCCTTGCGGCTTCGATCACCTTGCGCACGGCGGCTTCGATCTTCGCCGCGTCAGGGATATACAGGTCTTCCAGGGCGTCGGAGAACGGCACCGGGGTATGTGGCGCGGTGACCATTTCGATCGGCCCCTTGAGTGCGCCAAAAGCCTTCTGTGCCACCAGCGCGCTGATGTCGGTAGCCATCGAGCAGCGCGGGTTGGCTTCATCGATCACCACCAGGCGGCCGGTCTTCTCCACACTTTCCAGAATGCTGTCCTCGTCCAGCGGGCTGGTAGTGCGCAAGTCCAGTACCTCGCAGTCGATGCCCTGGCGGGCCAGGTTGTTGGCGGCCTCCAGCGCCACATGCACCATGCGCCCGTAGGTAACGAGGGTCACGTCGTCGCCATCGCGCAAGAAGTTGGCTTCGCCGAACGGTACGGTGTACACCTCTTCCGGCACCTCGCCCTGCATGCTGTACAGCAGTTTGTGTTCGCAGAAGATCACCGGGTCGTTGTCGCGGATCGCCTGGATCAACAGGCCCTTGGCATCGTAAGGCGAGGATGGGCACACCACCTTCAGGCCGGGGATGTGCGTCCATAGCGAGGTGAGCATCTGCGAGTGCTGGGCTGCCGCACGCAGGCCGGCGCCATACATGGTGCGCATCACCAGCGGGGTCACGGCCTTGCCGCCGAACATGTAGCGGAACTTGGCGGCCTGGTTGAGGATCTGGTCCAGGCAGCAGCCGGCGAAGTCGACGAACATCAGTTCGCACACCGGGCGCAGGCCCTGGGTGGCAGCACCGACGGCCGCGCCGACGTAGCCGATTTCCGACAGCGGCGCGTCAAGCACGCGGCCGGGGAATTGGTGATACAGGCCTTTGGTCACGCCCAACACGCCACCCCAGGCGTCATCCTCGCCGGGCGCACCGGCACCGCCGGCGACGTCTTCGCCAATGATGAACACTGTGCTGTCGCGGCGCATCTCCTGGGCCAGGGCCTCGTTGATGGCCTGCTGGTAGCTGATCTTTCTTGCCATGGTGGTTCTCCTGTTGTTCTTGTAATCCGCGGCTCAGGGGTAGGCGACGTAGACGTCGGTGAGCAGGTCGGCGGGCTGTGGCTTGGGATCGGATTTGGCGCGGCGAACGGCGTCTTCGATCAGGTCCTCGACGCGGGCGTCGATGGCGTCCAGTTGCTCGGCCGTGAGCAGGCCGGCGCGGGTGGTCTTGTTGCGAAATTGCATGAGGCAGTCGCGGGATTCGCGCAGGTTCTTCACTTCATCAGGGGCGCGGTAGGTTTGCGCATCGCCTTCGAAATGGCCGTAGTAACGGCTGAGCTTGACCTCGATCAGCGACGGCCCTTGCCCGGAGCGGGCGCGCTCGATGGCAGCGCCGGCGGCCTCGTATACGGCAAAGAAGTCAAAGCCGTCGATGGTGACGCCTGGCATGCCGAAGCCGGCAGCGCGGTCGGCAATGTGGTCGCAGGCTACGGACCAGTTGGAGGCAGTGGCCTCGGCGTAGCCGTTGTTCTCGGCCACGAAGATGCAGGGCAGGTTCATGATCGACGCCATGTTCATGGCCTCGAATACGGCGCCCTCGTTGGATGCCCCATCGCCGAAGAAGGCTACCGACACGTCATCGCGGCCCTTGAGCTTGGCCGCCAGCGCCGCCCCGGCCACCAGTGGTGCGCCGGCGCCGACGATACCGTTGGCACCGAGCATGCCCTTTTCCAGGTCGGCAATGTGCATCGAGCCGCCTTTGCCACCGCACACGCCGGTCTTCTTGCCGTAGATCTCGGCCATCATGCCGTACACGTCCACGCCTTTGGCGATGCAGTGGCCATGGCCGCGGTGGGTCGAGGCGATGCAGTCGCTGTCGCGCAGGTGGGCCATGACCCCGGCGGCAGAGGCTTCTTCGCCGGCATACAGGTGGACGAAGCCGGGAATTTCGCCGGTGGCGAACTCCACATGCAGGCGTTCTTCGAAGGCGCGGATGGTCCGCATGACTTCATAGGCATGCAGCAGTTGTTCAGTACTGAGTTGATTGGACATCTTGTTGTTCTCCGGGGTTGTCTCAACACGGGTTTGCAGGGTGCAGCCGGTGGCCGCGCGGGACGGCCAGCAGGTGGTGGCGGGCGGCATGCGCCAGCACGGCCTCGACGTCCACGCTGAGTGGGCCTTGGTGGTCGAGGGTGATGGTGGGCGTGTCATGCTCGGCAAATTCGATTTCGCGTTCGCCATCCAGCGCCAAGGTGCCGCTGGTCAGGCTCAGGCGCTGGGCGACGCCGGGTGTCAGCGGACCGCAGGCAGTGATGCCGCAGGCTTGCAGCAGCCCGGGCGCCAACGGCGCCAACAGCGCCTGTTCGGCGTCGGGGGCCAGGCGTACCCAGGCGCCGTGCGGATCTTGCCGTGACACCGGGCACCACAGACCGCACAGGGCCGACAGGCCGATGGCGTGGGGCTCGGCGAAGCAGGCGAAGACTTCGCAGAGGTCCTCGCTGCGGCTGAGTGCACGGGCACCGATGAAGCGCTGCGGCGACACGGCCACCTCGACCAAGGCCCACTCGGCCAGCTGTTGTTCAGGCACGTTCACCAGTAAGCGTTTGTTGCGGCGCAAGCCGATGCTGGCCGGTACCCGGCCACTGGCAAGCAGGCCACCGGCCAGGCCCGCGCTGGTGGCTTCGCGAAGTTCGGGGAAGGCGTTGTTGGTGCCGGTGGACAGGGTCAGCAGCGGCACGTCACCGGCCTCGGCGGCGACCGCCTTGTGGGTGCCATCACCGCCCAGCACGGCGATCATCGCCACGCCGCGCTGGACCATGTGCCGGGTAGCCAGGCGGGTATCGGCCACGGTCTGGCTCAGTGGCAGGTCGAGGATTTCGATGGCCGGCCAGTGCTGGTCACGGGCCCCCGGGCCCTGGCTGGCCTTGAGCACGGCGGCAGCGATGCCGGTCATGTCGCTGGGCAACAACACCTGGCCAATGCCGGTGGCACCGAAAGCGGCCAGCAGGCGCTGGATAGCCGAGGCCTTGTCGGTGCTCGAATAGAGCCCGGCATTGGCGGTCAGGCGGCGCAGGTCGCGGCCAGAGGCAGGGTTGGCAATGATCCCGACAATCGGGGCGGGTAGCGGCATGGCGCACCTCGTATTTTTGTTTGCAAGGGCAGGAGCAAGCGGGGTGCCAGCTTTCTTCGCGATGGCTGAAGTGGCCGGGCTAGAGGGCTCTGGTCGTGTTCGGGCAGGTTTTCACGGGTAGGGTGGCGAGACGCCGGGTGCCAGCGCCGGGCCTGCGTTGCCGAGACACTGAGACGCTGCGTCTCAAGCCAGCCGGTAATCACACAGTGCTTGTCGGGGCATGCCCAGAGGCGCTTAATGGCCGGACAACGATAAAAACAGTAACGAGAACCGGAGGGCCTGAATGCTTGCCGCGAACTCCCGAGCCCATGTGGACTGCGTCAGCAGGGTGTTGAAGAATGCCGACCGCCTGCCGCAGGCGCCGGTACCACCGCTGATCCTCGATTCATGGCGCCGCTCCATGGATGTGTACCGCCTCGACCCCGGTTCCCAGCAGGGGCCGCGTATCCTTTCCCAAAGCCTGCTCAACGAATGCCGCGAACGCGCCGAGCTGTTCCTGCGCATCGCCAGCGATGCCGTGGCGCGCTTGCATGAGCGGGTGCGCGGCGCTGACTACTGCGTGCTGCTTACCGATGCCCAGGGGCGCACCATCGATTACCGGGTCGAGTCGGCCATCCGCAACGACTGTCGCAAGGCCGGGCTGTATCTGGGGACCTGCTGGTCGGAGGGCGAGGAGGGCACATGCGGCGTGGCGGCGGTGCTGACCAGCAAGGCTCCGGTCACGGTGCACAAGCGCGATCACTTTCGCGCCGCCTTCATCGGCCTGACCTGCACAGCGGCGCCGGTGTTCGACCCGTTGGGTGAGTTGTTGGGCGTGGTAGATGTGTCGGCCTTGCAGTCGCCGGACGATCGGCGCAGCCAGCACCTGATCCGCCAGTTGGTCGAGCAAACGGCCCGCGAGATCGAAAACGCCTTCTTCATGCACAGCGCCCAGGGCCACTGGGTGATGCGCGCCCATGGTACGCCGGGCTATGTGGAGAGCCAGCCCGACTACCTGCTGGCCTGGGATGCCGATGGCCGCTTGCAGGCGATCAACAGCCTGGCGCGGCAGCGCTTGGTGGAACGCCTGGGGCGCTTGCCCGA
Organism: Pseudomonas sp. yb_2; assembly: GCF_043103905.1. Lineage (NCBI taxonomy): Bacteria > Pseudomonadati > Pseudomonadota > Gammaproteobacteria > Pseudomonadales > Pseudomonadaceae > Pseudomonas > Pseudomonas sp. yb_2. The sequence continues at coordinate 50,534 of NZ_JBICKH010000039.1, read as the reverse complement.
GCATATTGGCGAACTGTTCGACATCGACCAACTGCGCCGGGTGAGCGCGTCGTCCGCCCAGCGCCTGCCTGGTCTGGGCGGTTTGTATGGCCGGGTCAGCGCACCGCAGCAACGCCAGCGTGCGCAGCCTTTGCGCCAGGCCCAGGACACCCGTATCGAGCAACACCTGCGGTTGGCCACGCGGGTCAAGGACTGCAACCTGGCGGTGCTGGTACTGGGTGAGACCGGGGCCGGCAAGGAGGTATTCGCCCGCCAGTTGCACCAGCAAAGCCAGCGCTGTGATGGCCCGTTCGTTACCCTGAACTGCGCGGCCATCCCGGAAAGCCTGATCGAGAGCGAGTTGTTCGGCTATGTGGCCGGGGCCTTCACCGGGGCTTCCAGCAAAGGCATGCAAGGGCTGTTGCAGCAGGCCGATGGCGGCACGCTGTTCCTCGACGAGATCGGGGACATGCCGCTGAACCTGCAAACCCGCCTGCTGCGGGTGCTGGCGGAGGGCGAGGTGGCGCCGCTGGGGGCCGCGCGGCGGGAGCGGGTGGATATTCAGGTGATCTGTGCGACCCATCGCGATCTGGCGGCGATGGTGGAGGACGGGCGATTTCGTGAAGACTTGTACTTCCGCCTGGCCAATGCCCGCTTTGAGCTCCCCCCCTTGCGTGAGCGTGATGACCGGCTGGGGCTGATTCACCAGTTGCTGGCCGAAGAGGCTGCGGCCTGCGGGGTGGAGGTGGTGTTGGCGGATGACGCGCTGCAGGCGCTGCTGGTTTATCGCTGGCCGGGCAATTTGCGCCAGCTGCGGCAGGTGTTGCGGTATGCCTGTGCGGTGAGTGAGGGCGGTCAGGTGCGGCTGCAGGATCTGCCGCAGGAGGTGCGCGGTGAAGCGGTTGGCTCGGCTGAAAGCGGGGTGTCGTGCCCGGCCCGGCAGCTGTTGCTGGACGCGCTGATCCGCCATCGCTGGAAGCCGGCTGATGCGGCACGGGCTTTGGGCATTTCGCGGGCGACGCTTTATCGGCGAGTGCATGAGCACCGCATCGACATGCCGCGGATGAAGGGGTAGAGCCCTGGGGCCGCGACGCGGCCCCAGATTCTGGCAGGCAATAAAAAACCCCGGCACAGGGCCGGGGTTCTGGTACATCACACTACACGATCACTCCTGGTTGGCCAGTTTGTGCTCGAGGTAGTGAATGTTGACGCCGCCTTTGCAGAAGCCTTCATCACGCACCAGGTCGCGGTGCAGCGGGATGTTGGTCTTGATGCCGTCGACGACGATCTCGTCCAGGGCATTGCGCATGCGCGCCATGGCCTCGTCGCGGTCCTTGCCGTAGGTGATCAGCTTGCCGATCAGCGAGTCGTAGTTCGGCGGAACCGAATAACCGCTGTACAGGTGCGAATCGACGCGTACGCCGTTGCCGCCCGGGGCGTGGAAGTGCTTCACCTTGCCTGGGCTCGGGATGAACTTCTTCGGGTCTTCGGCGTTGATCCGGCACTCCAGCGAGTGGCCACGGATCACCACGTCTTCCTGGCGGAACGACAGCTTGTTGCCAGCGGCGATGCTCAGCATCTCCTTGACGATGTCGATACCAGTGACCATCTCCGACACCGGGTGCTCAACCTGCACGCGGGTGTTCATCTCGATGAAGTAGAAGCGGCCGTTTTCGTACAGGAACTCGAAAGTACCGGCACCACGGTAGCCGATCTCGATGCACGCATCGACGCAGCGCTTGAACACTTCCTGACGGGCTTTCTCATCGATGCCCGGGGCTGGTGCTTCTTCCAGTACTTTCTGGTGACGGCGCTGCAGCGAGCAGTCGCGGTCGCCCAGGTGAATGGCGTTGCCCTGGCCGTCGGACAGTACCTGTACTTCCACGTGGCGTGGGTTGGTCAGGAACTTCTCCAGGTAAACCATCGGGTTGCCGAAGGCTGCACCGGCTTCGGTACGGGTGAGCTTGGCCGAGGAAATCAGGTCCTCTTCCTTGTGCACCACGCGCATGCCGCGACCACCACCGCCACCGGCGGCCTTGATGATCACCGGGTAGCCGACGTCACGGGCAATCGCCAGGGCAACTTCTTCGTCTTCTGGCAGTGGGCCATCGGAGCCCGGTACGGTCGGTACGCCCGACTTGATCATCGCGTCCTTGGCCGAAACCTTGTCGCCCATCAGGCGAATGGTGTCGGCTTTCGGGCCGATGAAGGCGAAACCGGATTTTTCCACCTGTTCGGCGAAGTCGGCGTTTTCCGCCAGGAAGCCGTAACCCGGGTGAATCGCAGTGGCGCCAGTCACTTCGGCGGCAGCGATGATCGCGGGGATATGCAGGTAGGAATCCTTGGACGATGCAGGGCCGATGCAGACCGACTCGTCTGCCAGGCCCAGGTGCATCAGTTCACGGTCGGCAGTGGAGTGCACGGCGACGGTCTTGATACCCAGCTCTTTGCAGGCACGCAGGATCCGCAGGGCAATTTCCCCGCGGTTGGCGATCAGGACTTTTTCGAGCTTCCCAGACATCGTTGGCTCTCCGCGATTCAAACGATGGTGAACAGCGGCTGGTCGAACTCAACCGGCTGGCCGTCTTCTACCAGGATGGCGTCGATGACACCGCCAATATCGGCTTCGATGTGGTTCATCATCTTCATGGCTTCGACGATGCACAGGGTGTCGCCTTTCTTCACGGACTGGCCAACTTCAGCGAAGTTAGGCGAGGTCGGCGAAGGCTTGCGGTAGAAGGTACCTACCATTGGCGAACGGACCACGGTGCCTTTCAGGGCCGGGGCGGCAGCAGTGGCTTCGGCGGCTGGCGCAGCAGCGGCAACCGGCGCAGCGGCAGGGGCGGCGGCCATAGGCGCCGGTGCGTAGAACTGCTGGGCAGCTGGGGTCTTGCTGTGACGGCTGATACGGACCGACTCTTCGCCTTCCTTGATCTCCAGTTCGTCGATGCCAGACTCTTCCAGCAGCTCGATCAGTTTCTTGACTTTACGGATATCCATTAATCATCAACTCCCAAAGGTTCGGTCAGGGGGCGAAATACAAAAAAACGTATCTGAAACGTTTCTCTCGAACCCCGGCCCACTTAGGCCAGGGTTTTCATCATTTGGGCTGTGCGTTGGCAGCCAGTTGTTCCAGCGCGGACTCCAGGGCCAGGCGATAACCGCTGGCGCCCAGACCGCAGATCACCCCTACGGCAACATCGGAAAAGTAGGAGTGGTGACGGAACGGTTCGCGTTTGTGCACGTTGGACAGGTGCACTTCGATGAATGGGATGCTCACCGCAAGCAATGCGTCACGTAATGCGACGCTTGTGTGGGTGAAAGCAGCCGGATTGATCAGGATGAAGTCCACACCCTCGTTGCGTGCGGCGTGAATGCGGTCGATCAGTTCGTATTCGGCATTGCTCTGCAGGTACTGCAGATGGTGGCCTGCGGCGCGGGCGCGTTGCTCCAGGTCCTGGTTGATCTGAGCCAGGGTCACGGCGCCGTAGTGGCCTGGCTCGCGAGTACCGAGCAGGTTGAGGTTGGGGCCGTGGAGCACCAGTAGCGTTGCCATCTGCGGATTCCTTGGATTTGTAGGGCAATTCGACACAGCGCGGCGAGTGTGCCGTAAAGCAACGGCAAGTGTCCAGTTCCCGGCAATAGCCAGCACGATGTCCGAGGTTCGCGCGAAGTATGTGACCGAATAATTAAATCCGGTCACTCATTTCAGGATTTTTCCGGGCTCGCGGGAAGTTATAGACCGACTTTGCCGCGCACGCGCGTCAGAATCTGCGCAAATTCACCGGCATTTATCTCGCCAATCACCCGATCAGCGGTAATTTCGCTGCCGTTCGCAGCAAAGAACAGCAGGGCAGGTGGGCCGAACAGCTGATAGCGGTCGAGCAGCTTGCGTTGCTCGGCATTACTTTCGGTGATGTCGAACCGCAGCAGTTTGAAGCCGGCCAGCTGTGTTTGCACCTGCGGTGCATTGAGCACCTCATGCTCGATCACCTTGCAGCTGATGCACCAGTCGGCGTACCAGTCCAGCAGCACTGGCTGGCCGGTGGCCTGGGCCTGCGCGAGGGCCGCGTCCAGAGCATCAGGTGTGGTGATGGTCTGCCAGGCATCGGCTTTTGCTGCCGGCAGACCGCCGCTGGCGGCCATTGACGCAACTGGCAGTGGGCGCAGTGGGTCGCCCTGGCCAGTGAGGGCGCCGTACCAGCAAGCCAGCGCGTAGACCAGCAAGGCCAGACCGAGCAGTTGCGCCAGGCGTTGGGCCGTCGTCTTGACGACGAATTCCAGCGCACCAAGGAACAGTGCCACACCCGCAGCGAGGAAACCGACCAGCAGCAAGGTCGCAGGGCCCGGCAGTACACGGCTGAGCAAGCCGATGGCCAGCCCCAGCAGCAGTACGCCAATGGCGTTTTTCACCGTGTTCATCCATGGGCCGCTTTTGGGCAGCCAGGCCGCGCCACCGGTGGCTACCAGCAGCAGCGGTGCACCCATGCCCAAACCCAGGGCGAACAGCTTTAGCGCGCCACCCAGGGCATCGCCGCTGGCGCTGATATAGAGCAAGGCACCGGCCAGGGGCGCCGATACACACGGAGAAACCAGCAAGCTGGAGAGCACACCGAGCACAGCTGCGCCCAGCAGCGAGCCGCCGCGGGTGTGGTTGGCGACGTTGTTCAGGCGGTTGCTCAGGGCCTGGGGCAGCCTCAGTTCGAAGAGGCCGAACATGGCCAGGGCGAACACTACGAAAAACAGCGCGAAAGGTACCAGCACCCAGGCCGACTGTAGGCGCGCCTGCAGGTTCAGGCTTGCGCCGAACAGGCCCATCAGTGCGCCGAGCACCGCGAAGCTGGCGGCCATTGGCAGCACGTAGGCCAGCGACAGCGCCAGGCCGCGCACGCCGCCAACCTGGCCGCGCAGCACGACACCGGAAAGGATCGGCAACATCGGCAGCACGCAGGGGGTGAAGGTCAGGCCGACCCCAGCGAGGAAGAACAGCAGCAGCGACTTCCAGTTCCAGCCGTGTTCGCGGGTGGCTGGCGTGTTTGCAACGCCTTCGCCATCGATACTCAGGCGTGCGGTTTCCGGCGGGTAGCACAAGCCCTTGTCGGCGCAACCCTGGTAGCCCACCAGCAGGGTGAAGGCGCGCGGGTCTTTACGTGGCAACTCGATATCGAGCACGCCGTGGTACACCTCGACGTCGCCGAAGAATTCATCGTGCTTGGCCTCACCCTTGGGGATGTTCGGTGTGCCCAGGGTGATATCGGCCGGTTCCGTGCGGAACTGGAAGCGGTGGCGGTAAAGGTAGTAGCCATCGGTGGCAACGAAGCGCAGCTTGATTGTTTGCGCATCGGCCTGGACCAGGTTGAACTTGAAGGCCTCGTGTACCGGCAGGAAGTCGGCGTTGTTGGCCAGCGAAGCGGCGCCAAGGGTGGCGCTGGGGCGGTTGTCGAGCAGGCCTGCGGCGAAGGCCGGGCTGGCCAGCAGTAGGAACAGCATGAAAAACAGGCGGCGCATGGCGGACTCGCGAGGTGGAACGTGCCCGGCATGATAACGGATGCGCAGGAATAATTGGCCCGAAACAAACGTAGGAGCGGGTTTACCCGCGAAGCGCCGCGCGGGCGGCGCTCGATCTCAGACCCTGAACGCTCGCACCGCCCGGTTCAGCTCACCGCCCAGGCTCAGCAGCTGTTCACCCTGTTTACGCCCCTCGCCAATGCGCTGCAGGTTGTCTTCACCCAGTTCGTGAATCCGCTCGCTGTGGTCACGAATCTCGCTCACCGCGCCACTCTGCTGTGCCGTTACATCGGCAATCCGCACCGCTGTATCGGAAATGGTGCGAATGGCACAGACAATCTCATCCAGTGCCCCATCCGCCGCCTGGGCCTGGTTGGCCGTGGCCTCGGCATGCTCCAGTTGCGCGCGCATCCCCGCCACCGAACTTCTGGCGGCCTGCTGCAGGCGGTCGATCAACGCCTGGATCTCGCCGGTAGCCCCCGTGGTGCGCTGAGCCAGTGAGCGCACCTCATCGGCGACCACGGCAAAGCCACGGCCCATCTCGCCGGCACGGGCCGCTTCGATCGCGGCATTCAGTGCCAGCAGGTTGGTCTGCTCGGCAATCGCGCGGATCACCGTCAGTACCCCGCCAATGGTGGCCGACTCTTCCGCCAATTGTTCGATCATGCGGGCGTTGCCTTGCACTTCATCGACCAGCTCACGCAAGCCCGACAGGCTCTGGCCGATTACCGCCTGGCCTTGTTCCACCGCACGCCCGGCATCGCGGCTGGCCTCGGCGGCTGCGCTGGCATCACCAGCCACTTGTTGAATGGTTGCTTCCAGCTCGCCCAAGGCATCGCGGATCTGCCCGGTATCGCCGGCCTGTCGCTCGGCGCCGCCGTGCAGCGCAGCGCTCATGCCGGCCAGGGCATGGCTGCTGCCGGCCACCTGCTCGGCATTATGACGGATGGTGCCGACCAGCTCCACCAGGTACTGACGCAGGCGGTTGAGCGACTCCTGGATGTCGTGCAGTTCGCGGTTGGTCTTGCCCAGGGCGATGGCTTGGGCGAAATCGCCCTCGGCCCAGCGTGACAGGGCCGGGGCCAGTCCGGTCAGGGTCCGGGCCAGGCGCCGTTGCAGCGTGTCGATCAATAGGGCGATCAGCAGGATCAGGCCGATCATCAGGCCTTGGATGATGCGCACCTCGGCAGCGATTTTCGCATGCTGGCCGCGTACTTCGGGTTCCAGCGCGGCGATGGCCTGTTGTACGGCTTCCAGGCGCTGGCCGGTGGTGGCGGCCAGTTCGGCGCGGCGCTCGATCTGTTCGCGGGTGCGTTGCAGTTCGGCCGGGTAGCGGTTGAGCAGGCTTTGCAATTCACGCTTGAGGCCCACGGCAATGTCTTCCTGCTGGGCGCTGCTCTGGGATTCCAGGCCCATCATCGCAGCGAAGTCGTCGGCTCCGGATTCGGCCGTGCGGGTTACTCCGAGCAGTGGCAGGCCGTCGACCGTCTGGGCCTGGGTGCGGATCAGTTGCAGCTCGCGCTCCACCTCGTCGGCCAGCTCTGGGCGGCCGCTGCTGACCAGCTTGTCGCGAGCCAATGACAGCCGCCCCAGATGCAGGGTGGCGTCTAGCAAGGGCAGCAAGTAGCGATTGGCCTCGGCGTTGCCACTGTCGCGGGCGTAGCTGGCCATCTGCTCGAAGTTCGCCCCCAGCTCCCGCTCGGCTTGCAGCAGCAGGGCTTGTGGGTCGCCGGCCAGCTTGCCGGCGGCCAGCAGTTCGTTGGCGGTGAAGGCCTGCAGGCTATCCAGGCTGGGGCGCAACTTCTCGGCCAGCTCTACCGGCCAGTCCGTCAGTGCGGCCTGCAACTGTTGGTTCGCCTCCATGGCGGCGGCCTGGCGCAGGGCGTCGCCGCTGCCCAGGTAGGCCTGGATATTGCGCGCCGCCTGGTTCTGGAACTGCTGGGACAGGCCCAGATAGCGCTCCATCAGCTGGTAGGGGCGTTCGAGGGCGCGCTGTGACCACCACAGGGTGGCGCCCAAGGCGATACACACGGTCACCAGCAACAGCGTGTTGAAATTGGTCAGCCACTTCAGGCGCATAGCCGCGAACTTCCTGCGCAGGGGAGAGGTAGGCGCCTGAAGTTATTGCGATTTTGTGACGGGGTGATGACGCCAGGGGCTTGGTGTCAGAAAAAAAGTGGCACAGTGCCTCTATTGGTGTGGCCGGCACTGGCCTCTTCGCGGGCTTGCCCGCTCCCACAGGTTTACCTCCAGACTTGAGGTATGTGAAATGCCTGGGGAAGCGGGCGAGCCTGTGAAGAAGCCGGCACCGTGAGTGCGAATTTCAGGGCTCTACACGAACGACGCAATTGCGCCCCGCATGCTTGGCCCGGTACAGCGCCTCGTCAGCTGCACTGGCCATGGTCAGTGCATCCAGCCCCTCGTCCAGTTGCACCACGCCGGCACTGAAGGTGCACTGCAAATCCCGCGGCTGCGCCGGGTAGAGAATTTCGGCAAAGCGCCGGCGAATTTCGTCCAGCACCTTGTGTGCGGCATCCAGCGCGGTATTGGGCATGACGATGGCGAACTCCTCGCCACCGTAGCGGCCAATGAAGTCGGTCTTGCGCAAGCGCTGCTTGAGGAATAGGGCAAGGCTCTTGATCACTCGGTCGCCCATGGGGTGGCCGTGGCGGTCGTTGATCTTCTTGAAGTGGTCGATGTCGAGCATGGCAAAGCTCAACGGCTGCTGCTCACGGCGGGCGCGGAAGCTGCAGTCTTCCAGCAGCTGCAGGATATGGGTGTGGTTGTACAGCCCGGTCAGGCTGTCGCGGACCATGCGCGCCTTCAAATGGCGGGCGCGGGCGGCGCGGTTGCGCACGGTGGTGATCAGGTGGCGTGAGCGAAACGGCTTGGTCAAAAAGTCATCACCGCCTTCGCTCATGGCATCCAGTTGCTTGTCCAGGTCGTCCTCGGCAGACAGGTAGATGATCGGCACACTCACATAACGGTCACTGTGGCGGATTACCTTGGCCAGCTCCGGGCCGGTGCAGGCCGGCATGTACAGGTCGAGGATGATCAGGTCGGGCTGGAAGTCGGCAAGCTCGGCCATGGTGCGGATCGGGTCGGTCAGGCTGCGGGTGAGCATGCCGGCGCCGGCCAGTACACGCTCGGTGTACATGGCCTGTGTGCGCGAATCGTCGATGATCAGCACGCGCAACGGGTCGTGAGGGGCGGTGTTGGTCAGCAGTTCGACCTTTTCCAGCAAGCTGGAAGCTTCCAGACTGCCGGTGAGAAAGTCCTGACCGCCGGCGCGCACTGCGGCAAGGCGGGTAGGGGTGTCGGCTTCGTGATGGCTGAAGAACAGCAACGGAATGGAGCGTGCCAGGCCCTGCTGCACCTGAGCGGCCAGCAGCAAGCCCAGGCCGGCGCCGGTGAAGTCGACATCCATGATGATGGCCGACGGCGGGTACTCGCTGATCGAGGCGAGAAACGCTGCGGCGCTGGGCAACGCCTGCACCACCAGACCAAAGAATTCCAGTTGCTGGGCCAGGCGCTGGGCGCGCTCGTGGTCCTGCAGCAGGATGTACACCGGTTTGCGCACGGGCAGCAGCAGTTGGTCGAGCGGGTCGTCCTTGCGCAGGCCGTTACGCGTCAACTGTTGGACGGGGCACTGCGGGCTCGGCTCGACTGCTTGGCTCATGTCCTGGCTACTTATAGGTTGGGATGTGCAGGGGCAATGATGGCTCTATGCTAGCAGCTCTTTTCACGTGAGTGAGTGCCCTGCGTCAACAAAGCGGGCAGAACGAATATTCAGTTGCTGACTGAATGGTCGCTTATGCGTACGGTGGTGTCTGCTTTATAGTGCAGCCATTCGGGCTTCCCGTGGCACGCTAGCGCAGGCCTGTGGTCAAAGCCCCTGAACCGTCGTGACTGATAAGGACAAAGCCATGCTGGACTGGAAAAACCGCGAGGCCAAAGCCGAGCCCCGTGAGCGTGTCGACGGGCGCGGCGCTGCCGCCCGTAGCTACCTTGGCGGCCTTTGGAGCCGTGCCCTGGGGACCCTGATCGGGTTGTACCTGCTGGTGTGTATCGGCCTGGGCTGGTACTGGAGCCAGGAGCCTGCTCTGTTCCCGGTGCAGCAAAACGCCCAGGCAGCAGCCGAACGTACTGGCCAGCAGATGGTGGTGGGCTATACCACCGTCGAAACCCTCAAGACCGTGGCCGGCACCTTGCTGAACAAGCCGGGCGGCTACATTTCCAACGACCGCTTCCCGCCAGGGCTGTGGATGGACAACATGCCAAGCTGGGAATATGGCGTGCTGGTCCAGGTCCGCGACCTGTCCCGTGCCCTGCGTAAAGACTTCGCCCGTTCGCAGTCGCAGTCCACCGAAGACGCCGACCTGGCCAAGGCCGAGCCGCGCTTCAACTTCGACAACAAGAGCTGGATCCTGCCATCGAGCGAGTCGGAGTTCGAAGAGGGCATCAAGTCGCTGACCCGCTACCAGACCCGTCTGGCTGCCGGTGACAAGGGCGCTATCTTCTATACCCGCGCCGACAACCTGAACAACTGGCTGGGTGACGTCGCCACCCGTCTGGGCTCGCTGTCGCAGCGCCTGTCGGCCAGCGTTGGCCGGGTCAAGCTCAACACCACGCTGAAGACCGAGTCGGTCGTTGCCGGCCAGGCGCCGCAGGTGGATGAGGAGCTGGTGGAAACCCCATGGCTGCAGATCGACAACGTGTTCTATGAAGCCCGTGGCCAAGCCTGGGCGCTGTCGCATCTGCTGCGTGCCATCGAGGTGGACTTCGCCGACGTGCTGGCGAAGAAGAATGCCACCGTCAGCGTGCGTCAGATCATCCGTGAGCTGGAGGCCTCGCAAGAGTCGCTGTGGAGCCCGATGGTGCTCAACGGCAGTGGCTTCGGCATGTGGGCCAACCACTCGTTGGTCATGGCCAACTACATTTCCCGGGCCAACGCTGCGGTTATCGATCTGCGTCAGCTGCTGTCGCAGGGTTGATGATGGCTATCAGCCCAACCGAGGCCGCCCATCGGGCGGCTTCCGACCGCGAGCTGGTCACCTGGGTGGACGAAACCGACCAGGTACTGGGCGCCTTGCCCCGTGCCGAGCTGCGCGAGCGTGGCCTGATCGGTCGTTGCACGTTCATTCTGCTGTTCAACAGTGCCGGTGAATTGTGTGTACACCGGCGTACGCTGAGCAAGGCGCTGTACCCCGGCTATTGGGATGTGGCAGCGGGCGGCATGGTCGCGGCTGGCGAAGCGTATGCCGAGTCGGCCGCGCGCGAGCTGGCCGAAGAGCTGGGCATCGAGGGCGCCGAGCTGCGCTTTCACGAGCGGTTCTATTTCGACCAGCCGGATAACCGCTTGTGGTGCGCGGTGTATTCGGCGGTGTCGGATGCGCCGTTGCGGTTGCAGCCGGAAGAGGTTATTGAAGCGCGCTTCATCGGTCTGGAACAGGCTGAGCAGGAAAGCCTGAGCAAGCCTTATTGCCCGGACTCGTTGGCGGCGTTGCAGCGCTACAAGGCCACTTTGTAGGCTCGGGTTTGCCCGCGAAATACCGGCCCAGACACCCGTTTCCCAGGGCAAGGGCTTTGCCCTTGTTCGCGGGTAAATCCGCTCCTACACAACCGGCGTATTTATCGTTACACTGCGCGCCCTTTTCGGGCTGCCGCAATTCTTGCAGCAGTAGCGCCGCCCCTGCCAGAGTGGGGCTTCGCGGTCGGCCTCAACCCCAAGGCACGACCAGTTTTTGTCCTCAGCACCGAGGAACAAAAGTGGCCAAGAAAGCTTCTTCCTTTTCCGCCCTTGGCGGTCTCGTGTACTCCACCGACGCCGGTCGGCACTGCCCCGACTGTGGCCAGCCGGTGGACGCCTGCACCTGCAAGCAGCAAATCATCCCCGAAGGCGACGGCATTGCCCGCGTGCGCCGCGAAAGCAAAGGCCGTGGCGGCAAGACCGTGACCACCGTCACCGGCGTGCCGCTGCCGCCCGATCAGCTCAAAGAGCTGGCGACCACACTCAAGCGCCGCTGCGGTACCGGCGGCGCCTTGAAGGACGGGGTTATCGAGATCCAGGGCGACCATGTCGAGCTATTGATCGGCGAGCTGACCAAACAGGGTTTCAAGGCGAAAAAGTCCGGCGGCTGAGGCCATCGCGCGATTTTTTGCCCAGCGCTTTCTAAACTCGTTCCCGTGGTCAGAGTCTATGCCTGAGCACGGATGAATCGTCATTTTCAGCTTTTACACTCGCCCCGCTGCCTGCGGGCAGTGTCTTCGACTTATCTATAGGGGACTTGAATGTCCGTACGACGCACACGCAAAGACGATGGTAGCCAATGGACCGTGGCCGACAGCCGCAGTGTTTATGGTATCCGCCATTGGGGCGCTGGCTATTTCGCCATCAATGAAGCCGGGCGCGTCGAAGTACGCCCCAACGGCCCTCAAAGCGCTCCGATCGACCTGTTCGAACAGGTCGACGAACTGCGCCAGAGCGGCTTGTCGCTGCCCTTGCTGGTACGCTTCCCTGACATTTTGCAGGACCGTGTGCGCCAGCTGACCGGTGCCTTCGACGCCAACATCGCGCGCCTGGAATACCAGAGCCAGTACACCGCGCTGTACCCGATCAAGGTCAACCAGCAGGAAGCGGTGGTGGAAAACATCATCGCCACGCAAAACGTTTCCATCGGCCTGGAAGCCGGCTCCAAACCCGAGTTGCTGGCAGTGCTGGCGCTGGCGCCGAAGGGCGGCACCATCGTCTGCAATGGCTACAAGGACCGTGAGTTCATTCGCCTGGCGCTGATGGGTCAGAAGCTTGGCCACAATGTGTTCATCGTCATCGAGAAAGAGTCGGAAGTGGCCCTGGTGATCGAAGAGGCCGCCGAGCTCAAGGTGAAACCACAGGTTGGCCTGCGCGTTCGCCTGTCGTCGCTGGCCTCGAGCAAGTGGGCCGACACCGGTGGCGAGAAGTCCAAGTTCGGTTTGTCCGCCGCCCAGTTGCTTTCGGTGGTGCAGCGCTTCCGCGATGCGGGCCTGGATCAGGGCATCCGCCTGCTGCACTTCCACATGGGTTCGCAGATCGCCAACCTGGCTGACTACCAGCACGGTTTCAAGGAAGCCATCCGTTATTACGGCGAACTGCGTGCGCTGGGCCTGCCGGTCGACCACATCGACGTGGGTGGCGGCCTGGGTGTGGACTACGACGGCACCCACTCGCGCAATGCCAGCTCGATCAACTACGACATGGACGACTACGCCGGCGTGGTGGTGGGCATGCTCAAGGAGTTCTGCGACGCGCAGGGCTTGCCGCACCCGCACATCTTCTCGGAGAGTGGCCGTTCGCTGACCGCGCACCACGCCATGCTGGTGATCCAGGTGACCGACGTCGAGAAACACAATGACGACGTACCGACCATCGAGAACAAGGAAGCCCTGCCCGAGACCGTGCAGTGGCTGGTCGACCTGCTTGGCCCGACCGACATCGAGATGGTCACCGAGACCTACTGGCGCGCCACCCACTACATGGGTGATGTGGCCGCGCAGTACGCCGATGGCAAGCTGAGCCTGGGCGAGAAGGCCCTGGCCGAGCAGTGCTATTTCGCCGTGTGCCGCCGCCTGCACAACTCGCTGAAAGCCCGCCAGCGCTCGCACCGCCAGGTGCTGGACGAGCTGAACGACAAGCTGGCCGACAAGTACATCTGCAACTTCTCGGTGTTCCAGAGCCTGCCAGACACCTGGGCCATCGGCCAGGTCCTGCCGATCATCCCGCTGCACCGCTTGGACGAAGAGCCGATGCGGCGTGCGGTATTGCAGGACCTGACTTGCGATTCCGACGGCAAGATCAACCAGTACGTTGACGAGCAGAGCATCGAAACCAGCATGCCGGTGCATGCGGTGAAGGAGGGTGAGGATTACCTGCTGGGCGTGTTCCTGGTGGGTGCCTACCAGGAAATCCTGGGTGACATGCACAACCTGTTCGGTGACACCGATTCGGTGAACATCTACCAGAATGCCGACGGCAGCGTGTACCACGCCGGTATCGAAACCCACGACACCATCGAAGACATGCTGCGCTACGTGCACCTGTCGCCGGAAGAGTTGATGACGCATTACCGCGACAAGGTTGCCAGCGCCAAGATCACTGCGCGTGAGCGGACCCAGTATCTGGATGCCTTGCGCCTGGGCTTGACCCGGTCTTCGTACCTGTCGTCGTAATTGACGGGGCCGCTCCTGCAAAAGCCTGTGCTGCCTTTTGTGGGAGCGGCCTTGCGTCGCGATATGAGGGCGAAGCCCTCACCAGCGTCACAACCGGTAAATATCCGGCCCTGGTCCATCGCACCAATGCCGCTACCTTTGAATGCAATGTTCAAAGGAGGACGATATGCAACGTCCAGGCTCCCATCGTTTACGTGGCGGTCGAGTGTCTGAATCCGGGCGCCTTTATCTGCTCACCACAACCACTCGTGACCGAACGCCGTTGTTCAAAGACTTCCGATTCGCCAGGACCGTGATCCAGCAGTTGCGGTTCAGCGATGAGCGCAAGGCTTGTCGATCGCTGGCATGGGTGTTGATGCCGGATCACCTTCACTGGCTTATCGAGCTGGGTCCAGTGAGCCTGGGTAGGCTGATGTGCGAATTCAAATCCAGAAGCAGCTGTGCCTTGTACAAGGCCGGTGCTGAAAGAAGGCATATCTGGCAAACCAGCTTTCATGACCGGGCTTTGCGTCGCGAGGAGGATGTGCGAGCGGTGGCCCGCTACATCATCGCCAACCCTATTCGGACGGGCCTCGTGCGGCGGGCTGGCGAGTATCCCCATTGGGACTGTGTATGGCTGTGAGCATGTGAGGGCTTCGCCCTCATTTCGCGACACAAGGCCGCTCCCACAGGGATCGCAAAAGCAGGCCGACTCGCTATCCCCTGTGGGAGCGGCCTTGCGTCGCGATGGGCCGCAAAGCGGCCCCAATCAGCCAAACCACAGGTCTCTCTGCTGCAACCGCCACCCGACCCACCCCAACGTCACCGCCCGCAACCCCATGAACCCAAGAAACGCCATCCACAACCCATGGTTGCCCAACCCGCTCATGGCCACTGCCACCGGCAGCGCAATCAACACCGAAACCAGCATTGCATTACGCATTTCCCGCGCCCGGGTCGCGCCGATGAACAAGCCATCCAGCAAGTAACTCCACACCGTGATCAGCGGCAGCAACGCCAGGTAGGGCAAATACGGATAAGCCGCCGCCCGCACACTGTCGATATCAGTCTGCAAGTCGATGAACAGGTGCCCACCCAGCAGGAACAGCCCGGCAAAGCCCAGGCTGGTGATCAGTGACCAACCACAAGCGACCACCAGCGAGCGGCGCAAGGTGTCGCGGTCACGGGCACCAATGGCATGGCCGCACAAGGCCTCCACCGCATGGGCCAGCCCATCCAGCGCATAGGCCGTCAGCAGCAGGCCGTTGAGCAGCAGGGCGTTGGCCGCCACCGTGGCCTCACCCAGACGCGCGCCCTGCACGGTAATCAGCAGGAACACCAGTTGCAGTGCCAGGCTCCGCAGGAAGATGTCGCGGTTCACCGCCAGCAGTGGCCTCCAGGCCTGCCAGCGCTTGAGCGCTGCCCACACGATCTGCCCCGGGTATGCCCGCAGAGCCGGGCGGGTCAGGGCCAGGCCGAGCAGGGCGGCACTCCATTCGGCAATTACCGACGCCCGCGCCGAGCCCAGTACACCCCAGTCCAGGCCCAGCACGAACCATAGGTTCAAGGCGATGTTCAGCAGGTTGGTGGTCAGCAGGATGGCCAGTGGAGCCCTGGCGTTCTGCGTGCCGAGGAACCAGCCGACCAGCGCGTAACTGGCCAGCGCCGCAGGCAGGCCAAGCAGGCGGGTATGGAAGAAGTCTTCGGTGGATTGCTGCAGGGCTGCGCTGGGTTGCATCGCATGGAGTGCCAGCTGGCTGAAGGGCAGGGCCAGCAGGCCGATCAACAGGGCGAAGCCGACCGCCAGCAGCAGCCCTTGCACCAGGACCTGGCGTAGCGCTGCACCGTCGCCACGGCCGGCGGCCTGAGCAGCGAAGCCGGTGGAACCCATACGCAGGAAGCCCATCAGGCCGACCATGAAGGTGAACAAGGTGGCGCCGACGGCTACGGCGCCCAGTTGGTGAGCGTGCGGGAGATGCCCGATGACCGTGCTGTCGACCAGCGCCACCAGCGGTACCGAAATGTTGGACAGGATCATCGGCGCGGCCAGCGCCCAGACCTTGCGGTGGGTGGGGCGGTGGCGCCAGTCGGCAGCGAGTTGGGGCATGTGCATTCCATGAGATTTTGGGGCCGCTGTGTGCCCCTTTAACGAATGGCCACAGTGTAACGACCAGGCAACCATTTAGCGCGACCATGGTCTGACCTGGCGCGCAACGCCGGGTGCTGCACCTGACGTTGAGCTATAGTTGCTGCCCTCACGTACACGCTGCCCAAGAGTTCCTATCTCATGTTCAACAAAGGATTGTTGCTGGCCTGCGCGCTGGCGTTGCTCAGTGCCTGTGACTCTTCCACGCCG
Source organism: Pseudomonas sp. yb_2 (assembly GCF_043103905.1). Classification (NCBI taxonomy): domain Bacteria; kingdom Pseudomonadati; phylum Pseudomonadota; class Gammaproteobacteria; order Pseudomonadales; family Pseudomonadaceae; genus Pseudomonas; species Pseudomonas sp. yb_2. Next base: position 34,507 of record NZ_JBICKH010000039.1, on the reverse strand, counting down.
GGTAAACCCGCACCGGTCGAGAAGTCTGTGGCACCCGCGCCCGCCGAAGCCTCCGCCCCCAAGCGTGAGGACCCGACCGTGCTCGCCAAGCGCTACGAGGGCCGCGAACTCACGGTGCTGGACGTATCGGAAGTGCAGCTCGATGGCGCGGCAACGCTGTCGATCAGCTTCTCCGTACCGCTGGATGCCAAGCAGGACTTCACCACCAAGGTGCACCTGGTAGACACCGTCAAAGGCAAGCTCGACGGTGCCTGGGAACTCTCCGACAACCAGATGGAGCTGCGCTTGCGCCACCTGGAGCCGCAGCGCAAGCTGGTGCTGACCGTCGACAAGGGGCTGCTGGCAGTCAACGGCAAGCAGTTGGACAGCGAGTCGATCACCCGCCTGGAAACCCGCGACATGCAGCCGACCATCGGCTTTGCCAGCCGCGGCTCTTTGCTGCCTACGCGCCTGGCCGAAGGCCTGCCGGTGATTGCCCTGAACGTCGACAAAGTGGATGTCGAGTTCTTCCGCATCAAGCCAGACATGCTCTCGACCTTCCTGGCCAACTGGGGACGCAACAGCAGCCTGTACTACTACCAGTCCAAGGAAACCCTGGACATGGCCGAGCTGGTCTACAGCGGCCGCTTCGATCTCAACCCGGCGCGCAACACGCGCGAGACCGTGTTGCTGCCGATTGCCGGCATCAAGCCGTTGCAGGCGCCAGGCGTGTACCTGGCAGTGATGCGCGCCTCGGGTACCTACGATTATTCTCAGCCGGCAACCCTGTTCACCCTTAGCGACATCGGCGTGTCGGCCCACCGCTACCGCGATCGCATCGACGTGTTTGCTCAAGCCCTGGAAGGCGGCAAGGCGCTTAGCGGCGTCAACCTGGAAATCCATGACGAGAAGGGCAAGCTGCTGGCCCAGGCCACCAGCGATGGCAAGGGGCATGCCCAGCTGCCGATCACGCCCAAGGCCGATACCCTGATCGCCACCCAGGGCGTGCATACCACGCTGCTGCGCCTGAACACCGCAGCCTTGGACCTGGCCGAATTCGACATTACCGGGCCTCAGGCCAACCCGCTGCAGTTCTTCATCTTCGGCCCGCGTGACCTGTACCGCCCGGGTGAGACGGTGCTGCTCAACGGCCTGCTGCGCGACCAGGACGGCAAGCCGGTCAAAGCCCAGCCGGTGAGCGTGGAAGTGCGTCGCCCGGATGAACAGGTGAGCCGCAAGTTCGTCTGGGAAGCCGACAGCAATGGTTTGTACCAATACCAGTTGCAACTGGCCACCGAGGCCCCGACTGGCCGTTGGCAGTTGCTGCTCGACCTGGGTGGCGGGCGCAAGCAGGTCTATGAATTCCTCGTTGAAGACTTCCTGCCCGAGCGCCTGGCGCTGGAGCTCAAGGGCAGCAGCACACCGCTTTCGCCGGATGAAGATGCGCGTATCCAGGTCAATGGCCGTTACCTCTATGGTGCGCCGGCCGCCGGCAACCGCCTGAGCGGTCAGGCCTATGTACGCCCGCTGCGCGAGGCCGTACCGGCGTTGCCTGGCTACCAATTCGGCTCGGTCACCGAAACCGATCTGAACCAGGACCTGGAACTGGACGAAGTCACCCTTGACCAGGCCGGCAAGGCGGTGGTCGATATCGAAAGCCGTTGGGCCGAAGCCCGCTCTCCGCTGCAACTGACCGTGCAGGCCAGCCTGCAGGAGTCGGGTGGCCGGCCGATCACCCGGCGCCTGGAGCAGCCTATCTGGCCGGCTGAGCGCCTGCCGGGCCTGCGAGGCCTGTTCGAAGGTGAGGAGACCGATAGCGACGGGCCCGTGGAATTCGAGTTCCTGGTGGCCGACCGCGACGGTAACAAACTGGCGGCCGACGCGCTCAAGGTGCGCCTTGTTCGCGAACGCCGGGATTATTACTGGAATTACTCGCAAAACGACGGCTGGAGCTACGCCTACAACGAGAAGTTCCTGACCCAGAACGAAGAGACGATCAGCGTCAAGGCAGGTTCCACCGCCAAGCTCAGCTTCCAGGTTGAATGGGGCCCGTACCGCGTCGAGGTCGAAGACCCGCAGACCGGTCTGGTGTCCAGTGAGCGCTTCTGGGCCGGCTATCGTGCCCAGGACAACGCTGAGGGCGGCGCGGTGCGGCCGGACCAGGTCAAGCTGGCGCTGGACAAACCCTCCTACACCGATGGCGCTACCGCCAAGGTCACCGTCACTCCGCCCGCTGCGGGCAGCGGCTACCTGATGATCGAGTCCAGCGATGGCCCGCTGTGGTGGCAGGAGATCGATGTGCCCGCCGAGGGCAAGACCTTTGACGTGCAACTGGACAAGGCCTGGGCCCGTCACGACCTGTACATCAGCGCGTTGGTTATCCGCCCTGGTGAGCGCAAGGCCAATGCCACGCCCAAGCGCGCCGTGGGCGTGCTGCACCTGCCGCTGGACCGCGCCGAGCGCAAGCTTGCGCTGAGCCTGCAGGCGCCGGAGAAAATGCGCCCGAAACAGCCGTTGACAGTGAAGGTAAAGGCCGCCAACGCCGATGGCAGTGTGCCCAAGCAGGTGCATGTGTTGTTGTCGGCGGTGGACGTGGGCATCCTCAACATCACCGATTTCAAAACCCCCGACCCGTTCGCCAGCCTGTTCGGGCGCAAGGCCTATGGTGCCGATCAACTGGACATCTACGGCCAGTTGATCGAGGCCGGCCAAGGCCGCCTGGCCAGCCTGGCGTTCGGTGGCGATGCGGCGATGGCCAAGGGGGGCAAGCGACCCAACACTACGGTAACCATAGTCGCCCAGCAGAGCCTGCCGGTGACGCTGGACGACAAGGGTGAGGGCCAGGCTACGGTCGACATCCCCGACTTCAACGGCGAATTGCGGCTGATGGCGCAGGCCTGGACCGAAGAGCACTTCGGCATGGCCGAAGGCAAGACCGTGGTCGCCGCGCCGTTGATTGCCGAGCTTTCGGCCCCGCGCTTCCTGGCCGGTGGCGACCGTACCAGCCTGGCACTGGACCTGGCCAACCTGTCCGGCCGCGCCCAGCAACTGAGCGTCGAAATCACCACGGATGGGCAACTGAGCCTGGCGGCCAACGCCGTGCAGAGCATTAACCTGGCCGAAGGGCAGCGCTCGACGCTGATGATTCCGGTGCAGGCCCAGGGAGGGCTGGGGCAGGGCAAAGTGCATGTCCGGGTGACGGGCCTGCAACTGCCGAACGAGCCGGTCAATGCGTTCGAACGTGAGTGGACGCTGGGCGTGCGCCCGGCCTACCCGGCAATGCTCAAGCACTACCGTGTGGCCTTGAAGGACCAGCCGTGGACTCTGCCCGAAGCAGACCTGGCCGCCTTCGAACCGGCTGGCCTGGAAGCCAGCCTGGCCTTGTCGAGCCGGCCGCCGCTGAACCTTGCCGAGCAGATTCGCGCGCTGCAAGCCTACCCCTATGGCTGCCTCGAACAGACCACCAGTGGCCTGTACCCTTCGCTGTACGCCGATGCCGACAGCCTCAAGCGCCTGGGCATCAAGGGCGAGCCGGCGGATGTGCGCAAGCGCAAGATCGAAATGGGCATCGAGCACTTGCTGGGGATGCAGCGCTACAACGGCAGCTTTGGCCTGTGGAGTTCGGACAGCGAGGAAGAGTACTGGTTGACCGCCTATGTGACCGACTTCCTGCTGCGTGCCCGTGACCAGGGTTACGGCGTGCCCGCCGAGGCACTGAAGAAGGCCAGTGAGCGCCTGCTGCGTTACCTGCAGGAACGCAACCTGATCGAAGTCGACTACAGCGAGAATGCCGACCACACGCGCTTTGCGGTGCAGGCCTACGCGGCGCTGGTGCTGTCGCGCAGCCAGCAGGCGCCGTTGGGTGCCCTGCGCGGGCTGTTCGAACGTCGCGCCGATGCCCGCTCCGGTCTGCCGCTGGTACAACTGGCAGTGGCGCTGGACAAAATGGGCGACAAACCGCGTGCCGAGCAAGCCTTGCAGGCGGGCCTGGGCATTAGCCGTGGCAAAGGCTGGCTGGCCGATTATGGCAGCGCCCTGCGTGACCAGGCACTGATCCTGGCGCTGCTGCAGGAAAGCAACCTGGTCAGCAGCCAGGTCGATCAGCGCCTGTTCGCCTTGTCGGATGAACTGGCAGCCAACCGTTGGCTGTCGACCCAAGAGCGCAATGCACTGTTCCTCGCTGGCCGTGGCCTGCTGGGCAAGCCGGAAGGCCAGTGGCAGGCACGCCTGGACAGCGCGGGTGAAGTGCGCGAGTTGAACAATGCCGAGGCCGGTATGAAGCTTGAGGGCCCGTTGCTGGCTTCACCGCTGAGCGTGCAGAACCAAGGCAGTGAGACGCTCTATCAGCAGCTGACCTTGTCCGGCTACCCGCGCCAGGCACCTGCGGCAGGCGGCAATGGCATGCAGATTCACAGAGAGTACCTGGGTATGAATGGCCAGCCGCTGGACCTGCACAACCTGCGCAGTGGCGACCTTGTGCTCGTGCACCTGGCGCTCAAGGCTGAGGACCGCGTGCCGGATGCGTTGGTGGTGGACCTGCTGCCGGCAGGCCTGGAGCTGGAAAACCAGAACCTGGCTCAAAGCGCCGCCAGCCTGGACAACGCCAGCAGTGCAGTGAAGGCGTGGCGCGAGTCGATGCAGAATGCCAGCGTGGTGCATCAGGAGTACCGTGATGACCGTTATGTTGCCGCGCTCAAGCTTGAGGGCTATGGCACCACCCACCTGCTGTACCTGGCGCGAGCAGTGACCCCGGGCACTTACCGCGTGCCGCCGCCGCAGGTCGAATCGATGTACCGGCCGAACCTGCAGGCCGTGGGCGATGGGCAAGGGGAGATGACGGTGAAAGCCCGCTAGAGACCCGCTCTACGCGGAAAGTGTGGGAGCGGCCTTGCGTCGCGATAGGGCCGCAAAGCGGCCCCGACAATTCAAGCGGCGAAGCTGAAAGCCTGGGGCTGCTGTGCAGCCCTGTCGCGACGCAAGGCCGCTCCCACAAAGACCGCGCAGATCAGTGGATCACCCAGCTCATCACCCACAGCCCCAGCACCAGCCAGATGATTCCGAGGATGATCGAGGCGCGCATGAATGCGCGGATTGCCGAGTACAGCAGCATCAGGCCGATGATCAGGGCCAGGATGCTCAGCAGCGAAGTGTCCATGCCCAAGGTGCGCGACAGGCCATCGATGAAGTTGCCACCGGCATTGGCCAGCAGGTTGAACAACCCGCTCAATGCGTCGACGATGAAGCGGATCAACGACCCCAGTGCCTGGCCCAGCCACTCGAAAAAACCTTCTACATGCATAGTTGCTTCCTGATGAAAAAATCGGCGAGGTTGTCGTCCCAAAGCCTTTGGCCATTACCTGGCCAGGTCGGTTCCCGATGCCAAGCTTAGCGCGACCACGGTGCCGTGCGGGCAGGTTGTTGCGTGCCGCGCTGATCAGTCTGCTGGTGCTCGGCAGCCTGTTCTGGCTGGCTGATCGTATCTGGCCGTTGCCGCTGCCGGGTGATGACCTGGCCCGGGTAGTGCTGGCCGAAGACGGCACGCCCTTGTGGCGCTTTGCCGATGCTGATGGCGTGTGGCGCTACCCCGTGAGCCCTGAAGAGGTTTCGCCGCTTTACCTGCAGGCTTTGCTGACTTATGAGGACCGTTGGTTCTACAACCACCCAGGGGTCAACCCGCTGGCATTGGTCCGCGCGGCCTGGCTGAACCTGCGCGGCGGGCGTGTTGTGTCGGGCGGCAGCACATTGTCGATGCAGGTGGCACGGCTGCTCGACCCGCACGACCGTACCTTGGTCGGCAAACTGCGTCAGCTATGGCGCACCTTGCAGCTGGAGTGGCACTTGTCCAAGCGCGACATCCTGCAGATCTACCTGAACCGCGCACCTTTCGGCGGCACGCTTCAGGGCGTGGCGGCAGCCAGCTGGGCGTACCTGGGCAAGTCGCCCCTGCACCTGACACCTGCCGAAGCGGCACTGCTGGCCGTGCTGCCCCAGGCACCCAGCCGGCTGCGCCCGGACCGCCACCCCGAGCGTGCCCAGCGTGCCCGGGACAAGGTGCTGCAGCGCCTGGCTGAGTACCAGGTATGGCCGGCCCAGCAAATTCGCGAGGCGGCCGAGGAGCCGCTGGTGTTGGCGCCACGCCAGGAGCCGGCCCTGGCGCCATTGTTGGCCCGGCGCCTGAACAGCGCTGACAGCCCGCCGCTGATCCGTACCACGCTTGACGCTGCGCTTCAGCGGCGCCTCGAAGACTTGCTGCTGGGCTGGCGCGCACGGCTGCCGGAGCGTACCTCGGCCGCCATTCTGGTGGTCGAAGCGCAGAGCATGGCGGTGCGCGCGTACCTGGGCTCGATAGATTTGTCTGATGAGCGCCGCTTTGGCCATGTCGATATGGTGCGCTCGCTACGTTCGCCCGGCTCCACCCTCAAACCGTTTCTTTACGGCATGGCACTGGACGATGGCCTGATCCATTCCGAATCGCTGTTGCAGGATGTTCCGCGACGCTATGGCGACTATCGCCCTGGCAACTTCTCCATGGGGTTCAGCGGACCGGTGTCGGCCAGCTCGGCGCTGGCCCTGTCGCTCAACCTGCCCGCCGTGCAATTGCTGGAGGCCTACGGCCCGAAACGCTTTGCCGCGCAACTGCGCATGGCGGGCATGCCGTTGATACTGCCCCCCCTTGCCGAGCCCAACCTGTCGTTGATCCTGGGCGGTGCCGGCAGCCGGCTGGAGGACCTGGTCGGCGGCTACGCGGCGCTGGCGCGGGGTGGCAACAGTGCGCAGGTGCGCTTGCAGCCACAGGCCCCTCTGGTGGAGCACCGGTTGCTGTCACCGGGGGCGGCGTGGATCATCCGGCGTATTCTCAGCGGCCAGGCGCGCCCGGACCGTGACCCGCACGCCGAACTGGTGCAGCGCCCGCTACTGGCCTGGAAAACCGGCACCAGCTACGGCTTTCGCGATGCCTGGTCGATTGGCGTGGGGCCGCGTTACCTGATCGGCGTATGGATTGGCCGCCCCGACGGTACACCGGTGCCTGGACAGTTCGGCCTGGCGTCGGCGGCGCCGCTGATGTTGCAGGTGCACGATCTGTTGAGCAATCGCGACAGCCAACGCGGCATCAGCGTCCCGGTAGCGCCGGTACCTGCGAATATCGGCGTTGCGGCGATCTGTTGGCCGCTGGGCCAGCCGATGAGCAAGCAGGACACCAACTGTCGGCGTCAGCGCTTTGCATGGACCCTGGACGGCACCACGCCGCCAACCTTGCAGGCAGCCGACCAGCCGCTGGGCCTGGGTTTGCGCGAAAAAGTATGGGTCAACGAGCAGGGCTTGCGGGTCGATGGTAGCTGCCCGGGCGCCAAGGCTAGCGACATCGCCCTGTGGCCGGCGCCGCTGGAGCCTTGGCTACCCCGTGTCGAGCGGCGCATGGCGCGTTTGCCGGCCATCGACCCGGCCTGCCCGCCGCAGGCGCCGGCCAGTGCACCACCGCTGTCGATCGTCGGCGTGCGCACAGGCGACAATCTGCGCCGCCCGGCCACCAGCACTGAGCCGTTGCAATTGCAGGTATCTGCCTTGGGTGGTGGTGGACGGCGCTGGTGGTTCCTCAACGGCCAGCCGTTGGGTGAAACCCAGGGGCAGGACAGCTTGTTGCTGCGTTTGCCACAGGTCGGGCAGGCCGAACTCAGCGCGCTGGACGAAAGCGGTCAGACGGCGCGGGTGGCGTTCCAGGTCAGTGAGTAGGTGTTCGACGACAGCCGGGCCAGCACCTACGCTTGCAAGTGACGGGTGTGACCGGCTGGTGCCCCGCAACCCATGGGAACATGGAGTACCCTATGCGTCCTCTGGTCGTGCCCCTGATGTTGCTGCTTTGGGCACTTGCTGCCCACGCCGACCCGTTGCCGGGGTTTCTCGACAGCCATGAATACGAGCGACGTCTGCCAAGCGCCAACCTGCCGATGACGGACTACGCCCCTGTGAGCCCCCGCATACGGTTGGCAGGGGCGGCTATCGAAAACCCCGACTGGGCCCCGGCCAACACCCGGCTGGTGCTGCAAAAAGTGCGCTTCGAGGGCGGCACGGTGTTCCCCTTGGGCGACCTGCGCGAACACTATCAGCCGCTGATCGGGCGCGAAACCACGTTGGGTGAATTGCAGCAATACACCCAGCGCCTGACCCAACGCTACCGGCAGAAGGGCTACTTGCTGTCGTATGCCTATCTGCCTCCTCAGGATGTGGCCGATGGCAGGGTCGACGTGGTGCTGGTCGAAGGTTACGTACGTGATTACCACGTGGAAGGCGATATTGGACCGGCCAATGAGTATTTGCAGCAGTTGCTGGCGCGCATTGAGGCCGAGCGCCCACTGAGCCGCGAAACGCTGGAGCGCTATCTGGGCCTGGCTACGCGCATGCCAGGGGTCGTGGTAGAGGCCGAACTGGCAATGGCACGGGCTGCCGATGGTGTCGCCCAGCTGACGGTGCATGCGCGGCGCAAGCCGCTCAGCGCCGCTGTGACCGTGGCCGACTCCAGCCGTGATGCTGCACAGGCCCTGATCACCGTAGCCAGCAATGCCCAGACCCGCCATGGCGAACGCGTCACGGCCAGCTGGCTGCTGCCCCCTGGCAATGACCGGGTCTATTACCAGCGCCTCGATTACAGCCAGTACCTGGACGCCGCCGGTAGCCAACTGCTGCTGTCGGCGTCGCGCTACCGCAGCGAGCCCGGCACGCGCATACGTTTGGACGATGGCCGCGATATCACCCGCGAGCACGACAGTGAGCGCTATGCGATCGGCCTGCGTCAGCCGGTGGTTGTCAGGCCGAATGAGTGGCTGGCGGTGCAGGGCCACCTGTACTCGGTCAGTGAGCATGATGAAGACCGGATGGCCGAGCAGCCAACGTCTCGCAAATACGACACCTATGTGCGGGCGCTGTCATTCGAAGGTGACTGGCGCAAGGTGGAGCAGGGGCGTTTGCGTATCGTCAGTGCCGGGGTCCATCAGGGTCTGGACTACCTGGGGGCACGCAGCGATGCTGACTACGATCTCGACTTCCTGCGCTTGCGGCTTTCCGGTTTGCAGAGCGACACGCTGCTGGATAACTGGCAGGGGGTGGTGTCCGGGGCGTTGTACTGGAGTGATGATCGCTTGCCCGACAGCGAGCGTGTGGGGTTTGGCGGGCAGAATTTCGGGCGCGGTTACCCGCGCGATCAGGCGGACGGTGACAAGGGCTGGGGTGTGGCTTACGGGCTCAACTACAGCGTGCGCAGTAGATGGCTTGCGCAGGTTCAACCCTATGCGGTGGTGGATACCGCTCAGGCCTGGCATAACCGGGGACCGGTGGAGGACGCCCATCTGGCTTCGGTGGCGCTGGGTGTGCGGTTAGGGGGTGGGCATGTGTTCAATGTGACGCTGGAAGTGGCCAAGCCGTTGGCGGATGTGGCGCTGGATAGCCTGGACCGTGGGCCGCGGCTGTCGTTGAACCTGGCGATCCAGTTGTAGCAGGCAACTATGGGCTTGCAGGAGCAGCCTTTGCAGCACGAGGCCGCTCCAGATGGTAAGCCGAGCCTTCACTCAATGGGTCGTGAACCGCTGGTGCACGGGTGACGAGCTGGGGGTCAGCGCCAGAGCCAGCTGGGTGCGGTTGTGCATATGCGTCAAACGCAATACCTGAGACACATAGAGCTTCACGGTGTTTTCGGTAATGCCCAGTTCGCAGGCGATCTGGTAATTGGTCTTGCCCTTGCCTACCAGGCGCGCCACTTCCAGCTGGCGTGGAGACAGTTTCTCGAACGCTGCTGGCAGCTCGCTTTCGCTTTCTTCTGCATCACTGGCACGCCGGTGAGTGCCTTGGCCACGGGCTTTTTCCAGGTCCTGATACAGTTCGTCCACCGACTCGGCCAGTTCCTGCAAGCGCTGGTTCAGCCCACCCAGATCGCGGATGTTGCGCTGGCGCTCCAGCAAGGCCTCTTCCTGCCGGCGGACGCCTGCCAGCAGTTCATCAAGGTCCATCGGCTTCTGGTAGTAATCGGCAAACCCTTCGCGTATCGCCCGGATCAAGTCCTGTTTCTCGGCACGCCCTGTCAACATGATGGCTTCGAACGTGCGCTGGCTGCCGTTGATTTCCTTCAAGGCGCGCACCAGCTCGATGCCATCCCGATCTGGCATGTGCAGGTCACAGATGAGCAAGCCGATGGTCGGGTCTGCCACATAGTGCTCGATGGCTTCGTCGGTTGAGAGGGCTGTAACGCAGGCATAGCCCTTGGTTTGAAGGAATTCACTCAGCTGTTCGACAATGACCGGTTGGTCATCAACCACCAACACCTTTACTTCACTCACTGATCTGGACACGATCAACTCCCTGTTCTTATACGGCCCTGCTCCCGTGCCAGACGCTCTGGCAGCTTAAAAGTAGTCGCACTCAGCGAATATGTACAAGGTCTGTACAAGTCATCGGACCACTGGAAGGGTTATTGGATCCATACGGCCGTTAGAAGAAAACCTGATAACACATAGGGGACGAACGCCTGCTTGTCGCCCATTTCTTCGGTCAGAGCCTGCAAACGCTTCTTTACCTTGGGGTTGAGCAGCGTCCACAGGCGGCGGCGGGTCAGTAGCCAGACCAGTACAGTGACACCCGCGCCAATGAAGGTGCCGAGCACATATTGCGGGCTGGTGGCCAGGGCCAGGGCGCCCATCAGCTTGACGTCGTCGGCGCCGAAGCGGCCGAGCATGTAGCCTGGCAGGGTCAGCAGCATGACGATGGCCAGCGCCCAACCGGCCTCGCTGGCTTCGGCGCCTATCCAGCTGTGACCGGTGCTGAACAGCCAGGCCAGGGCGCAGCCAGCCGCCCCCAGGGTCAGCACGTTGGAGATCTGGCGTTGACGCACATCCTGTTCGGAGCACAAGGCAAGCCACAGCAGGAGAACAATGCTTTGCATTGGCAGGTCGCCTTTCCCAAATGTTGAACACTTCTACCCGGTCAGTCAGGTTTCCTTAAAAGAAGATAGACGGGAACGTGCGGGGGAGTGCGGTTGGCATCGGAAAAAAGGCGTGCGTGGAATGGATTTTGTCGTAGCTGACACAGGCCAGGCCGGTGACGCAGTCGTACTCGGAGTCGCCATCTATGTAGGCGTGGGGTCACCCGCGAACATCCGCGAAGCCGGTGCCATGCACCGGGCCAATTGCTTCGCGGGTAAACCCGCTCCCGCCGGGCCACGGTGCATGCAAAAGCCGCGTTCCAACGCTATTTTTTGCTGCCCGGTGGGTAGTTGCCCAGCACCTTGGCCACGGTATTGCGGATTGCGCTGTTGCGTTCTTCCGGGCTTGGCGGGTAGTTGTTCATGATCTGCTCGGCACTGCCGCGCCATACCAGCTTGCCGTCACGCCCATCGAACATGTCGACCTGGATGGTGGCGACCTTGTAGTCGACACTGCGGGTTTCGTTGTACATCGGGCCACCCCAGTAGCCGCCCCAGTAGCCACCCCAGCCACCGCCGTAGTTGGTGGTGATCTGTTGTTGGCGCTGCTCCACGATCAGGTATGTGCGTACTGTCAGGTCGGGCCGCGCTCCGCCTTGTACCGGGCGCAGGCCGCGCTGGTCGAGTTGGTCTGCCACCGCCTGGCGAATGCGCTGCTCGGTGAGGTCGCTCTTGATCCGCGGGTCATCCGGGCGGTACTGCAGGCCCGGCTCCTGCCATGCCCAGCTACGGTAGGCGGCAAAATCGCGGCTGGCATCGAAATCCTGCTGGACGTTGTTGCTCGAGCAGGCAGCGAGCAACAACGCGAATGACAGTAGAACGAGACGGCGCAACATGATGGTTCTCCGTTAGCTATTAACTGGGAGGATAGCCGCTGAGTGCCTTGTGCACAGAGTCGCGCAAGGCACTTTCGCGTTCGCGGGGCGAGTCCTTGTTGCTGCTGCTTTCGGCACTGGCGCTCCAGACCGGCTGGCCGCTGCGGGCGTCGTACAGGTCGATGCGCACCACCAGGACTTCGACCTCGTAGGTACGCACGATGGGCACGCTGGCATAGCCTCCATAACCGTGGCGGTAGCCGCCATAGCCGACACCTCCATAGGGGTACGGCCCGTAGTAGGGGTCGTAGGTGTCGTAGTCACGCACTTGGCGCAAGCGTTTTTCCAGGCGCATATCGGCGCTCACCAGCAAGTCGCCAGGGCCTGCGCGAGAGGGGCGCAGGCCATGCTGGTCGAGCGCACCGCTGACGGCATCGGCCAGTTGCGCCGGGTCGGCATCGACAGTGCCGCTGGGCAACTGGCCGTTGCGCCAGCTCCAGCTGCGGTAGTGCCCATAATCACGAGCGGGCGCAGGGTAAGCACTGGCGTCGAAGGTGGTGGCCGCCTGGGCGGGGGCCGGTGGTAACGGGCGGCTGCTGGCCACATACGGGTTGCTGCCCTGGCAGCCAGCCAGGGCAATGGGCAGCAGGGCCAGGCACAACAGACGGTACGGCATGTGTTTCTCCCGGCGCGGCGGATTAGCGGGGGCGGCAAACCCAGTGCAGGTAGCGGCCAAGCCCGGCGAAGGTGGGGTGGCGACGGTGGGCCAGTTCCATTTCCAGCAGGTCGAGCAGCTCGGCCTTGCCCTGGAATTCCTTGGGCATATAGTCGTGAAACACCCGCACGCCGCTTTCGCTTTCAACCAGCCACATAGGCTCAAGTTGCGCCTTGAGTTCGCGTGGATCAAGCGGTTTCTGAGGGGTCAGGCTCTGCTTTTCACCTTCCAGCCGGTTGCTGCGCAACTTGCGGAAATGGCCCTTGAGCAGGTTGCGATAGACCAGGGCGTCGCGGTTGTAGAAGGCCAGCGATAACCAGCCGTCGGGGGCCGTGAGCTGATGCAGCACCGGCAGGATGCTCTCGGGTTCGGCCAGCCATTCGAGCACGGCGTGGCAGAGCACCAGGTCGTAGCGCTCGGTCAGTTGGCCGAGGAGGTCTTGCCAGGGCGCCTGGATGAAAGTCGCGGTCTGGCCGGCTTCGGCAAAGCGTGCCCTGGCGCCGTCGAGCATGGGCGCCGCAGGTTCGGCCAGGGTCAGCTGGTGGCCGCGCTCGGCCAGCCACAAGGCCATGTGGCCCAACCCGGCGCCGATGTCGAGGATGCGTAGCGGGCGGTCGGGTAGCGCTTCGGCCAGGTCGGCCTGCAGCACGGCCAGGCGGATCGCACCCTTGGCGCCGCCATAGATCTTTTCGGCAAAGCGGGTGGCCAGCTCATCGAAATGACGGTCGTTCATCGGGCGAAGCGCCTCTCGCTGTCGGCCAGCTTGGCACGCACCACCTGGTCCATGTCCAGACCCAGTTCGCTGCACAGCAGCAACAGGTAGAGCACCACGTCACCGATCTCCTGGCCGGCGTGGGCGAGTTTGTCGGCAGGCAGCTGGCGCGATTCGTCCTCGCTCAGCCACTGGAAGATTTCTACCAGTTCGGCCATTTCGACGCTGGCGGCCATGGCCAGGTTCTTCGGGCTGTGGAAGCCGCGCCAGTCATTGGTATCGCGGATCTGATGCAGGCGTTGGGTGAGTTCTTGCAGGTTCATCGGGGGTCTCCTATTGCTGCATAGCTTCTGCCCAGGCCCGATGCAAAGCAAGCGTATACCGCCAGGACAGGCCCGGCCCTACAGGCTCTCCCAACGGCCGACCATATGCAGCACGTCCCCGTGCCCGTCCAGGCGCAGTTGGCCCGAAGGGCCCGCTTCACTGGCACTGAGCACCACCTCGGAAGGCAACCTCACCGGCTTGCGGAAGTCCACCTCAAAGGCATAGCCACTGTGCGGCAAGTGCCCGCGCAGCGCGGCCAAGGCCATGGCCTTGGTCCACATGCCATGGGCAATGGCCGTGGGAAAGCCGAACAACCGCGCACTGACGGCACTGAGGTGGATAGGGTTGTAATCCCCGCACACCTTGGCATAACGCCGGCCGATATCACTGTCGGCGTACCAGCGGGTGGCCTCGGCCAACGGATCAGGCTCAGGGTCGGCGGGCTCACTTGCCTCGCCTTCCAGGGCCAAGCCACGCACCAACATGCGGCTGGTTTCGCGCCAGAGCAGGCCGATACCATCTTCAGCCTCGGTGACCAGGTCGAAGGTGCCACCTTTGGCATGGCGCTGCAGGTTGTGCGTGTACACCGCAAAGCGCAGTCCTTCGACAGCACCAAGCGGGCGCAGCACTTCGATGCGGTTGTGCAGGTGTACCAGGCCAAGCAGCGGGAAGGGGAAATCATCGGCCGTCATCAGCTGCAATTGCAGGGCGAACGCCATCACATGTGGATAGGTCCCCGGCAGGCGGCCATCATCGGGAAAGTGGCAAAGCCTTCGATAGGCACCCAGATTGCCCGGTTGGACCCGCATGAAACAGCGCAGGCCATCGTCCGGCAGGCGGTCGCCGCTGATGGAGCGTTTGCTGGCTGCGCGCAGGTACAGGCTGGCGCGGGCGGCAGGGTTGTGCAGGTCGTGCCATTGTCGGCTCATGTTCAAGCCCCCATCAGTGCCTGGCCGCACACCCGCAGCACCTGGCCGTTGACCGACCCGGAGCCTGGCTGGCTGAGCCACGCAATGGCTTCGGCGACATCCTGCGGGCTCCCCCCCTGGCCCAGTGAACTCAGGCGCCGGCCCGCCTCGCGCAGGCCCATGGGCATGGCTGCAGTCATGTGGGTTTCGATGAAACCGGGAGCGATGGCGTTGATGCTGCCACCGCGCTCGGCGAGCCGTGGCGCCCAGGCCTGGGCCAAACCGATCAGCCCGGCCTTGCTCGCGGCATAGTTGGCCTGCCCGCGGTTGCCGGCAATGCCGCTGACCGAGGCCAGCAGGGTGATGCGCGCGTTTTCCCCCAGCGCACCGTTGTCATACAACGCCTGGGTGAGCACTTGCGGTGCCTTGAGGTTCACGGCCAGCACGGCGTCCCAGTATTCCGGCGTCATGTTGACCAGCGTCTTGTCGCGGGTGATACCGGCGTTGTGCACCACGATATCGATGCCGTCGGGCAGGGCCGCGAGCAGTTGCGTTGCCGCATCGCTCGCGCATATGTCCAGTGGCAGTGCCTTGCCGCCGAGGCGTGCAGCGAGGGCGTCGAGGTCCTGGCTGGCCTGCGGTACATCCAGCAGCAGTACATCGGCGCCGTCCCGTGCCAAGGTTTCCGCAATGGCGGCGCCGATACCGCGCGCAGCCCCCGTGACCAGCGCACGGCGGCCGCCGAGTGGGCGGGTCCAGTCCTCCACCTGGCTGGTGCAGGCTTGCAGGCGCAGTACCTGGCCAGAGATGAAGGCACTCTTTGGCGAGAGGAAGAAGCGCAGGGCGCCTTCCAGCTGATCTTCGGCACCGGGGGCGACATACAGCAGCTGGGCAGTCGCGCCATTGCGCAGTTCCTTGGCCAGTGAGCGGCTGAAGCCCTCAAGGGCACGCTGTGCAACGCTGGCCAGTGGGTCGTCGAGGCCTTCCGGTGCACGGCCCAGCACCAGTACATGGGCGCATGGGGCCAGGCTGCGTAACAGCGGCTGGAAAAATTCACGCAACTGCTTCAGTGCATCGCTGTCGGACAAGTGACTGGCATCGAATACCACGGCCTTGATTTTCGGCCCCAGGCCGGCCACCCAGGCTTCAGCCTGCAGGTTGTCGGCATTGAAGCTGTATACCTCGTCCGTGAGGCGCGGGGCGATGGCTTCGACCTGCTTCGCCAGTGGCCCGCCACCCAGTACCAGGGCACCTTCCACCGGCCGCAGGCGGCCAGCCTGCCAGCGCTCCAGTGGCGCCGGGCGTGGCAGGCCAAGGGCATCCACGAGGCGGCGGCCGAGATTGGAGTTGGCAAAACCGAGGTAGCGATCGCTCATGAGGGGTCTCCCGAAAGGCAAGCTTGAAAGTGTGGACCAACTTTGCGGCAGGGTCGTTCGAATGCGGTAAAAACACCTAGGCTGTACCGAACAAATTGTTTCAGGAGGAACACGCGCATGCGTTCAACTCGCCGGGTCGCGATCCTGGGCGGCAACCGGATCCCTTTCGCCCGCTCCAATGGCGCCTACGCTACGGCCAGCAACCAGGCGATGCTCACGGCCGCGCTTGAAGGCTTGATCGAACGCTATCGCCTGCACGGGCTGCGGTTGGGCGAGGTGGTGGCCGGTGCCGTGCTCAAGCACTCGCGCGACATGAACCTGACCCGCGAGTGCGTGTTGGGTTCGCGCCTGTCACCGCAGACCCCGGCCTATGACATCCAGCAGGCCTGCGGTACCGGGCTGGAGGCTGCACTGCTGGTGGCCAACAAGATTGCCCTGGGGCAGATCGACTGCGGTATTGCCGGCGGTGTCGATAGCACCTCCGATGCGCCGATCGCCGTCAACGAAGGCTTGCGCCATATATTGCTGCAGGCCAACCGTGGCAAAAGCCTTGGCGAACGGTTAAAGCCCTTCCTCAAGCTGCGGCCTCATCACCTGAAACCCGAGCTGCCACGCAATAGCGAGCCGCGTACGGGGTTGTCGATGGGCGAGCATTGCGAGCGCATGGCCCACACCTGGCGCGTTGGCCGCGCCGAGCAGGACGAATTGGCGCTGCTTAGCCACCAGAAGCTGGCTGCGGCCTATGCCGAGGGTTGGCAGGACGACCTGTTGACGCCGTTTCTTTCGCTGGCACGGGACAACAACCTGCGCCCCGACCTGAGTCTTGAACAGTTGGCCAGACTCAAACCAGCCTTTGACCGCAGCGGGCAGGGCACGTTGACGGCGGGTAATTCCACGCCGTTGACCGATGGTGCTTCGCTGGTGCTGTTGGGCAGCGAGGCGTGGGCGCAGCAGCAGGGGTTGCAGGTGCTTGCCTATCTGGTCGATGGCGAAACCGCTGCGGTGGATTTTGTCACGGGGCGCGAAGGGTTGTTGATGGCGCCGGTGTATGCCGTGCCGCGCTTGCTGGCACGCAATGGCCTGACGCTGCAGGACTTTGACTACTACGAAATCCACGAAGCCTTTGCTGCCCAGGTGCTGTGCACGCTCAAGGCCTGGGAAGATGCCGATTACTGCCGTGAGCGGTTGGGCCTGGAGGCGCCGCTGGGCGCGATCGACCGCAGCAAACTCAATGTGAAGGGCAGTTCGCTGGCGGCCGGGCACCCGTTTGCGGCAACCGGTGGGCGGATATTGGCCCACCTGGCCAAGCTGCTGGCGACGGCGGGTAAGGGGCGCGGGCTGATTTCGATCTGTGCGGCAGGCGGGCAGGGGGTGACCGTTATCGTCGAGCGCTGAAGCACCTCGAGGGTAACTGCAGAGGCGGTGAGTGCCTCGATCATGATCCAGCTGTTAGGCTTGTCTGGTCAGAACTACAAGAACATACCATGCCGATCATCGGACACCCCCGCGCTATCCCCGCGCTGGAACACCTGCCCAGACCGCTCTACGCCCGTGCCGAAAGCCTTGGCGCCGGTTCGTGGACTACCCGCCACCAGCACGACTGGGTGCAGTTCTCCTACGCCATCAGCGGTGTACTTGGCGTGTACACACGCGACGGCAGTTACTTCGCCCCACCGCAGTGGGGGGTGTGGATCCCTGCCGATGCCGAGCATGAAGTGGTCACCTCGATGCAAGCCGAGATGCGCAGCCTGTATGTGCGCCGCGATGCCTGCCCATGGGCGCCGGAACAATGCCGAGTGCTGGAAGTCACGCCGCTGGCGCGCGAGCTGATCAAGCAGTTCTGCCTGTTCCCGGCAGATTACCCAGAGGACGACAGCGCCGAATCGCGTCTGGTGGCAGTGCTGCTCGATCAGTTGCGCACCTTGCCGGAAGTCGGTTTTTCGCTGCCGTTGCCCCGCCACCCTGGTTTGCTGGCGCTGTGCAATGGCTTGATCGCTGCACCAGACCAGCCGCAGACCTTGCAGCAATGGGCGCGGGAGCTGGGGTGTTCGGAGAAGACACTGATGCGGCTGTTTCAACGGGAGACCGGCTTGAGCTTTCGTAATTGGCGCCAGCGCATGCGGTTGTTGTCGTCGCTGGCGTTGCTGGAGGCGGGGGAGACTGTGACCGAGGCGGCGCTGGGGTGTGGGTATGACTCCACGTCGGCCTACATTGCGGCGTTCAAGCAGCTGTTTGGCGCGACACCGGGGGAATTGAAGCTCTGATTTTCGGTTGCCTGTGCCGGCCCTTTCGCGGGGTTATCCGCGAAAGGGCCGGCACAGGCCATACGTCAGGTGCGGAACCTGCGCACCAGCGTATCCAGCTCATTGGACAGCCCGGCCAGGCTCTCGGAGTCCTGGCGCGCCGCCTGGGCCAGCTCGGCCACCAACTGCGCATCCCCGTGAATCTGGCTGATGTGCCGGTTGATGTCCTCAGCCACCTGATGCTGTTCTTCGGCTGCCGTGGCGATCTGGGTGTTCATGTCGCGGATCACATCCACCGACTCACGGATCTGCCCGAAGCTGTCGCGGGCCAGACCAATGCGGCTCACCGACTGCTGCGACACTTCCAGGCTGGCGTGCATCTGCTCGGCCACTTCGGCGGTACGGCTGGCCAGGTTGCCCAGCAAACCGTCGATTTCAGCGGTGGAGTCGGCAGTACGCTTGGCCAGCGCCCGTACTTCGTCGGCCACCACGGCAAAGCCGCGGCCCTGCTCACCGGCACGGGCCGCTTCGATGGCGGCGTTCAGGGCCAGCAGGTTGGTTTGTTCGGCAATCGAACGGATGGTGCCGAGGATCGACTGAATGGCGTTGCTGTCACGCTCCAGTTGCTGGATCGACTGGGCCGATTGCTCGATCTCCTGGCTCAGGCGATCAACGCTGTGTACCGCTGCATCGATCTGTTGCTGCCCTTCGCGGGCCTGCTGCTGGCCGTTGTCGGCCGACTGCGCCGCCTGGCTGCAGGACCGTGCCACTTCATTGGCGGTGGCGACCATTTCGTGGAATGCAGTGGAAACCATATCCACGGCTTCGCGCTGGCGGCCGGCCGCCTCGGCCATGTCGCTGGAGACGCGGGTCGAGCTGCTGGACGTGCTGAGGATCTTGCTGGCAGCAGTGCCGATGTGCTGGATCAGGCTGCGAATGGCACCGAGGAACTGGTTGAACCAGTTGGCCAGTTGCGCGGTTTCGTCGCGGCCGCGGATTTCCAGGTTGCGGGTCAGGTCACCCTCACCTTGGGCAATGTCTTCCAGGCCATTGGTGACGCTGTTGATCGGGCGCACGATCAGTTTGGCGAAGGCCGCACCGACCACCGCGAACAGCGCGGCCAACACCACAGCGATGACACCGATCAGCCAGGTGAGCCGGGTGGTGGTCTGCATCACTTCGCTTTGTTCGATCAGGCCGATGAAGGTCCAGCCCAGCTGCTGGTCGGGGTAGACGTTGGCCATGTAGTGCACGCCATTGAGTTCGACCTCGACCAGGCCTTTGCCGGCTTTGGCCAGCTTGGCGTAACCGTCGCCAAAGCTTCCCAGCTGCTTGAAGTTGTGGGCGGCGTCGCGCGGGTCGACCATCACGTTGCCGTTGCTTTCCACCAGCATCAGGTAGCCGCTCTCGCCCAGTTTGATCTGCTTGACGATCTCGGTCAGGCCCTTGAGCGACACGTCGATGTTGACCACGCCGCCGGGGTTGCCCAGCTGGTTGGCCACGGTGCGCACGGTGCTGACCAGCACCGCATCGTCGGCGGCCCAGTAGTAGGCGCCGGTACGCATCGTCTTGCCAGGGTTGGCCATGGCAAGTTGGTACCAGGGGCGCGTGCGTGGGTCATAATTGACAAACTTCTGGCCGGCCGGCCAGCCGGTGTAGCCGCCGTCATTCACCCCGTAGGACAGGTAGGCGTAGGCGGGATGTGAGTTGGCCAGGCGAGTCATGAAGTCGAGAATTTTGCTGGCCTGCTCGCCCAGTTCGTAGGACGGGGTTGCGCTCATGTACTTGTTCAGCTCGCTGCCCGTGGCGGCAACCATTGGCTGGGAAGCCATGTACTCGACGTTCTGGTTGATCCCCTGGAAGAAGATGTTCATCGCATTGCTGACCTGGCGGATTTCCCGGCTGCTGCTGTCGAGGAATCCGTCGCGGGCTTCGCCGCGCAGGTTGATGACCACCAGGGTGGCCACCAGAACGATGGGCAAGCCGGCGATGACCGCGAATGCCCAGGTCAATTTCTGTTTGATGCTCATCGACGCTCCCGGAATTTTTGTTTTCGACACACGAGGCAGGTAGCAACTGCATCGGCAGCATCCGGGTTTTATGAAGCCAAAACGCCCGTATTTATTGGATAAAGTCGTGGTTGGTGACTATTCGGTCGTGTTTGGACATTTATGGCATGCCAAAGGCGCGTGGCAGCTCAGTGACAGCAGCTACCTGCAGCGCCATTGGCCAGGTCTTTGAGGATCGGGCAGTCCGGGCGGTCGTCACCCTGACAGTGCGAAACCAGCTCGCCGAGGGTGTCGCGCAGGCTCACCAGCTCCTCGATGCGCCGGTTCAGTTCATCGATGTGGTGCATGGCCAGCGCCTTCACATCGGCGCTGGCACGTTGGCGGTCCTGCCACAAGGTCAGCAACTTGCCGACCTCCTCGAGGGAAAAGCCCAGGTCGCGGGAGCGCTTGATGAAGGCCAGGTTGTGCAAGTCTTGCGCCTGGTACAGGCGGTAGCCGCTGTCGCTGCGAGTGGCGGGTTTGAGCAGGCCGATGGATTCGTAGTAACGGATCATCTTGGTGCTGAGCCCGCTGCGGCGGGCGGCCTGGCCGATGTTCATGGCGCCTCCTGGGTGCTGCTGGTGGGTTTCCACGTTTTAAGCCACAGTGCATTGCTGACGACGCTGACACTGGACAGGGCCATGGCGGCTCCTGCCAGTACCGGGTTGAGGTAACCCAGCGCGGCGAGCGGAATGCCGATCAGGTTGTAGATGAAGGCCCAGAACAGGTTCTGGCGGATCTTCGCGTAGGTCTTGCGGCTGATTTCCAGCGCGGCGGGCACCAGGCGCGGGTCGCCACGCATCAGGGTGATGCCGGCGGCCTGCATGGCCACGTCGGTACCGCCACCCATGGCAATGCCGATGTCGGCCGCGGCCAGCGCCGGTGCATCGTTGATACCATCGCCAACCATGGCGACCACTCCTTCCTGCTTGAGCGCGGCCACGGTCGCGGCCTTGTCGGCCGGTAGCACTTCGGCATGCACATCGTCGATGCCCAGGGCCTCGGCAACCACGTTGGCGCTGCCACGGTTGTCACCGGTCAGCAGGTGGCTGCTGATGTGTTGGGCGTGAAGGGTTTCGATGGCCTGCGCAGCGCCAGGCTTGAGGCTGTCACCAAAGGCGAACAGGCCCACCACTCTCGGTTGCTTGCCGCGCTCGATCAGCCACGACAGTGTGCGCCCTTCAGCTTCCCAGGCCTGGGCCTGGGCGGCCAACTCGCCGGGCTGCAGACCGCTTTCGTCAAGCAGTCGGCGGTTGCCCAGCGCCAGTTCACGGCCTTCAACGCGACCGGCAATGCCGCGCCCGGTCAGCGACTGGCTGTCGGCAACGGTTGGCACGTCCAGCCCTTGCTCTGCACAGGCCACCAGCACCGCCTTGGCCAGCGGGTGTTCACTCCCACGCTGCAGGGCGCCGGCCAGGCGGTAAAGGTCGGCGCTGTTGCCGTCCAGCGCCTGGCTGTGAACCACCTGCGGGCTGCCGGAGGTGAGGGTGCCGGTTTTGTCGAACACTACGCGGTTGACCGCATGGGCACGCTCCAGGGCTTCGGCATCCTTGATCAGGATGCCGTGGCGGGCGGCGACCCCGGTACCGGCCATGATCGCGGCGGGCGTGGCCAGGCCGAGGGCGCAGGGGCAGGCGATGACCAGCACGGCGACGGCGTTGATCAGCGCGGTTTCCAGCGGTACCCCAGCCAGCCACCAGCCAATCAGGGTGATCAGCGCCAGTACCAGCACGGCCGGGACGAACACCTGGCTGACACGGTCGACCAGCTTCTGGATCGGCGCTTTGGCGGCCTGGGCGTCTTCCACCAGGCGGATGATGCGCGCCAGCACGGTCTCGGTGCCCAGCGCCTGGGTACGCACCAGCAGCCGGCCTTCGCCATTGATGGCGCCACCGGTGACGCTGTCGCCGGGTTGCTTGGGCACTGGCAGGCTCTCGCCGCTGATCAGGGCCTCATCGGCATGGCTGCTGCCGTCTTCGACCACGCCGTCGACCGGGAAGCGTTCGCCGGGCTTGACCAGTACCAGGTCGCCCACGCGCAAGTGGGCGATGGCCACGTCCTCTTCCACGCCGTCGACCACGCGCAAGGCGCGTTCCGGGCGCAGGGCTTCGAGGGCTCGGATGGCACTGGCGGTCTGGCGTTTGGCGCGGCTTTCCAGGTACTTGCCCAGCAATACCAGGGCAATCACCACGGCTGAGGCTTCGAAGTACAGGTGCGGGGCCATGCCGGCGGGAGCCTGTGCCCATTGGTACAGGCTCAGGCCATAACCAGCGCTGGTGCCCAGGGCCACCAGCAGGTCCATGTTGCCGGCGCCGGCGCGCACGGCCTTCCAGGCTGCAATGTAGAAGCGGGCACCGAGAATGAACTGCACGGGTGTGGCCAGCAGGAACTGCGCCCAGGCGGGTAGCATCCAGTGCAAGCCGAACGGTTGTACCAGCATGGGTAATACCAGCGGCAGGGCCAACAGCAAGGCTGCACCGACTGCCAGGCGCTCGTTGCGCAGGCGGCGCTGGACAGCGCTTTGGTCGTCCTTGGTCGATTGCGGCAGGCTGGCGCTGTAGCCTGCCTTTTGCACAGCGTCGATCAGCAGGTTGTCATCAAGCGCGGCAAGCACTTCGAGGTGCGCGCGTTCGCTGGCCAAGTTGACGCTGACCTGCTCGACTCCGGCCAATTTGCCCAGGGCGCGCTCTACTCGGCCGACACAACTGGCGCAGGTCATGCCGCCTATCTGCAGTTCGAGGGTGCGGGTTGGTACCCCGTAACCGGCCTCGCGCACGGCTTCGACCAAGGCTGGCAGGCTGGCAGGCGGGGCCAGAACCCGAGCTTTTTCAGTGGTGAGGTTTACGCTGACCTGTTCAGCGCCGGTGACCTTGCGCAGGGCGCGCTCGACCCGGCCAGCACAGCTGGCGCAGGTCATGCCGGAGATCGGCAGGTCGTATATGGTGGATGCGGGCATGGCTCTCCTCCTTGGACAGGCCTCCAGCATCAACCTTGCCACGCAGGCAAGGTCAATAGCCCAGGTCGGCTCGTTTCAACTCCAGCCCATATTGCCCCATGGCGATGCGGTATTTGTTGATCTGGCCCGCCTGCAGATTCAAACGTGTGCTGCGCTGGTCCTCTATACCTGGGGCGCAACCCGGCATTTGCCCAGGCAGCAGGCGCAGGCGCACATCCACCGTGCCAGGCGGCAGGTTGAACGAGGTGGACTGCTCCTGGAAAACGCGCCCGGAAAGCTGGTCGTTGAGGTACACGCCGATTTCGCAACTGGTGGCCACTTCCAGGCGCTCCCGGGAAATGATCAGTACGCTGTAGGCCGAGTTGCCCTCGGCGAATGCCGGTGGCACCACAGCCAGCGCGCCCAAGAGCCCGACAACGCCCAATGCTGCCCTGAACATGAAAAATCTCCTGCTTGCCTGATCGTCAAAGGCGCAGCTTGGCCGACGCGGACGCGGATTTCCACCCCGGGTGTTGCAGGCAGGGCTTGACCTTGCCCTGATGGCAAGCTTGAGACTTGTGAAAAACCTGAAGGAGGTAACCCCCATGCAAGTGTTCAATGTACAAGGCATGACCTGCGGCCATTGCGTGAAAGCCGTGACCCGCGCGGTGCAGGAGCGGGATGCGGCGGCCAGGGTGGAAGTTGATCTGGCAGACAAACAGGTGCGTGTGCAGAGCGAGTTGGCGCAGGAGCAGATCCTCACTGCGATTCGGGATGAGGGGTATCAGGCCGAACTCGCCTGAAGACCTGATTGCTCCCTCCGGGGCTAACAGTGTTGCAAATCTTTTCACATTGACAGGGTCCACAGCAGGTAGAATCAGTCACTTGCTTAGCCTGCTATGGATTCCTGATGAACCTGCGAATGGTGCTCATCCTGGGCGCACTCAGTGCGTTCGGGCCCTTGGCGATCGACTTTTACCTGCCAGCCTTCCCGGCCATGGCGCAAGCGTTCGCCACCGATGAAAAACACGTCCAGGCCACGTTGGCCGCCTACTTCCTGGGCCTGTCTATCGGGCAGTTGGCCTATGGGCCGGTTGCCGACCGCTTTGGCCGACGCAAACCGCTGATGTTCGGCGTTACGCTGTTCACCTTGGCATCACTGGCCTGTGCCTACGCCCCCAACCTCGATACCTTGGTAGTGGCGCGTTTCATCCAGGCACTGGGTGGTTGTGCCGGCATGGTGCTTTCGCGGGCCATCGTCAGCGACAAGTGCGACCCGGTAGCTTCCGCCAAAGTGTTTTCGCAACTGATGCTGGTCATGGGCTTGGCGCCGATCCTGGCACCGATGTTGGGTGGGGTGCTGGTGAACCTGGCCGGCTGGCAGTCGATCTTCCTTGCGCTGAGCCTGTTCAGTGCTGGCTGCCTGCTTGCGGTAAGCCTGGGCCTGCCGGAAAGCCTGCCCGAGCATATACCCCGCCAACCGCTGTCTGGCGCTTTACGCCAGTACCTGCGGCTGCTGGCTGACCGGGTTTTCCTCGGCCATGCCCTGACCGGCGGTATCGCCATTGCCGGCATGTTCGCCTATATCGCCGGTTCACCTTTCGTGTTCATCAAACTGTATGGCGTGCCCGCTGAGCACTACGGCTGGCTGTTCGGTACCAACGCCGCAGGTTTTATTCTGGTGGCGCAGGTGAACGCCCGCCTGCTGGCCAAACGCGGGCCGGCCTTCCTGCTGGGCCGTGCGGTGTGGCTGTATCTGGTTGCGGGCCTGGTGCTGCTGGGCGTGGCGGCGTTGCGCCCTGCGCAATTGTGGCCGCTACTGGTGCCGCTGTTCATCTGTATCGCCAGCCTTGGTTGCATCATTCCCAATGCTTCGGCCTGCGCCATGAGTGGACAGGGCGCGCGTGCCGGCAGCGCCTCGGCACTGATGGGCTGCGTGCAGTTCAGCGTAGCTGCGGGTGCTGCGGCGCTGGTCGGGCTACTGCATGATGGCAGTGCGGTGCCCATGGCAATCGTGATCAGCCTGTGCGGGGCGCTGGTGGTCAGTGTTGCGCTGTTGACCCGGCGTTTGCAGGCCAAGGCTCCCGCATAAGCGGGTGAGGTGCCTGCAGCCGGGTTTCCAGCGTGGCGACGAAGGCGCGCGCCTCAGCCTCGCTGCGAAAACTGACCACATGCTGATCGAGCTGGACTTGCCAAGGGCAGGCGGGGTTTCGGCTCGACGCACTTACGATAATTTTCATCGCGGCATACCTCCAGGAAGGGGAGCCGCTCAAGTGTAGCGCTGGCCCGCCAGCCTGCCATGACACGGCTTCAGCCTCCTGACTGACGGTAAGTGTGTGCATTTCACTGGCGGTGCTTCCTACTTTGGGCGCAATGCCTGCAAACCCGCAGAACCTTCGCTTTGTTTCGCGCTATTTGTGGAAGGTTGCTGTGGGCCACATCTGAAATGGCTGCAAGTTTGTTTTCATCAAGATGTTTCAGCGCATTTGTGTGGGCGTACCGGTGCCTTGTTTGACTTGGTTCCGGGGCGTTTTCGAAGCCGCTTCGCTGCTTGCAATGGGTAGGCATACCCAGTGGTTTTTCGTCATGAGTACGACGGCACCTGGTCGTCTGACCGGCGTTTTTCTGCGGCTTATACTGGCGAGCCAGGCCAGTGCCAGCGAGAGGCGCTTCCCTGGCAGGGTTGGCCATCGCATCCCCACCGTGAACTTGCAGGGAGTTACAAGGACATGAACGCAGCCAGCAGTATCAGCCAAATTGCCAGCCTGATGGCCGACCCCAAGCGCAGTGCCATGTTGTGGGCATTGATCGATGGCACACCACGGTTGGCCAATGAGCTCGCGATAATGACTGGCCTGACTTCATCGTCCGCCTGCGCACACCTTTCGCTGCTGTCGTCGGCCGGTTTGCTCAGGCATGAAGCCAGGGGCCGCAAACGTTACTTCTGCCTGGCTACCCCTCAGGTCGGAGCAGCGGTAGAGGCCTTGGCCAGCGTACAGCTGGATAGCGCCAGGGGAAAGCGTGCCGAAGCGCCGGTATCGTCGCTGCCGCTATCAATGCGCCGGGCGCGCCGTTGTGGCGATCACCTGGGTGGGGAGTTGGCCAGTGAGCTGTACCATCGCATGGTGGTGGCTGGCTGGTTGGAAGGCAGCGGACGGCACTTGAGGGTCAGTGACGAGGGGCGGGCGCAGTTGGCCTTGGTCGGGGTGTACATCGATGCCCTGGCGCCACACCAGCAACGAGGTTGCGTGATCTGCCGCTGCACCGAATGGAATGACCAGGGCCCGCATCTGGGTGGCGTACTGGGCCAGGCCTTGTTCAGGTTGTTCCTGCAATCTGGCTGGATGCGTGAGTTGGAGGACTCGCGGGCACTGCATATTTCGGCGCTGGGTATCCAGCAGATCAATCGCATAGCCCGCGTGGCGACGTTGCAGGTCGGTTGAGCGCAACGTCGTCATGCTACTCAAACCAGCCGTGCGTCCAGGCTGTTCTGCGCCAGGCGACGTGCCTGGTCTTCGGTCATGCCCAAGTGGGTATGCAGAGCGTGGAAGTTCTCCGTGACGTAGCCACCGAAGTAGGCCGGGTCGTCCGAGTTGACCGTGACTTTCACACCACGCTCGAGCATGTCGAGGATGTTGTGCTGGCTCATGTGGTCGAACACGCAGAGCTTGGTGTTGGAAAGCGGGCACACCGTGAGCGGGATCTGCTCGTCGATGATGCGCTGCATCAGGCGCTCGTCCTCGATGGCGCGCACGCCATGGTCGATACGTTTGATCTTCAGCAGGTCGAGGGCTTCCCAGATGTACTCAGGCGGGCCTTCTTCGCCAGCATGGGCAACGGCGACGAAGCCTTCGCTACGGGCGCGGTCGAACACCCGCTGGAACTTGCTGGGTGGGTGGCCCATCTCCGAGCTGTCCAGGCCTACGGCAATGAACGCATCGCGGAACGGCAATGCCTGATCGAGCGTCTTTTGCGCTTCATCCTCGCTGAGGTGGCGCAGGAAGCTGAGGATCAGGCCGCTGCTGATGCCCAGTTGTTCGCGGCCATCCTTGAGCGCCTGGCTGATGCCGTTGAGCACCACTTCGAAAGCAATGCCGCGGTCGGTGTGGGTCTGCGGGTCGAAGAAGGGTTCGGTGTGGATCACGTTCTGGGCCTTGCAGCGTTGCAGATAGGCCCAGGTCAGGTCGTAGAAGTCCTGCTCGGTGCGCAGCACGTCGGCGCCCTGGTAATACAGGTCGAGGAACTCCTGCAGGTTGTTGAAGGCATAGGCACCGCGCAAGGTCTCCACATCGGCCCAGGGCAAGGCGATCTTGTTGCGCTCGGCCAGGGCGAACAGCAACTCGGGCTCCAGCGAGCCTTCCAGGTGCAGGTGCAGTTCGGCCTTGGGCAGGGCGTTCAACCAGTCATACATAGTGGTTCATCTCAATCAGGTACGGTTGCGGCCATTCTACAGGGGCCGGCCGGGCAATGCGCCCAGCCGGGCTGCGACCTGGTGAATCACCAGACCAAGGGTTCGCCCTTGTAGTTGATGAAACGCAGGCCGCCCTTGCCGCTCTGAGCCTTGATCTGTTCGATCATGCCGCGGGTGCTGGTGAGCACATCGATATCGGCGTTTTCGCCACCCATGTCGGTTTTCACCCAGCCCGGGTGCATGGCCAGCACGCACAGGTCCGGGCGCTGCTGCTCAACGAAGAAGCTGTTGATCATCGAGTTCAGTGCCGCCTTGCTGGCCTTGTACAGGCAGATTTCGCCACCGTCGGGGATGGTGACGCTTCCCAGGATCGAGCTCATGAAGGCCAGCACACCACTGCCTTCGCGTATTTGACCCACCAGGCGGCGAGCCACGCGTATCGGCGCCACGGCGTTGGTCATGAACAGATCGCCAATGTCGCTGTTGTGTACTGCCTCCAGGTCTTGCGGCAGGGGGCCCATGACCCCGGCGTTGACGAATATCAGGTCGAACACCTGGCCTTGCAGGCGTTGCTGCAGGCTGTCGAGCTGAACGGTGTCGTTCATTTCCAGCTGCTCGATGTGCACGCCGGGGACGTTCGCCAGGCCGCCGGGCTGCTGCGGGTTACGGACGGTTGCAGTGATGTGCCAGCCGTCTTCGTGCAGGCGTTGTACCAAACCCAGGCCAAGCCCGCGCGAGGCGCCGATGATGAGGGCAGTTCTTGAATTAGCCATAGGAACATTCCTTTATCGGTGTAGGAGAAAGGAATTGAGCATACGTCACGGCGAATACGCGTGCCTGGTTTGCGTCTGGTTAAAAAATGGTCAGTTTTGTCTGGGCCTTGCGGTGCCGGGCGCTTCGCCCGTTGGCGCACGGGTTATCCACAAGCTGGTCCACAGTTATTGTGTGCAAGGTGAGCAAGAGGGGTGCGGCTTGGATGGGCGGTTCGCTGGGGATAAGTCGCGCACATTCAGCAGTTTACGACTGTCATCAAATAGTGATCAAAATATGATCAAAGCTCTGGGGGCCTTGAAATCACTAGGCTGCAAGAGAATGCCCCAAGCTTATCCACAGGCAGGCCCACAGTTGTTGTGGGCAATGTTCAGCGTGCTTCGAGCAAAATACGCCCGCGGCTCAAGTCCGCCAGTTGCTGCTGCAATGGCGCCAGGTGGGCGTCACCGAGGGCGATCACCAGGTCCACACCATTGGCGGTGAACTGTTCGTCCAGGACCAGGCCGTCAACCTCGGCCAGACGCAACTTCACCAGCGCCAGTTCGCTGAAACTGCAACTGCAGCTGAAATGGCTGCGCTGCACCAGCAGGCGTTTGGGCGCCTGTTGCAGGCACTTGTTGGCGCCGCCGCCATAGGCCCTGGCCAGGCCGCCGGTACCCAGCTGGATGCCGCCGTACCAACGGATCACCAGCACCACCACCTGGTCGCAGTCCTGCGCTTCGATGGCCGCCAGGATCGGCCGCCCTGCGGTGCCGCCGGGTTCGCCGTCGTCACTGCTGCGGTACTGCGCGCCGAGTTTCCAGGCCCAGCAGTTGTGGGTAGCGGCCAGGTCGCTGTGACGTTCGATGAAACTCATCGCTTCGGCGGCGCTGCTGATCGGCCCGGCGAGGGTGATGAAGCGGCTTTTGCGGATTTCCTCGCGGTATTCGCAGAGGTCGAGCAGGGTAGAAGGCATAAAGGACAGTCAGGCAGCCGGCGTGATGCCGCAGCCCTTCAGAATGATGTGGATAAGGTTGTTGCTCGCGTCTTCCATGTCCTGCTTGGTCAGGCGGCTGCGGCCAGTCACCTGGCAAATCTGGGTGGCGAAGTCAGCGTAGTGCTGGGTGCTGCCCCAGAGCAGGAAGATCAGGTGTACGGGGTCGACCGGGTCCATCTTGCCTGCTTCGATCCAGGCCTGGAATACCGCAGCACGGCCTCGGAACCATTCGCGGTAGTCGGCACTGAAGTATTCGGTCAGGCAGGTGCCACCGCTGATCACTTCCATGGCGAAAATGCGCGAAGCTTGCGGGTTGCGCCGGGAGAACTCCATCTTGGTGCGGATGTACTGGCTCAGGGCTTCACCGGGGTCGTCATCGACGCTCAAGGCGTTGAAGGTGCTGTCCCACAACTCGATGATGTTGCTGAGCACGGCGATGTACAGGCCCAGCTTGTTGGTGAAGTAGTAATGCAGGTTAGCCTTGGGCAACCCCGCCTTGAGGGCGATGGTGTTCATGCTGGTGCCCTTGAAACCATGGCGGGCGAATTCATCTTCGGCGGCCTGGATAATGGCCTGTTCGTTCTTCTGGCGGATACGGCCCGCGGGCTTGCCCGAGGCGGAGAGGCGATGCGCAGGGACTTCTAGGGTCATGGACGATTCCGTACGGTGCAGTGGCTGCGGCTGTGGGACAAGATTACCTGCCTGTGCCGAAGTGACAAGCGTTTGCGGCACAGACAGGCATCAACGTGTCGCAGCCAGGCTTTCGAGGAAGCTTTCCAACACCAGGTTGGGGCGCCGGCCTTTGCGGGTAACCCAGCTCAGGCTCAGGTCATAAAAACGCTCCTTGGGTTTGAGCGCACGCAAACGGCCTTGCTGCACCCAGAACATGGCGTAGTGGTCGGGCAGGTAGCCGATATAGCGCCCGGTAAGGATGAGAAACGCCATGCCCTCGCGGTCAGAAGCACTGGCTGTGCAATTCAGCGCCTGGTATTGCGCCTGGATGTCGGCCGGCAGGCGGAAGGTGGGGGTGATGGCTTCCTGGCTGTTGAGGCGCTCGTCGTCTATCTGCTGGTCGTCGGCGTAGAACAGCGGGTGGCCAACCGCGCAGTACAGCAGCGAGCGTTCGCTGTACAACGGTTGATACTCAAGCCCCGATAACGGGCTGGTCTGTGGTACGACGCCAACGTGCAGGCTGCCGTCGAGCACGCCGTGCTCGACCTGGCTGGGGGCGATCATGCGGATCTGGATGCGCACATCAGGGCCCCGATCCTTGAGTTCCGCCAGGGCATGGGTGATACGCATGTGCGGCAGGGTCACCAGGTTGTCGGTCAGGCCGATGTTCAGCTCGCCGCGCAAATGCTGGTGCAGGCCGTTGACCTCGGTGCGGAAGGTTTCCAGCGCGCTGAGCAGTTGCAGGGCTGAATGGTAGACCTCGCGGCCTTCCTCCGTCAGCGAGAAACCGGCGCGGCCGCGCTGACACAGGCGCAGGCCGAGGCGTTGCTCGAGGTCGTTCATCTGCTGGCTGATGGCCGAGCGACCAATGCCCAGTACGTTTTCGGCAGCCGAGAAGCCACCGCACTCGACGACGCTGCGATAGATCTTCAGCAGGCGGATGTCGAAATCGCTG
The DNA here is from genome assembly GCF_043103905.1 of Pseudomonas sp. yb_2. Classification (NCBI taxonomy): domain Bacteria; kingdom Pseudomonadati; phylum Pseudomonadota; class Gammaproteobacteria; order Pseudomonadales; family Pseudomonadaceae; genus Pseudomonas; species Pseudomonas sp. yb_2. Next base: position 3,701 of record NZ_JBICKH010000039.1, on the reverse strand, counting down.
ACTTGGGCGAGTGGATCGGGGCGTCGGCTCATTAGTTTAGTCACGGCCTGTCTGAAGGTTAGAAATGTAGGCTTTTTCAGACTCTATCGCCGTGCCAATTTAGCTGCAACAACATCCATCGTTGCCTAATCGTCTTCCGAGGAACCGCCGATGAACATGCCCGAAACTGGTCCTGCCGGTATCGCCAGCCAGCTCAAGCTGGACGCCCACTGGATGCCCTACACCGCCAACCGTAACTTCCAGCGCGACCCACGCCTGATCGTGGCGGCCGAAGGCAACTACCTGGTCGATGACCACGGGCGCAAGATCTTCGACGCCCTGTCCGGCCTGTGGACCTGCGGCGCAGGGCACACTCGCAAGGAAATCGCTGACGCGGTGACCCGTCAACTGAGTACGCTGGACTACTCCCCAGCGTTCCAGTTCGGCCACCCGCTGTCGTTCCAGCTGGCGGAAAAGATCGCCGAGCTGGTTCCGGGCAATCTGAATCACGTCTTCTATACCAACTCCGGTTCCGAGTGCGCCGATACCGCACTGAAGATGGTGCGTGCCTACTGGCGCCTGAAAGGCCAGGCAACCAAGACCAAGATCATCGGCCGTGCCCGTGGTTACCATGGCGTGAACATCGCCGGTACCAGCCTGGGTGGCGTCAACGGTAACCGCAAGATGTTTGGCCAGCTGCTGGACGTCGACCACCTGCCTCACACTGTATTGCCGGTGAACGCCTTCTCGAAAGGCTTGCCGGAAGAGGGCGGTATCGCGCTGGCTGACGAAATGCTCAAGCTGATCGAGCTGCACGATGCCTCCAACATCGCAGCAGTCATCGTCGAGCCGCTGGCCGGTTCGGCCGGTGTGCTGCCGCCGCCAAAGGGTTACCTGAAGCGCCTGCGTGAAATCTGCACCCAGCACAACATTCTGCTGATCTTCGACGAAGTGATCACAGGCTTCGGCCGCATGGGCGCGATGACCGGCTCGGAAGCCTTCGGCGTTACCCCGGACCTGATGTGCATCGCCAAGCAGGTGACCAACGGCGCCATCCCGATGGGCGCAGTGATTGCCAGCAGCGAGATCTACCAGACCTTCATGAACCAGCCGACCCCGGAATACGCCGTGGAATTCCCACACGGCTACACCTATTCGGCGCACCCGGTAGCCTGTGCCGCCGGTATCGCCGCGCTGGACCTGCTGCAGAAGGAAAACCTGGTGCAGTCCGCGGCTGAACTGGCGCCGCATTTCGAGAAGCTGCTGCACGGCGTGAAGGGCACCAAGAATATCGTCGATATCCGTAACTACGGCCTGGCCGGCGCCATCCAGATCGCCGCCCGTGACGGTGATGCCATTGTTCGCCCATACGAAGCGGCCATGAAGCTGTGGAAAGCGGGCTTCTATGTACGCTTTGGTGGCGACACCCTGCAGTTCGGCCCAACCTTCAATACCAAGCCGCAGGAACTGGACCGCTTGTTCGATGCTGTTGGCGAAACCCTGAACCTGATCGACTGATCTTTCCGATATTGATGCCAGGCGTATGCCCGCAGCGCGCGCCTGGCTCTCCTTTGTTTATCTGGAGTTTTGCATGAGCATTGTTCAGCACCTGATTCACGGCGAACTGGTTACCAAGGGTGAGCGCACCGCCGATGTCTTCAACCCGTCCACTGGCCAGGCCGTTCGCAAGGTCGAACTGGCCAGCCGCGCAACCGTGCAGGAAGCGATCGACTCGGCCAAGGCAGCCTTCCCGGCCTGGCGCAACACCCCTCCGGCCAAGCGCGCCCAGGTGATGTTCCGCTTCAAGCAACTGCTGGAGCAGAACGAAGCCAAGATTTCGCAGATGATCAGCGAAGAGCACGGCAAGACCCTGGAAGATGCCGCCGGTGAACTGAAGCGTGGTATCGAGAACGTCGAGTTCGCGTGTGCAGCCCCAGAAGTGCTGAAGGGCGAGTACAGCCGCAACGTCGGTCCGAACATCGACGCCTGGTCCGACTTCCAGCCGCTGGGCGTGGTTGCCGGTATCACCCCATTCAACTTCCCGGCCATGGTGCCGCTGTGGATGTACCCGCTGGCCATCGCCTGTGGCAACGCATTCATCCTCAAGCCTTCCGAGCGTGACCCGAGCTCGACCCTGTACATTGCCCAGTTGCTGCTGGAAGCCGGCCTGCCGAAGGGCATCCTCAACGTCGTGCACGGTGACAAGGAAGCGGTGGATGCGCTGATCGAAGCGCCGGAAGTCAAAGCACTGAGCTTCGTGGGCTCGACCCCGATCGCCGAGTACATCTATGCCGAAGGCACCAAGCGTGGCAAGCGTGTACAAGCCCTGGGTGGCGCGAAGAACCATGCGGTGCTGATGCCGGATGCCGACCTGGACAACGCAGTCAGTGCACTGATGGGCGCGGCTTACGGTTCGTGTGGCGAGCGTTGCATGGCCATTTCGGTAGCCGTGTGCGTGGGCGACCAAGTGGCCGATGCCCTGATTGCCAAGCTGGAGCCACAGATCAAGGCGCTGAAGATTGGTGCCGGCACCTCGTGCGGCCTGGACATGGGCCCGCTGGTGACTGCGGCAGCGCGTGACAAGGTCGTGGGTTACATCGATGACGGTGTTGCTGCTGGTGCCAAGCTGGTGGTGGATGGCCGTGGCTTCCGTGTGGCGGGTAATGAAGATGGCTACTTTGTAGGTGGCACCCTGTTCGACAAGGTGACCCCGGAGATGCGTATCTATAAAGAGGAGATCTTTGGCCCGGTACTGTGCGTGGTTCGGGTGAATAGCCTGGAGCAGGCCATGCAGCTGATCAACGATCACGAGTATGGCAACGGCACCTGCATCTTTACCCGTGACGGTGAAGCGGCCCGTCTGTTCTGCGACGAGATCGAAGTGGGTATGGTGGGTGTGAACGTACCGCTGCCGGTGCCGGTGGCCTACCACAGCTTCGGTGGCTGGAAGCGTTCGCTGTTTGGTGACCTGCATGCCTATGGCCCGGATGGTGTGCGCTTCTATACCCGTCGCAAGGCCATTACCCAGCGTTGGCCGCAGCGGGCCAGCCATGAAGCGTCGCAGTTTGCATTCCCTAGCCTGTAAGGGAAGTAGATGAAGCGGGGAGGCCGTCAGGCCTCCCCGCTTTGTTTTTGGGGGTTGGTTGTTGCTGTTGGGGAGGAACTGTTTTGAGAGGGTGTTGGCTGTGAGATGTGTCCGCCACAACCCTTGCAGTGCCTGTGAGATCGAGCGCCGCCCGCGCGGCGCATCGCGAGCAAGCTCGCTCCTACATTTGTTTCGGGCCAGTCCCTCCTGTGCCTGGCGCGCGCGACCGCCTTGTTTGTTCGACGCGATATCGAGACAGGCACCAAAGCGTTCGCGCGCGAATCTCACAGGCATAATTGGCCCGAAACAAATGTAGGAGCGAGCTTGCTCGCGATGCGCCGCGCGGGCGGCGCTCGGTCTCACAGGCGCCAAATGCGTTGTGGCGAACACCTGGTAGCCTTGATACGGTCTTTTCCCCTATATTTCACTTTATTGAAATTAAAGGTTGACGCCCTCTCGAATCCCCTTATAATGCGCCCCACTTCCAGCGACATCGGAACGAAAAACTCCTTGAAATTCAACGAGTTAAGTAGTGAAGGCAAAGGCTGAAAGGGCTACGATCAAATGATCGAAAGCGGTTGAGATGATGGTTGACAGCGTTTCCAAGTGCTGTATGATTCGCCTCCCGCTACGAGAG